>UQOT01000053.1 GCA_900542675.1 uncultured Eubacteriales bacterium | reverse complement strand
CCTCTGACTTTGAATGAGCCGGTTACCTGAAGATTTTCCGCCTTTATATAAAGATTGCAGCTTTGGCACATTCTTGTCGTCCTGATGAGTTCCGTTGGCCTGATGACCTCCTTGAGTACATGGGCTGCGTGATAAACTTTGTCTAAAGTAAGCATTTTATGTCTCCTTCCTTTACATATCAGTTATAATTATACGACTTATAATCAAAATTTTCAAGATAAAAATAGACAAAATAGTTGAAAAACGGACTTGAATATGTTACTATATTTAATAGGATTATAAATTATAAAAGGATGGTATTTATATGAAGAGTAATATTTCGAAAAATTTAACTTTAGTCAGTGACGCTGAAATTAGAAACTACGTGCAAGATATCGCAAACAGTAAAGGGTCGCGTTTAGCCTGCAAATCGGCAGATAAGCTTGATACGCCTTTTATGATTTGCTTTATAAAGAACGCGGATGACTGTGTGGAGTCAATAAACGACCGTGTGAATGCAGTGCTCAAATGGAAAGTTTTTGACGAAGAGGAAATCACAACGCTTGAAAGTATTTCACTTGTGGCAATCGGATATGCGTATAATACGGTAAACTTATGTCAGCTTTTTAAAGCGGAGTCGCTGGGGTATAATATAAAAACACCGGTTGAGCTGCGCGGAATGCTTAAAGATTATCTGAAATTTATATCAAAAGTTCTGCCGAATAAAAATTTTGGAACTGTGGCGTTTAGAAGCAATGTGAGAAAAGACGTGTATGTGAATGCGCACGCCACGGAGCTCACAATGATACTTATTAATCTTATCACAAACGGGCTTAAGCACGGACATGCAGACTCTAAGCGTGTTGATGTTATTTTAAACCGCGTTTGTAACAATACGAAAGCCGCAATCACGGTCTTAGATTACGGCACAGGTATAAATGTCGAAAAGATTAACAGAATGATGGATGACAAGGTAGACAAATTGTTAAACGCCGATGACAGCAAAAGACCGTATAAGGGCGTTGGACTTTTGGTGTGTCAAAAGCTTGCCGAAAAGATGGGCGCTCAGATTTGTATGTCAAACCATCTGGATGCAGGTGCGATGTTTACAATATTGCTGAATACGACTGAGGACAAAAAGATTGATTTAACATTACTCAGTGATGCCGAGCGCAGAGAAAGTGAGAAGGAAAAGATTGACCTTTATAACAAGAAATTAATTTATATGGCGCTCAGTAATATGCTGCTTGATGAATAAGTGAAATAATAAGTTAAGGAGAGATCTTAATGACAATAACATATGAATATCATAACTCGCTGTACGTAAATATTACAAACAGATGCTCAAATGCGTGCAGCTTCTGCGTGCGTACAAAGAAAGACAATGTCAACGGAAAGGATGACCTCTGGCTTGACCGCGAGCCGACCGTAGACGAGATAAAGAGCGATTTTGAAAAGCGCGATTTAAGTAAGTACGACCAAGTGGTGTTCTGCGGTTACGGTGAGCCGACCGAGCGGTTTGATGATTTAATCGAGGTTGCAAAGTGGCTTAAGTCGAAAAAGCCTGATTTGCCGATACGTATAAACACAAACGGTCAGGCAAATTTAATCTGCGGCAGAGACGTTACACCCGAGCTTAAGGGCGTAATAGACGTTGTGTCAATCAGCCTAAACGCACCTAACGCGAAGGAATATCAGGAAATATGCAGAAGCCGTTACGGCGAGGATGCGTTCGGCGCGCTTCAGGAGTTTGCGTCTTTGGCTAAGGATTACGCAGGAAGAGTTGTGTTTACGGTTGTTGACAAAACGATGCCGGACGAGGACATAGAAAAGTGCAGACAAATCGCCGAAAACTGCGGCGTTGAGTTCAGAATTAGAACGTATATAGAGTAATGGTTGTCGGGAGGATAATAAAATGGGTGGTTACGGCTTAACGGACGAGGCGCTGAATTCCATTATCGATATAGGGAAGAAGTGTGAGCTTAAGCGTATTACCCTGTTCGGCTCGCGTGCACGCGGGGATTACAAAGAACGCAGCGACATCGACCTTGCCGTGTACGGCGGGAATGATAGATGACAGCGAGGCGTGGCTGAAAGCGCTTACTGCGTGCAATAACGTCGCACATTCGTACAACGAGGATATCGCGCTCGGCATCGTGCGCGAAACCAAAGAGATATACACAAAAATGTTTGAAGAGCTCAAATCAAATATAGAAAATAATTGGTGCGAGTAAGATATGGAGCACAGTGATGAAAATACTGATTGTTGAAGATGATAAAACACTTAATAACGGAATTGCGTTATCACTGAGCAGCGATGATATTTTGCAGGCCTTTTGTATAGAAGAAGCAGGCAAGCTTTTGGACAACAGTATAGATTTAATCATTCTTGACATAAATCTCCCTGACGGAAACGGACTTGATTTTTGCCGTAAAATACGGGAAACAAGTAAGGTGCCGATTATATTTTTGACTGCGAACGATATGGAGATAGATATTGTAACAGGCCTAGAAACAGGTGCGGACGATTATATAACAAAGCCTTTTTCGCTTGCGGTTTTGCGTGCAAGGGTGAACGCGGTTTTAAGACGCGGACATAATGACGGTAATGTTTTTCATTTGGGTAAATATGAATTTGATTTTGACAATATGAAGTTTTATGTTAATAATACACCTGTTGAGCTAAGTAAGACGGAACAGAGGCTTTTAAAAATTTTTGTTCAAAATTGTGGGCGTACTCTATCCCGCGAAATGCTCATTGATCGCGTCTGGTCAGACGGTGCGGAATTTGTAGAGGAAAACGCGCTGTCAGTAACAGTTAAAAGACTTAGGCAAAAAATATCCGATATTCCCATAAAGTCGGTTTACGGAATAGGCTATGTCTGGGAGAAAAAAGAATGATAAATTTTTTGCTGATAATCATAATTATTCTGATTGTTATAATATGTGCAATTTACCTCATAACATCAAAGGTCTTAACGGATATTGATAAAATGCTTGACAGCGCGATAGACAGTAACTTTTCCGAAAGCGAGTTTACGGAAAAACGGCTTTCGAAGTTAGAGTCAAAAATGTATCGGTTTTTAATGTCGGGAAGCGCCGCATTAAAACAGGTAAATTCCGAAAAGGACGGAATAAAGACCTTAATTGCGGATATATCCCATCAAACTAAAACGCCCCTATCCAATATTTTGTTATACTCGCAGCTTCTTAAAGAAATACCTAATTTGGCTGAAAATGAAAAAGAAATTGTGTCGCATATAGAAAAACAGACAGAGAAGCTAAGTTTCCTGATTTCGTCATTGATTAAAACATCTCGTTTGGAAAACGGAATTATAAATGTTGTCCCGAAAGAAAACAGCGTTAAAAAATTGCTTGAATGTGTTGACTGTGAAAGCATAGCGGCGGCAAAAGGGATTATCTATAATATAGAGAATACATCCGATATTACGGCTGTTTTTGATTTTAAGTGGACGCTTGAAGCGATATCCAATATTGTTGATAATGCGATAAAGTATACGCCCGCCGGAGGTACGGTTACACTGAGCGCAAAGGAATATGAAATGTTTGTGTGCGTGAATATAACAGATACGGGCATAGGTATTTCCGAAGAGGAAACCGCGAAAATATTCACGCGTTTTTATCGTTCGCCCGAGGTAAGCGATGAGAGCGGCGTCGGTATCGGACTATATCTTGCGAGGGAGATACTCACAAAAGAGGGCGGATATATTAAAGTATCCTCCGAGAAAGGAAAAGGCTCGGTGTTTTCCGTATTTCTACCCAATAAACCAAATCTTTCAAAACTGTAAGATTTCAGAAAGATTTGAGAAAGTTTTATGAATTATAATAGTGTATGTAAAGAAATTTACCTACACTATTTTTATACGGAGGTATTAATATGGATATCTTGAAAACAACAAATCTGAAAAAATATTACGGCAGCGGCGATACTACCGTCAAAGCGCTTGACGGAGTGGATTTATCCGTGTCAAACGGTGAGTTTGCGGCGATTGTCGGAACCAGCGGCAGCGGCAAGTCAACGCTTTTGCATATGCTCGGCGGACTTGACAGACCGACGAGCGGAACAGTTGAGGTAGAGGGTAAAAATATATTTTCGTTAAAGGATGACGCTCTGACTATTTTCCGCAGACGAAAAATCGGATTTATATTCCAGAGCTATAACCTTGTACCCGTATTGAATGTATATGAAAATATTGTTTTGCCTATTGAGCTTGACGGGAACAGAATTGATAAAAAGCATATTGATAATATCATTGAAACGCTCGGGCTTACCGAAAAAGCAAACAATCTGCCAAATCAGCTCTCGGGCGGACAGCAGCAGCGTGTTGCGATTGCCCGCGCACTTGCGTCTAAACCCGCAATTATCCTAGCGGACGAGCCTACTGGAAATCTCGACAGCAAAACAAGCCTTGATGTTATGGGACTTTTAAAGGTAACAAGCGAGCGGTTTTCTCAGACGATTGTGATGATTACGCATAACGAGGAAATAGCGCAAACGGCAAATCGGATTATCCGAATTGAGGACGGAAGAATTGCAGGTGGCAGCAATGCTTAAAGTAAATAGTAAAAAAGCAATTCGCCGTCTTTCAAACCGCAGCTTTAGGGCGAACGTTTCAAGAAACATAATAGCTGTAACAGCCATTGCACTTACAGCTATACTTTTCACCGCGCTTTTTACGGTCGGAAGCGGAATGGTTGAAAATATTCAAAAGCAAACAATGCGTCAGGCGGGCGGCGACGGTATGCTGATTTTTAAATACATCACTGATGAGGAATATAACAAAATAAAAAACCATAAGCTGATTGATAAGATATCTTATAACAGAATAATATGCGACAGCGTGGAGAGCGACGCGCTTTTAAAGCGTCACGCCGAAATTTATTATATGAATGATGTCGGTATGGAATTGGGATTTTGTGTGCCTGCGTATGGACGCAAGCCCGAAAAGGAAAACGAAATCATAATGGACACAAGGGCAATGAAAATGCTCGGACTTCCTGAGGAAGTCGGCGCGCCCGTAACATTTAAGCTGAAAATCCACAACGGTGAAATTGTTGAGCGTAATTTTGTGCTGTCCGGCTGGTGGGAAGCCGATCCTACCTTTGATATGGCGTCGATTATGGTGGTTTCAAAAGCGTACATAGACGCTCATATTGACGAGCTTTATAACAGCTATAAAGATACCGGTGAAATGACAGGAATTATAAACAGCTATATTATGTGTAAAAATTCCTTTGGCTTAGAGTATAAACTGGAACGCATAATTACGGAAAGCGGCTATTCAACAGACGAAAATGCGCAGAATTACATTGCTTCAAACGTAAATTGGTCGTATGTGGCGAGTAACTTTGACCTCGACTTGCCGACTGCCGCGGGAGTTCTGGCGGCGGTTGCTCTTATAATACTTACGGGTTACTTAATAATATACAATATTTTTCAAATCTCCGTTATTAAGGACATTCGCTTTTACGGACTGCTCAAAACCATCGGAACGACAGGTAAGCAGGTAAAGAAAATCATCCGCCGGCAAGCTTTAATACTGTCGTGTTTCGGTATTCCGATTGGACTGGTCGCGGGATATTTTATAGGCACGGCGGTTGTTCCGCTTATAATGAATAACAGCGCCTACGCAGGCGCGAGTTTTACCACAAGCGCAAATCCCGTCATATTTATCGGAAGTACAATCTTTGCACTCGTCACAGTTGCGATAAGTACGGCAAAACCGGGAAGGATTGCGGCGAATGTATCGCCTGTTGAAGCGGTAAGATATACAGATAATACAAACACAAAAAAGAAAAAGCGTAAATCGCGCGGCGGTGTGAAAATCGGCAGTATGGCGGCGGCAAATCTAGGACGGAATAAGAAGCGAACAGCTCTTGTTATTGTTTCAATGTCTTTATCGCTTGTGTTGTTTAATACTATTTATACAATGAGTCTTGGCTTTGATATGGATAAATATTTATCAACCTTTGTTGAAACCGATTTTTTTGTTTCGCACGCCAACCTGATAAATTACGCTTACAGCGGCGAGGAGGACACCGTAACTGACAGCACAATTTCGGCGATTGAGACACAAAACGGCTTTAAAGAGGGCGGACGTTTTTATGCAGATATTCACGATGCGGAATGTTTTCGAGTTATTCCAAACGGGAGCGGCACGCATTATCTTCGAGTAAATGAGGACGATAACGGAAGTTATTTTTGTGCGGTTTACGGCTTGGACGATTTTCCTCTCGGTAATTTAAAGGTTTTGGACGGGGAGATTGACTATGAAAAACTGAAAACAGGCAAATATATCTTAGAGGGCGTTGTGCTTGATGATGATCATAGTCCTATATGGGAAACTTCACATTATGATGTGGGTGATATCGTAACTCTCTGCAATTACAAGGGTGACAGTTATAGTGCGGGCGAAAATGAATACACCGAACATAATTATGAAGTAATGGCAAAGGTAGAGGTAAACACCTATACAAATTCCTGCCGAATGGGATATGACTATTCTTTTTATCTGCCTGCCGATATTTATAAAACAATGGTCGCAAATCCCGGTGTTATGAGCTATGTTTATAATGTTGAGGACGGCGCGGAAGCGTCAACTGACGCATTTTTAAAAAATTACACTGAAAACATAGAGCCTGTTATGGCATATTCGTCAAGGGCTACCAAGGTAAAGGAATTTGAGGGGCTCCGCAATACTGTCATTATAGTCGGAGGAGTGCTGAGCCTTATTATAGGACTTATCGGAATTTTGAATTTTATCAACTCGATGCTTACAAGTATACTGACAAGAAGGCGTGAATTTGCAATGCTTCAATCAATAGGTATGACCTCAAAACAGCTTCGAAGAATGCTTATAGCCGAGGGAATTTTGTATACCGGGGGCGCGGGAATTTTGTCGGTCATATTGGGTGTTGGGGCGTCGGCGCTGCTCGCCGATACTATAGCTAAAAGTCTGTGGTTTTTCACATACCGTTTTACATTGCTCCCGCTTATGGTAACAATTCCGATTTTGCTTGTAATCGGAATATTGCTTCCGATACCTGTGCTGAAATCGGTTGAGAAGCAAAGCATAGTTGAAAGATTAAGAGAAACGGAGGCATAACAATTAAAAGCATTGCCCGATATTTTGGGGCAATGCTTTTTGATTTTAAAACGTATAATTGGCTTTTCTGTATTTGCTTGGCGAGACACCCATTATTTTTTTAAATACGTCGCCAAAGTAGTTGCTGTCTTTGTAGCCGCAGAAGCGAGCAATTTCGGTTACCGAATACTGAGTTTCGATAAGCATATTTGTCGCCATTTTTATGCGAACGTTATTTAGATATTCGTTAAAACCAAAGCCCGTGACCTTTTTAAACTTCTTTGAGAAGTATGTCGGGCTCATATACGCCATTTTTGAAATCTCGGCGAGCGTAATCGGCTGGTTGTAATAGTTGACTATGTACTTACAAACTTGCTGGATACGCTCCTCGTGGACGCTGATATCGTCAAACGGCACGACGCCTAGCCCGGCGCATCGGTCAAGGAATATTATAATTTCGGACATATGCGCCTGCGACAGATAGTTCGCGTATTCATCGGTCTTTTCACACTCGGCGCTCAGCTTGTGCAAGAGCCCTTCAAACGCGTAGCGTTTTGATACCGGCACGTGAACCTTTTTAGACTTAAATGCGCTTAGAAATAAATTCCTGTCTATATTTTCGCACACCTTGTCCACAAAATTATCATTAAATGTCATAAGGTATCTTTCGTAATAATGCTCCGACGAAATCATTGTCGTAAGGTGCAGGTCGTTCTTGCCTACCAAAATAACGTCGCCCGGCTCCATATTATAAAGCGTATGATTGATAAAATATCTTCGTGTGCCCGCCATCAGATAGTACATCTCATAGTAATCGTGCATATGAGAATTCTTCATAACGTAAGGCTTGTTGTTTTCTTCTCTTTCTATATATAAATCTCTGCCTTCCGGTAAACCCATAAAGCAAACCTCCATTTAAAGCTCATAAAATAATTATACCATACGAGTGGCAATAAATCAATAGTTTTTTTGATGAATACTGAAAATTTGCTAAAATTGCGCTGTTGCAGGAGCAGAGCGTATTTGCAGCAAAGTTTTGGGAAAATTTTAATAATATTTATTTGTAAATATCATAAAAAACTATTGCAATTTACTATATAAATAGTGTATAATGTACAAGTGATACTATATGTTATTATTGAAAATTTATATATTTATCATACAAAAAATGTGAGTAACGGAGGTTTAAAAATGAAAAAATTTATGGACAAAGACTTTATGCTTCACAATGAAACGGCAAAGAAGCTGTACCACGATTTTGCGGCGGATATGCCGATTTTTGACTATCACTGTCATTTAAGTCCGCAGGAGATGTACGAGGATAAGCCGTTTGAGAGTATAACACAGATTTTTCTTGACGGAGACCATTATAAGTGGCGTTATATGCGCTCAATGGGGCTTGACGAGAAGTATATGACGGGTCACAGAACGGGAAATCAGCAGTCGGATTTTGACAGGTTCAATGCGTTCTGCTCCGCGCTGCAGTACGGTATCGGAAATCCGCTTTATCATTGGACGCATCTTGAGCTTCAGAGATATTTCGGTATTGACACAATCTGCCGTGCAGATACCGCAAAGGAGATATTTGACAAGGCAAATGCGGTAATCAAAGAGACGAATATGAGTCCGTCATACCTTATCAACAATTCAAATGTTGCGGCTATTTGTACTACGGACGACCCGATTGATACCCTTGAGTGGCACAAGAAGATTGCAGAAAAGGGTCATATCAAGGCAAAGGTTTTGCCGGCATTCAGACCCGACTTTATGATAAATATCGACAAGCCTACATTTGTTCCGTATATCGGCAAGCTCGCTGAGGCGGCAGGTATGGATATTAAATCATATGATGATATGATTAAGGCGGCATATAACAGAATTGACTTCTTTAATGAGGCGGGCTGCCGCATTTCGGACCACGCACTTGACGGTGTTCCGTACTGCGAGGGAATTTCGGCAGACGACGTATTTAAAAAGGTTATGAGCGGTGCGGCTGTTTCAGCTGACGAGATAAAGGGCTTTAAGGCGCAGGTATTAATTGACCTTGCGAAGAAGTACGTTGAACTCGGCTGGACAATGCAGCTTCATATCGGCGCACTCAGAAACAACAACACGAGAATGTTTGATATACTCGGCGCGGATACGGGCTTTGACTCTATTGCCGACTACTCAATTGCTCAGGATTTGTCTAATCTGTTAAACGCGATGGAAAAGACGGACAATCTGCCAAAGACAATACTCTATACATTAAATCCGAAGGATAATTATGTTATAGGTACAATGCTCGGTAACTTCCAGGGTCCCGGTGCGGGCGGCAAAATCCAGTTCGGCTCGGGCTGGTGGTTCTGCGACCAGAGAGACGGTATGACCGACCAGATGAAGGCTCTTGCAAACCTCGGCGCACTCAATAAGTTTGTCGGTATGCTGACTGATTCGAGAAGCTTTTTATCCTACACAAGACACGAGTATTTTAGAAGGATTATGTGTAATATCCTCGGCACGTGGGTTGAGGACGGAGAGTTCCCGGCTGATATGGATACTCTTGAGACGATAGTAAAGGGCATCTGCTTCAATAATGCAAAGAATTACTTCGGTATTGAAGTTTAGCTTGACGCACACTTTAAATTTGGAATGATTTTGGACAATGCCGCCGCGGCTTGGTGCGGCGGGCGTGGCCACACACGCAGTGTGTGAACGGCAGTAACTAACAGTTGAGCATCGCATAACTAAAGCCGTCCATATGAATACGCAAAATATGGGTTTGGCATAGCTGTTCAAGCAAAATCATTCCAAATTATATACCATAAAAAGGAGTAAAAAATGGATTTTATAAAAAGAGACAGAGAATATGATTTGGTGACGATGGGCGAAGTTATGCTTCGCCTTTCGCCGCCGGGAACGGATAAAATTTCCCAAAGCTATACATTTGACAAAAAGGCGGGCGGCGCGGAGCTTAATGTTGCGAGCGGCAGCGCTATTTTGGGTATAAGGAGCGGCATTATCACAAAGCTGCCCGAGAACAAAATCGGACACTTTATCAAAAATATGATAAGATACGGCAACGTCAGCGACGACCTCATAGTGTATGATTATTCGCCCGAGGCGAGACTGGGCGTTTACTATTACGAGACGGGTGCGTATCCGAGAAAGTCGTCGGTTGTATACGACAGGGCGAACTCGTCTATGACGACCCTTAAGGTTTCTGAGATAAATCCGTCGGTGTTTTATAAGACCTCGGTCTTTCACGTAAGCGGTATTACCCTGGCAATAGACGAGGGACTTAGGGAGAACACGATTGCAATAATCAAGAAGTTTAAGGAGAACGGTACGATAATATCGTTTGATATAAACTATCGCGCATCGCTCTGGGACGAGGAGACCGCACGCAAGACGGTTGAGAGTATATTCCCGTATGTCGATATTTTGTTCGTATCTGAGGAAACCTCGAGGCGTATGCTTCAAAGGACAGGCACACTTGAGGAAATTATGAAGAGCTATTCCGATGATTACGGCTGCAAGGTGGTTGCAACAACCCGCCGTGAGGTGGTCAGCCCCAAGATACATAACTTTAATTCAAAGATTTATTATGACGGCAAATTCTATGAGGAGGAGCCCTATAATAATATTGAAGTTGTAGACCGCGTAGGCAGCGGTGACGCTTATCTGGCGGGTGCACTGTACGGAATGATTACTCACGATGATATGCAGAGAGCGGTTGAATACGGCAACGCGATGTCGGCTGTTAAAAATACCGTGCTCGGCGATATGGCGGTGAGCAGCCTCGGCGAGATAGACGGTGTAATAAAATCTCATAAGGCGACCGGCCGTCAAGATGAGATGAACAGATAATGCACCTTAGCTGTAAGGAGGATTATATATGAAGAAAGTCAAATTTATAAAAAAGTTCGGCTCGCTTGTTTTGGCTTCGGCGGTTGCGGTCAGCTGTATTGCCGCACCTATGCCCATATCGGCTGCAGAGGTTCAGGCGGCGGCCGATACCTCGTCCAAGGTTATTGCATTCCCCGGCGCAGAAGGCGGCGGAATGTACACAAGCGGCGCAAGAGGCGCGCTTGATGCGGACGAGAATATTGAAGTATACCATGTAACGAACTTAAACGACAGCGGCGAAGGTTCCTTCCGCGACGCGGTATCAAAGGGCAACCGTATCGTAGTGTTTGACGTATCGGGATATATTGACTTAAAGACTCAGCTTTCGATCGGGCACGACAATATGACAATACTCGGTCAGACGGCTCCCGGTGACGGTATATGCTTCAGAGGAAACAGTATAAAGATTAACGGAAAGAACGTAATAATAAGATATTTAAGGTTCAGAGTCGGTTCAAAGCTTGCGGATGGCAGTAACACGCTTGTTCAGGATGGATTTGGTATGCCGATAGGAACCGAGCGCGTAATTATGGACCACTGCAGTATCAGCTGGGGAACCGATGAAAACCTTTCAACCATTGCCGTAAAGGACGTTACTGTCCAGTGGAGTATTGTGTCGGAGGCGCTAAACAGTTCAATTCACGATAAGGGCGAGCACAGCTACGCAGGAATTTGGGGCGGTGTAAATCTTACATATCACCACAACCTGATTGCAAACCACAAGAGCCGTAATCCGAAAATCGGTACAAGCGAGACAGTTTCAATGACTCCGGGATACACCGATGACAAAACAGTTGTTGATATCAGGAATAACGTATTCTATAACTGGGGCGACAAAGCGGGTTACGGAGCAGAGAACGGCGCAAATGTCAATATAGTTAATAACTATTATAAGGCAGGTCCCGCAACAGGTAATGAGTACGAAAAAGACGCAAACGGAAATATAAAAACGGATGCAGGCGGAAATAAGCTTGTAAAATCCACGCCGACTAAGCGTTCAAGAATATTTGAGCTCAGTCCGGGAAATAAGTATCAGAAGAATTGGTCGGGAGCGGTATACGCAAGCGGCAACTATATTGACGACGACAGCACAGACCCGACCGAAATGCAATATGTTCAGGCGGTTAATGAGGATAATTGGCAGATTGAAAAGGGTACGGGCGTATATCTTGACGCAAGAAATCCGTCGCACGAGAAGCTTGCTGCTCCGAATGAAACATATCTTAAGGATTATCCGGTCAGCACCGAGACCGCTCAGGAAGCTTATGACAAGGTTATCGATGATGCAGGAGCGAAGCTGCCAAAGAGAGATGCGGTTGATACACGTGTAATTAATAATGTAATTAACCGCACAGGTACGGGCGACGGAACTCACGGAAGCTACAATCTGCTTGATGACCCGCTTGACGGCATACCGGAGGGTCACGAGAGCGAGTATGATTTCAGAGGTTATCCGATATGGACATCCGAGTCGAGAGCTGCGGATTATGACGCAGACAAAGACGGTATAGCGGACGAGTGGGAGGATAAGATGGGTCTTGACAAGACCAATCCGAACGATTCGCTGAATATCGGCCCCGGCGGCTATACGTGGCTGGAGATTTTTGCACAGCAGGGGATCAGCTACACATCTTCGGGAGATATTACGCTTTCATCAAGTGCGGCAGATTATGTCAGCCCGAGTGATGATATTAGCTTTACGATAAGCGGTGCGGACGGCAAAACGGCAGAACTTTACAGCGGAGCCGAAAAGATAGGCGATGTTTTGGGCGGCAGCTTATCGGCAAAGCTTAAAGAGGGCGTAAATACAGTCTGCGCGAAGATAATAAATCCCGATGGCAGTTATACATACAGCAACGCGGTAAATGTATTTGTAAAGGGTGCGGCTCAGCCGGATGAGACAGTCAGCGGCGATTTTGACGTAGTTGCAGAGATTGAGGATGTTCCGAGCATCGCAAAGAACACCTTTAAGGGCATACACGTTGACAAATACGTAATCCAGTGCGGTTACAACGATGATTACAAGCGGGTAATTCGCTACGGAAAGACGGACAATCCGACGCTCAGTGAAAATGATGATAAGGGCTATAAGTATTTAAAAATTTCCGTCAGAGGCGAACATATAGATTTGTACTGCGCAAAGACGCTTGCTAAATGGGAGAAGCTTTCCGAAAATGGGTATGAATACAAGCTTGCTTCCGCTCAGGCAAGTGTTTATGAGACCGTTCCCGCGGGCGTGAAGTATGTTGCTTTGGTTCCGTTTACAGTAATTAAAAATCAGACATCACCCACGGTAGAGATTAAAAATATAGAGAACAATCAGCGTATAGGTTACAATACCGAGCTTGAGCTTAGTGTCAAAGCGGATACAAGCCGCGTTTCACAGATTTCTGTACTGTTCAATGATGAAGAAATTGTTGCTCAAAAGGTTGATATAGCGCCGAACACAACGAGCACGGTGAAAATCCCGCTTAGCTTTGCAACTGCAACGCAGGGCACTTTGACTGTTGTATGCATAGACGATAACTACGGTGACGGAGCGCAGACAATCGGCGTTTCGGTGTCGGGTGATTTAACGCCGTGGCAAATGGCGGATATAGGTATGGGCGGCAGCGACGCTAAGATGTACAGTATGGTGACGCCCGACTATACATATAAGCTCAGCACCGGCTCGGGTCAGATTGGCGGCACGAGCGATAAGTTTGGATATATGTATCAGAAGTTTACCGAGGATATGCGGCTGTATGCAAGACTTCGTGTTCAAGGCGGAAGCCAGATAGGATTTGTTTTAAGAGACAGTCTTGATACTGACAGCGCTGCGTACTATGTCGGCTGCGATATGACAGGCGGTGAGCGTGTGTACAGTGTGAAGGGAAGAACTCAAAAGGGCGGCGAGATGCAGACCTTAAAGGTGTTTGAAAACATCAAAGAGGATAAGGCATTTTTAATCGCTGAAAAGGCAGGTTCAAAGCTTAACGTATATCAGACAGAAGCGGGTTCAACCGTATACCAGACCAAAACTTTGCTTGGCAGCTTCGATATAACCGGTATCGGCGATGAGTATTATAT
>UQOT01000052.1 GCA_900542675.1 uncultured Eubacteriales bacterium | reverse complement strand
GAGTCCACATCGACGGGGAGGTTTGGCACCTCGATGTCGGCTCATCGCATCCTGGAGCTGGAGTCGGTTCCAAGGGTTGGGCTGTTCGCCCATTAAAGCGGTACGCGAGCTGGGTTCAGAACGTCGCGAGACAGTTCGGTCCCTATCTGTCGCGGGCGCAGGAAATTTGAAGGGAGCTGTCCTTAGTACGAGAGGACCGGGATGGACGTACCACTGGTGCACCAGTTGTCTTGCCAAAGGCACGGCTGGGTAGCTAAGTACGGAAGGAATAAACGCTGAAGGCATCTAAGCGTGAAGTCCCCCCTAAGATAAGATTTCCCATTCTTTAAAAGAAGTAAGACCCCACGTAGACTATGTGGTTGATAGGTCGGAGGTGTAAGCATAGTAATATGTTCAGCTGACCGATACTAATAGGTCGAGGGCTTGACCTTATGTAGGTAAAAATCTAAGAGTAAGTTAACTTATTCTTCTCTATTCAATCAAACACATTTGAATATTGTTTATTACAAATCTATATTTGATTTGTTAGAAAAAGGCGAAGCAACGAAGCGTGTGAAGTCATTGGCGAGCAGCCGATGACACAGCATAGCGAAGTTTGCGATGATTTGGCGGCGATAGCGAGAAGGAAACACCTGTTCCCATCCCGAACACAGAAGTTAAGCTTCTTAGCGCCGAAAATACTTGGAGGGCGACTTCCCGGAAACATAGGACGCTGCCAATTTCTTACCTCTGACCTTCTCGGTCAGAGGTTTTTTGTATATTTTAAAAATAAAGTTCACACAAGATTAATGTCGAAATATACTATATTATAGAAGTATTTTTAAAATGGCGGTTGAAAACTTCTAATCTGTATGTTAAAATATAATAATGCGTTAAGCATTCATTTCGGAGGATGATTTATGGAAATTTATTTTGATAATAGCGCGACGACGCGTCCGTATGACGAAGTTGCTGCTGCTGTTTATGATACAATGAAGATAAATTACGGCAATCCGTCATCTTTGCACAAGCTCGGCATTGAGGCTGAGCGCGCCGTAAAGCAGGCAAAGGAGCGTATAGCTTCGGCTTTAAAGGCATCGCCGGGTGAAATACTTTTCACGTCGGGCGGAACCGAGTCGGACAATATTGCGTTGCTCGGCGCGACGGGCGCGGGGCGCGGGCGGCATATAATTTCAACTCCGCTTGAACACCCTGCGGTTTTAAATACGCTTGACGAGCTTAAAAAACGCGGATATATTGTAGAATATATTCCCGTTGACACGAGCGGCAGGGTAAAGTTGAACGATTTTAAACGAATGATACGTCCCGATACGGTTTTGGTTACAGCAATGCTTGTCAATAATGAGATTGGCACAATAGAGCCGGTTAAAGAGATGTCCAGGTTTTTGAAGGCTGCAAATCCAAGAGCACTTATGCACGTTGACGCTGTTCAGGGCTTTGGCAAGGTGCCTATGACGGCGGACAGTCTCGGCGCGGATTTAATATCGCTTAGCTCGCACAAGATACACGGTCCCAAGGGTATGGGTGCGCTTTATATCAGAAAGGGCGTGCGGGTAAAGCCAATTTTGTTCGGCGGAGGACAGCAGCAGGGACTGCGCTCCGGCACCGAGAACGTACCGGGAATTGTGGGCTTTGGACTTGCCGCAAAGATGGCGGTGACCGATCTTGCGGAAAAGACTTCGCGTATGGAAGCAATCAGAAACCGTTTGAGAGACGGAATAAAAAACAATATAGATAATATAATGATAAATACACCGGAAATTGCGGCGCCGCATATACTGAATATATCCTTCGGCGGTACAAAGGCGGAGGTCGTACTGCACTCGCTTGAGATGCAGGATATTTTTGTATCAAGCGGCAGCGCATGCAGCAGCCACAAGAAGGAGCCGAGCTATGTCTTGACGGAAATAGGCGTGCCGAGGAAGATGATAGATGGAAGTATACGCTTCAGTCTTTCGGAGTTTAATACGGAAGATGACGCTGATGCGGCGATAGAGGCGCTCAAGAGTATTATTCCGCGGCTTAGAAAGCTGAATATGAGATAGGAACGCTATATTCATTACAAACGAAAATACAAGGAGAATATTATGCAAAAGACAGACCTTATTTTATTAAAATGCGGTGAGATTTCTTTGAAGGGACTGAACCGGCCGAAGTTTGAGGCAAAGCTGGCGGATAACGTTGCGTCGGCGATTGCCGATTTGGGAAAGTTCAGCATAAGAAAATCTCAGTCGATGCTCTATGTCGAGCCGCTTGACGCTGAAATAGATATGGGCGAGGCGGTTGAGCGGCTTAAGAAGGTTTTCGGTATAGCCAATATTTGTCCCGCAGTGAGATGCGAAAAGAATATGGACAGTATCAAGAAAACCGCGGTGGAATGTATGAGAAATATCGATACCGCAGGAAAGACGTTTAAGGTGGAATCGAAAAGAGAGGATAAGAAATTCCCGCTGGGTTCGCCTGAGATAAGCCGCGAGGTCGGCGGGGCAATCCTCAAAAACATAGACGGCCTTAAGGTTGACGTACACAACCCGGATATTTTGGTTCAGGTTGAGGTGCGCGGTGACGCCTATGTTTTTGCGGAGAAATTCAGCGGTGCGGGCGGTATGCCCGTTGGCAGCAGCGGACGCGCTGCGCTTCTTTTAAGCGGCGGAATTGACAGCCCGGTGGCGGGCTGGATGATTGCAAAGCGCGGAGTTAAGCTTGACGCGGTGTACTTCCACAGCCCGCCGTACACAAGCGAGCGCGCGAGGGACAAGGTCGTTGACCTCGCAAAGATTGTGTCGAAGTATGCGCGCGGCATAAACCTGTACGTCGTGCCGTTTACAGAAATTCAGCTTAGTATAATAGAGAATTGCCCGAAGAATTACCTGACGGTAATAATGCGCCGTATAATGATGCGGATTGCGGAGAAAATAGCAGTAAATAATGATTGCAAAGCGCTTATTACAGGCGAGAGTATAGGCCAGGTGGCGAGCCAGACGATGGAGGCGCTGTACTGCACAAATTCAGCGGTAAGCCTTCCGGTGTTCCGTCCGTGTATAGGAATGGACAAGGAGGAAATCGTGCAGATTTCAAAGAAAATCGATGCGTACGAAACCTCAATACAGCCGTATGAGGACTGCTGTACAATCTTTGTGCCCAAGCACCCCAAAACCAAACCGAAGCTAGAAGAAATAATAGAGGCAGAAAAGAACCTGATTGATATTGATAAAATGATAGAAATTGCAATCGAGAACGCGGAAGTTGTGAAGGTAGGCAGAGTTTAGCGAATACGCGGTTTTGCGTTGGCTTTTGGACGTATCCGCGAGCGTAGACATCGTATGGGGCGAATATCATTCGACCGCTGATGAAAGGTCTCCAAAGGAGGAATGATTTTATGAATTTTGAAATATTATCTGTAGGAACGGAGCTGCTTCTCGGTTCAATTGTGAACACCAACGCGCAGTATTTAAGCCGCAGACTCAGCGAGCTTGGATTTAACGTGTACTACACGACGGTTGTCGGCGATAACCCGGACAGGCTTAAAGCTGCGCTTGAGCTTGCAGCGGGCAGGGCTGACGCGGTTATCACAACGGGCGGACTGGGTCCTACCGTTGACGATCTCACAAAGGAGACTATTGCCGCTTACTGCGGGAAAAAATGTGTACTTGATGATGAGAGCAGACAGCGGATTATCGATAGATTTTCAAAAAATCATACGGAAATACCAGAAAATAATTTTAAGCAGGCAGAGATGCCTGAGGGTTGTATCATTCTTAAAAATAATAATGGAACTGCGCCCGGAGCAATTATTGAAAGCGAAAAGTGCACGTTTATAATGCTTCCGGGGCCGCCGAGTGAGATGAAGCCGATGTTTGATGAGTCGGTCATTCCATATCTTAAAAAATTCTCCGACGGCGTTATTCGTTCAAGGTCAATTCGTGTGTTCGGGCTCGGTGAGTCCAAGGTTGACGAGATGCTCGGTGACCTTATGAACAAGTCGCACAATCCGACGGTCGCGCCATATGCCAAGATAGGTCAGGTTGAGCTGAGGATTACCGCTAAATCGGACACGGTCGAAAATGCTAAGGCGATGCTTACACCGATGGAGCAGAAAATACGCGATATGCTCGGCGACAGGGTTTACGGTACGGGAATAGATAATTCTCTTGAAAACGTGGTGGTTGAGTTGCTGCGTGAAAATGGACTGACCGCGGCGACGGCAGAGAGCTGTACCGGTGGAATGATAGCTGAAAAGATTACAAGGATACCCGGCTCGTCCGAGTGCTTCGGCTGCGGATATGTGACATATTCCAATGAGCAGAAAATGCGTCTGCTAGGAGTAAAGAAGGAGACTCTCGATAAGTACGGAGCGGTATCGGAGCAGACGGCGCTTGAGATGTCACGCGGCGCGAGAGAAACCTCGGGCGCGGACATAGCCGCGGCGGTAACGGGAATTGCAGGCCCCGGCGGAGGAAGCGAAGAAAAGCCCGTCGGTCTCGTATATATTTCAATTTGTACAAAAGATGTGCATAAGGCGTTTAAATATAACTTTGCAGGTAACCGCGAAATGGTTCGTGAGCGCACATCGCTTTATGCTCTTGATTTAATTCGCCGCAGCGTATTGGGGCTTGATTTGGATAACAGATAGGTATAGCAGATTTACGTAGCATTGAAGCAAGATTGGCTGTAAAAGGCGCCTCTACGGGGAGCCTTTCGCAGGTGTGCTTATTGTTTTGTTTCGCAACATTGAAGCATTGTTTTATGATAATATTATACACTGATGTAGTGATTGTGTCAAGTTTTATTTATAAAAATTATACACAATATTACAACACATCATTGAATGTAGATTATATATTTTTACCAAGGAGATTATTATGGGAAAGGTTTCAGAAGCAAAAAAGCGGGCAAATAAGAAGTATAATGACAAAACGTACAACCGATTTACGGTGAGTATAAGAAAGACCGAGACTGAAGCTATGCAGAATTATATGGCAAAGTTCGGCTGCGGAAGCAAGAATAAGATTGTGTTGTCTGCGCTTAAGTATTGTATTGATAATGATATTGATTTGTCGGAGTACATAAAATAGAGAGTGTGGATTTACGGTTGTACCATATAATTTGGCGAAAACGTGAATATATGTGTGTAGGGAACGACGACTCGGCGTTCCGTGCGCATTAACGGCTTGCGCTATATAATGCGGGTTTGGCGCCTCACATTTGTTTGGCACGGAGCGCCCGGTGGACGCTCCCTACAAACGGGGGTACTGCAAATTTGTGGTTATGTGCCAAGGTATGTGGTTTGGCACATACGGCGACCCCCTCAGTCACGCTTTGCGCATTTGCGCATTCAACTTAAAGGCATTGCATACTGCGGCGGTGAGCTGCTAATTTCTGCCGTCACACATCAAAGATGTGTGGCCACAGCCAGTTCCCCGTTGGGGAGTCTTTCACAGGTGTGCGTATTGTTTTGTTTCGCAACATTGAAGCATTGCTTTTATGATAGTATTATACATTGATGGCATATATTTGTCAAGGATTTTGTTGTGAAAATATTTATAATAATATATGCCACCAATCTATATAATTTATGCAAAATAACCAAGGAGAGTAATATGAGTAAATTAACGGAAGCGCAAAAACGTGCAAATAGGAAGTATGTGGACAAAACGTATAACCGATTTACGGTGAGTATAAGAAAGACCGAGACTGAAGCTATGCAGAATTATATGGCAAAGTTCGGCTGCGGAAGCAAGAATAAGATTGTGTTGTCTGCGCTTAAGTATTGTATTGATAATGATATTGATTTGTCGGAGTACATAAAATAGAGAGTGCGGATTTACGCATAATATGTGCGTGATGGTGTTTGCCTCCCCTTAAAAGGGGGGCTTTTATTTTGTGCTTTGAGTTATAAGAATTAAAAAATGCTTGACATGGTAATGACGGTAATTTATAATATTTATGTATAAAAATCATTTTTGTTAAATTTCAGGAAACGGAGTTACCAGTTTATGAATGAGGAGAAAAAGAAGGCTCTTGAGCTTGCTTTGTCGAAGATAGAAAAGGATTTCGGAACGGGAGCGGTTATGCGTATGGGCGACAAGCCCAGAAATGAGATTGAGGCTATTCCGACAGGCTCAATTTCGCTGGATATTGCGCTTGGAATAGGCGGTCTGCCGCGCGGCAGAATTATTGAAATATACGGTCCCGAGTCGTCGGGTAAGACGACCGTTGCGCTCCACGTTGCGGCGCAGGTGCAGAAAAGAGGCGGTGAGGCAGCATTTATCGATGCGGAGCATGCTCTTGACCCCGTTTATGCGGCGGCGCTCGGCGTTAATGTGGACGACCTTATCGTATCTCAGCCGGATACCGGTGAGCAGGCGCTTGAGATTACCGAGCAGCTTATAAGAAGCGGCGCGATTGACGTTGTGGTTGTTGACTCAGTTGCGGCGCTTGTACCGAGAGCCGAGATTGAAGGACTTATGGGCGACAGCCATGTGGGTCTGCAGGCGCGTCTTATGTCACAGGCACTCAGAAAGCTTGCGGGTATAATTTCAAAGTCCAACTGTACCGCAATATTCATCAATCAGCTGCGTGAGAAGGTCGGTGTTATGTTTGGTAATCCCGAGACGACAGCGGGCGGACGTGCGCTTAAATTCTACGCTTCTGTTCGTCTTGACGTAAGACGTATAGAGGGTCTCAAATCCGACGGTGACGTTGTCGGAAACAGGACGAGGATAAAAGTCGTTAAGAATAAGGTTGCACCGCCGTTTAAAGAGGCGGAGTTTGATATTATGTACGGCGAGGGTATTTCGCGCGAGGGCGATGTTCTCGACTGCGCGGTTAATCTTGATATCGTCAAAAAGAGCGGCTCGTGGTTCAGCTATGAGGGCGAGAGGCTCGGTCAGGGACGCGAGACCGTTAAGAAGGTTTTAAAGGAGACGCCCGAGCTGTTGGACGAGATAGAAAACAAGGTTCGCGAGGCGAACGGTATGCCGCTGCTCGGCGAGGAGAATGAGCAGATGTTCGATGATACTCCGGTTGCGGGACTTGCGAAGCCGAAAAAGAAAAAATAAGATAATTGATTATGATAGATCTTGATAATTACGGCGCGGAGAGCGATAAAGAGCCGGACGCGGCAGAGGTCTTAAAGGCGAAGAGGTACGCTGCAAGATTTTTGTCGTCAAGAATGTATACGGCGAACGAAATTGTTGAGCGTCTGCGCAGAAAGGGCTATACCGAAGCTGCTGCGGAGGAAGCTGTACTTCAGCTTACTATTGAGGGTGCGATAGACGATTTACTGTATGCGGAGTTCTATATTACCGATGCGGTGAATATAGGCTATAAGGGGATGTATCGCATTAGGCAGGAGCTTATGCGCAAGGGCGTTGCGGCGAGTGTTATCGACCGCGCGGCGGCTAAGGCTGAAGTGGACTGTATAGCGGCACTTTCTGAGTTTGTAGAGCAGAGGCTTGAGCGTACCGTTATAGAAACACGCAGGGATTATGAAAAATTCCGTACAATGCTTGCCCGCCGCGGCTATTCGCTCGGCGAGATAAGAGAAGTATTGTCCGGCTATGAATTTGATTTTAAAGAGTAGGATTATGGAAATGCAGAATATAAAAAAGGTCGCTGTGGTCTCGCTCGGCTGTTCAAAGAATTTAATTGACAGCGAGCAGATGATGGCGTGCCTCACCGAAAACGGCTTTGAGCTTTGGGAGAACGAAGCTGATGCCGATGTAATAATCGTGAATACCTGCACGTTTATTGAGGACGCAAGGGTGGAGTCGATAAATTGTATTCTTGAGATGGCGGAGTACAAGAAGCAGGGCAGCGCGAAATTGCTTGTTGTTGCCGGCTGTATGGCGCAGAGGTATAAGGAGCAGATAATCAGCGAGATGCCCGAGGTTGACCTAGTTATCGGAACAAATGAGTTTGACAGGATTGTCGATAAGATAAATGAGATTTGGGGCGCGGATCCCGAGTGCGGCGAGAGGGTTTACTGCTCCGAAACGCCGCTTATGTTTGAGCACGACAGAGTGCGCACAACGCCCGGGTATACGGCGTATTTAAAGATTGCCGAGGGTTGCAGCAATCATTGTACATACTGCGTTATACCGTCGATACGCGGAGACTATCGCAGCAGAAAGATTGAGGATATTATTGCCGAGGCGCAGAAAATGGCGGATGTCGGCGTCAAAGAAATTATTGTAATAGCGCAGGATACAACACGCTACGGCATAGACTTATACGGCGCGTATCGTCTGCCGCAGCTTTTGAGTGAACTGTGCCGCATAGACGGTATTGAGTGGGTGCGTGTGCACTACTGTTATCCCGAGCTTGTGACTGATGAACTGATTGATGTGTTCGCGCGGGAAAAAAAGCTTTGCAATTATTTTGATATACCTATCCAGCATTGCAATGACAGAATTTTAAAGCTGATGGGCAGGCGCACAAACAAGGCGGAAATTGTTGATATGATGAAGCGAATTCGTTCGCGAATTCCTGACGCGGTAATTCGTACATCGCTTATTGTAGGATTTCCCGGTGAGACCGAGGAAGAGTTCGATGAGCTGTGCGATTTTGTGACCGAGGCGAGGTTTGACCGTATGGGTGCGTTTATCTACTCGCGCGAGGAGGATACGCCAGCGTACGGTATGAAAAATCAAGTCGAGGACGAGGAAAAACGCCGCAGGCAGGAAATGCTTATGGTGACTCAGGCGGCGATTGACGATGAAAATAATTTAAAGAAGGTAGGTACCACGGTTAGTGTGCTTGTTGAGGGCAGAGATCCCGTGATTAAGCGATACTTCGGCAGGACGTATGCCGACTCGGTTGAGATAGACGGAATGGTGTTCTTTACAGCCGATAAGGTTTTAAATCCGGGCGATTTTGCTTATGTCACGGTGGATGAAGCTATAGATATGGACTTGATGGGTCATTTAAAGGAGAGAGAGTAATGAATTTACCTAACAAACTGACGTTATTCAGAGTTATACTTATACCGGTTTTTATGCTGTTGTTTTTGTGCTGCGGCACAGCAGGACTTTATTTTTCGCTCGTTGTATTTTGTCTTGCGGCGGTTACGGATTATTTTGACGGACAAATTGCACGCAGAACTCGCAGCGTTACGACCTTCGGAAAGCTGATGGATCCTATGGCGGATAAGCTTTTGGTATTTGCGGCGCTTATATGCTTTATGCAGGGCGGCGTGCCTTATATAAATGCGTGGGTACTGATTATCATAATTGCGCGTGAGCTTATCGTGACCGGCGTGCGTATGCTTGCGCTTGAGAGCGGCGAGGTTATCCCCGCGAGCGCATGGGGCAAGCTTAAGACGGTATCTCAGTTCGCGCTTATTATTGTCGCGATAATTAATCAGATTGTTATGTCATACCGTGACCCGCTTGCGGGCGGCTTCGGCAACTTTTTGGTTATGCTGCTCGTGATTGTGTCACTGGTGCTTACTGTTGTCTCGGGGATGGATTATATCTATAAAAGCAAGGATTTAATAACGTTTAAGTAACAGTATTGTTACATAAGTGTTACGGGTATTGATATTTTCTTTGTTTTATATTAACTTTAAGAAGATAGAGAACAGTGCTCAAAGATAAGAGAATATGCGGATATGATTTGACACATTATATAGGCCGCGGATTAAGGAAATGAGAAGATGAATATAATTGTAGACGCTATGGGCGGCGATAATGCGCCTGATGAAATAGTCAAGGGCTGCGTATCGGCGGCGAGGGATTTTAAAGAGACGATTACCTTGGTAGGCAAAGAGGACGTTATTTTAAAATTACTCAAAAAGTATGGATACAGCGGAAATAATATAAAAACCGTAAATGCCGATGATGTGATAAGCGGCGATGATGAGCCGACCTCAGCAATACGGCAGAAGAAGAATTCTTCGTTAAGGGTTGGGCTTGATATGCTGCATCACGGCGACGGAGATGTTTTGGTCAGCGCGGGTAATACGGGTGCGCTGATTACCGGAGCAACGCTTATAGTAAAGCGCATTAAAGGAGTGCGGCGCGTTGCGCTCGCTCCGCTTATGCCGAGCGCAGCGGGGTGCTTTTTGCTGGTAGACGGCGGGGCAAACGCCGAGTGTACGGCTGCGTTTTTAAAGCAGTTTGCCATAATGGGCTCAATTTATATGGAGAAGATTTTAAAGAATGACCGTCCGAAGATAGGACTTGTCAATATCGGCTCCGAGGAGGAAAAGGGAACGCCAGTAATACACGAGGCGCACAGGATGCTCAAGGAAATACCCGTAAATTATACCGGATACATAGAAGGCAGAGAGATACCGCAGGGCGCAGCGGACGTTGTGGTCTGCGACGGCTTTACCGGAAATGTAATACTGAAGTTTATGGAGGGTATGGGTATTGTTGTTAAGGGCTATCTTAAAGGTTTGTTCTTTAAGAGCTTAAAGTCGAAGCTGGCGGCTGTACTTGTTAAGAGAGGTATAAAGGAAATTGCAAAGACAATGGATTATACCGAGTACGGCGGCGCACCGATTTTGGGAGCGTGCAAGCCGGTAATCAAGGCGCACGGCAGCTCAAACGGCAAGGCGTTTTACCACGCTATACGTCAGGCGATAGAGATGGTTAACAATAATCTGGTTGACACTATCGCGGAGAATATAAATAAATACGAAAGCAGCCGTAATCAAGAGGCAGAGTAGAATAGCTTTTGACAAAAATTATAACGGTCAGAGATTGAGGGTCTTTTTATGAATAGATTTTATGCGAAGGTGGCGGGTGTCGGAAAGTACCTGCCCGAAAAGATTTTGGACAACGCTTATTTTGAAAAAATAGTCGATACAAGCGACGAGTGGATAACAAAGCGTGTAGGTGTTAAAGAGCGCAGAATGAGCGCTGCGGACGAATTTTCATCGGATTTGGCAGCAAAGGCTGCTGAAAACGCACTGAAGGATGCGGGACTTACGGCTGAGGATATTGAGCTTATAATTATAGCGACGGTTTCACCTGATATGTACACCCCTTCCGTGTCGTGTTTGGTACAAAGTAAAATAGGAGCGGTCAATGCAGCTGCGTTTGATGTAAACGCGGCGTGCTCGGGATTTATATATGCAAGCTCGATTGCGAGCCAGTTTATCGGCAGCGGAATGTATAAGAATGTACTTGTAGTCGGTGCGGATACTTTGACCAAGATTACCGAATACAAGGACCGCGCGACCTGTGTGCTGTTCGGCGACGGTGCGGGGGCGGTTGTGTATACGGCGGCCGAAGAGAAGACGGGAATTTTGGATACGGTCATAGGCGCAGACGGCGGTCAGGGAAACTGCCTGACCTGCTGCGGACTTAAGGTTACCGATGAGGATAAAGAGCGCAGACCGTTCGGCAATTATCTGTCGCTTTGGATGGACGGTCAGACGGTGTTTAAGTTTGCCGTTAAGACAATGGCAAGCGCAACGCTTGAGGTTGCCGAGAAGGTCGGATGCAGCTTGGACGATATTAAGCTGGTTATCCCGCATCAGGCAAACACAAGGATTATAGAGGGCGCAAGAAAGCGTCTTAAGCTTACCGCTGACAGAGTATACGGAGATGTAATTGAACGCTACGGAAATATGTCGGCGGCGTGCGTGCCGATTGCGCTGTGCGAGGCGATAGAGGAAGGCAGAGCAAAAAAAGGCGATAAGGTTGTAATTGTAGGCTTTGGCGGCGGCCTCACGTGGGGCAGTGCGCTTATAGAACTGTAATATAGCAGAGGAGAATTATTATGAACAGAATTTGTGAGTTGCTTAATATTGAGTACCCGATTATTCAAGGCGGAATGGCATGGGTCGCTACGGCTGAGCTTGCGGCTGCAGTCTCGAATGCGGGAGGTCTCGGACTTATCGCTGCGGGCGGTGCGCCGGCGGACGTTGTGAGAGAGCAGATAAAGAAGGCGAGAGAGCTCACCGACAAGCCGTTCGGCGTTAACGTAATGCTTATGAACCCGAACGCGGATGAGATTATGGAAATGCTGACCGAGGAAAAGCCCGCCGTTGTTGCAACGGGCGCAGGTAATCCCGGAAAGTATATGGAAGCTCTAAAGGCTGCAGGAATTAAGGTTTTGCCTGTTGTCGCAAGCGTTGCCATGGCAAAGCGTATGGAAAAAATGGGCGCTGATGCTGTTATTGCAGAGGGCACTGAGGCCGGCGGTCATATCGGAGAGCTTACCACAATGGTTTTGACTCCGCAGGTGGTTGATGCGGTGACAATTCCGGTTGTTTCAGCGGGCGGATACGCGGACAGCAGAGGTACGCGCGCGGCGTTTGCGCTTGGCGCGGACGGTATTCAGGTCGGCACGCGCTTCTTATGCTCGACGGAATGTCTTGCGCACGATAACTACAAACAAGCGGTTATAAAGGCGAAGGACAGAGACGCGGTAGTTACGGGACGCTCAACGGGCGCACCGGTCAGAGCGCTTAAAAACAAGCTCACAAAGGAATATCAGAGACTTGAAAAAGAGGGCGCGCCTTTTGAGGAAATCGAGGCTCTCGGCGTCGGTGGTCTAAGACGTGCATTCCAGGAGGGCGATACCGATATGGGCTCGCTTATGGCAGGTCAGAGCGCGGCAATGGTTAAGAAAATCGAACCGTGTGCCGATATAGTGAAGGACTTTTTTGACGGAGTTGAATTTTAATCAAAAGATAAAGGAGAGCATTAAATGAAAACAGCGTTTTTGTTTGCAGGTCAGGGAGCTCAGGCCATAGGAATGGGCAAGGAACTTTGTGAGAATTTTAAGGTTGCCGACGATACGTTCAACCGGGCGAGTGAGGCGCTCGGATTTGACGTTAAGGATATGATATGGAATGGCGACAGCGATACGCTTATGATTACCGAGAATACTCAGCCGGCGATACTTACGATGTCTGCGGCTGCGCTTGCTGTTGCCGAAGAATTGGGGATAAAGGCAGATGTTGTTGCGGGTCTCAGTCTCGGTGAATACACCGCTCACGTGGCTTCGGGAAGTCTAAATTATACCGATGCGGTAAGACTTGTTAAAAAGAGAGGCAAGTATATGCAGGAGGAGGTTCCGCTCGGCGTGGGCGCAATGGCGGCTATCATTGCTCTTGATGAGGAGACGGTGCGTGCAATATGCGCCGAGGCTTCAAATAAGGGCATATGCGAACCGGCAAACTTTAACTGCCCCGGACAGATTACCGTTGCCGGCGAGAAGGCGGCTGTTGAGTACGCGTGCGAGCTTGCAAAGGATAAGGGCGCAAAGCGCGCTATGCTGATGCCCGTATCGGCTCCGTTCCACTGCTCAATGCTCAGAGGCGCGGGTGAAAAGCTTGCAAATGAGCTAAGTGGCGTTAACGTGTCGGATATGAAAATTCCGCTTATTACAAACGTGACGGGCGATTATGTAAAGTCAAAGGACGATATTAAGGATTTGCTTATTCGTCAGGTTTCATCGTCGGTACTGTTTGAAAAGTCGCTCAGACGTATGATTGACGACGGCGTCGATACATTTATTGAGCTCGGACCGGGCAAGGCGCTCAGCGGTTTTGTAAAGAGAATTGACAAGACAAAGACGATACTTAACATAGAAGATATGGCGTCACTTGAAAAGACAAAGTCGGCGCTCGGCATTTAGTATAGGGAGGGGTTTGAAATGGAATTTAAGGATAAGTGCGTTATCGTAACCGGAAGCGCGAGAGGAATAGGCAGAGAAATTGCCTTAAAGTTCGGCGCTGAGGGCGCAAACGTTGTGGTATTTGACATAAACATTGAAGGACAGGACGAGGTCGTTCAGTCTGTTTGCGATGAAATCAAGGCATTGGGCGGCGACGCTAAATACATACTCGGCGATGTATCAAAGCCTGATGATACGGATAAGCTGATTGATTTTGCAAAGAGCGAGTTCGGCAGTATTGACGTAATTGTAAACAACGCGGGCATCACGCGCGACAATCTTATTATGCGTATGAGTGAGTCTGATTGGGACGCGGTACTGACCGTTAACTTAAAGGGCGCGTTTAATGTGATAAAGTCGGCAACTCGTACGCTTATGAAGCAAAGGTGCGGCAACATAATAAATATGGCGTCGGTTTCGGGCGTTATGGGCAATGCCGGTCAGGCGAACTACTCAGCGTCAAAGGCGGGTCTTATCGGACTTACCAAGTCGGTTGCAAAGGAGCTTGCATCGCGCAATATCCGCTGCAACGCAATCGCACCGGGATTTATTAGGACGCCTATGACCGATAAGCTCAGTGAGGATATTCAGGAGGCGTACAAGGCTCAGATACCGC
>UQOT01000051.1 GCA_900542675.1 uncultured Eubacteriales bacterium | reverse complement strand
CTATTCTGCTGCTCGCGTGACTTATTATTTTAAAGGGGGCAACGGTTTTATTTTACCATGCAGCGCCGGATTATCGCTTTCATCTTTCAGACCCACCCCGGTAAGCCGGCGCAAAAAAGCCTGCTCCAGCAGAGCCAGTCGGCGTTCACCGGCAAAGGCAAAGTCCGCCGTGTACGGCGTGCCGTCGTAGCGGTTGGCCGCCACTTCTTCCGCCGTCGCCAGGCCCATATCCAGCAATCCCTGTGGGTCGATAAACAGGTAGTTGCCGGCAAAAGCGGAGGGGGAACAATAGGGACTGCCGGCTCCGTCAATCGGATTAAAGGGCAGCACCTGCCAGTAGGTAAAGCCCATGTCCGCAATACGGTCGATAAAGTCTCGGGCGTGCCGGTCAAACACGCCGATCCCATAAGGGGAGGGCAGGGAGCTGATGTGCATAAGCACACCGGCGCCGCGCTGGTGCAGCATAAGATCACCTCGTCAAATTGCTTCTTTCCGTGCCGATCCACGGCACGCAAGTATGGATTTTAACACTTTTTGCCGTCAAAAGCAATGGCAGGGTGCAAGGTGAACAAAAATTCACTTATTTTTAATAAATATTATATATTATATATATTGAACCGTGGCGCGGAATTTGTTATAATGCTATAATGTGCAGGAGCCTGAAATGGGCTTTTGTAAGCCAATGTCGGAGGAAGTACCCTTGATCAATACCAAGACCATCAGCAAAGAAGAACTGGATGCCCAAAGAGAGAACGCTGCCAAGGTGCAGGCGGTGCTGCAAAGCCGCTATACGGACAAGCCCCTGGCCTGTGTGATCACCTACGGCTGCCAACAGAATGTGGCGGACAGCGAACATATTAAGGGTATGCTGGCGGATATGGGCTACGCGTTTACCGACGATCGGCACAAAGCACAGTTTATTCTCTTTAACACCTGCGCCGTGCGGGAGCACGCAGAGGATCGGGTGTTTGGCAACGTGGGGGCGCTCAAGTCCTATAAGGCGGAGCACCCGGACACGGTGATCGCCCTGTGCGGCTGTATGATGCAGCAGGAACACATCGCAAAGCAAATTAAGCAAAAGTATAAGCACGTCGATATGGTTTTTGGAACTCATGCGCTGTATCGCTTTCCGGAGATATTATTCGGAGCGATAGAGAAACAGCGCGTATTTGATAACCGCGCAGAGCAGGGCAGAATATTTGAGGATATTCCGGTAGAGCGCGATATGCCGCCTCTTGCGAAGATCCCGATAATGTACGGCTGCAACAACTTCTGCTCATATTGTATTGTGCCTTATGTCAGGGGCAGAGAGCGCAGCAGAAATGCGGAGGATATTTTAAGCGAGTGCCGTTCTGTCGCTGAGCAGGGATATAAAGAGATTATGCTGCTGGGGCAGAACGTCAATTCCTACGGCAACGACTTAAACGGCGGCGTTAAGTTTCACGAGCTTTTAAGAGAGGTATGCCGCATAGACGGAATTGAGCGTGTGAGATTTATGACAAGTCATCCGAAGGATATTTCGGACGAGCTTATCGCGGTGATGGCTGAGGAGAAAAAGATATGCAATCAACTGCATCTGCCGGTTCAGTCGGGTTCTGACAGAGTTTTAAAGGATATGAACCGCAAATACACGCGTGAGCAGTATTTGGAAAAACTAAACAAGGTGAAGGCAGCAATACCCGATATTGTGATAACTACCGATATAATAGTCGGCTTCCCTACCGAGACGCAGGAGTATTTTGAGGAGACACTCAGTATATTAAAGACAGCTCAGTATGATATGATATTTTCGTTCATATATTCGCCGCGTGTCGGAACTCCCGCAGCAGAGATGGAAAATGTGCTCAGCGATGAGCAAAAGCATAAAAATTTTGACAGAATGCTTATGCTTCAGAATGAAATCTCAAAACTTAAGAATGATAAGTATGTGGGAAAAATCGAGAAGGTCTTAGTCGAGGGCGTCAGCAAGACAAATGAAAGCGCTTTGACAGGACGCACCGAGGGCGGCAAGGTTGTGAATTTTGAGTACGAAAAGAGCGGCCTTAAGCAAAATGAATTGATAGGCACAATTCGCGATATAAAGATTACAAAGGCGCAGACGTGGTCTCTGCTCGGTGAACTTTTAGTATAATTAAAGGAGAAAGTATATGACAAATCAGGAAGCAATTTTTGAAAAGGCAAGAGAACTCGGCGAGCTTATTAAGATAAGCCCGATTAAGCAAAAGGCGGACGAAACAAGCGAAAATCTTTTAAAGGACGCCGAGGCAAAGAGCTTAATTGACGGATACAATAGGTTAAGAGAGCAGAAGATGAATGAGTTCAGAGAAAAGCAGCCGACACCCGAAGAGGCGAAGCAGGTGAACGATTATCTTCAGAAGGAGTTTGAGAAAATCGCTGCTAATCCGACGATTAAGGAATACCTTGAGGCGGCGAGCGCGTATGAAATGCTGCTCGGACAGATGGACAGTATATTAAAGCACTTTATAGTAGGCGAGGAAGAGGGCGGCTGCACGGGTTCGTGTTCAACCTGCGGTGGTTGCCATTAATAATTAAAAATAAAAAAGCGGTGCGCATATGTCAAAGAAGGGGCTGAATTATGATAATAGACAGGGAACAATTAACGCCGATGATGAAGCAGTACTTTTCCGTAAAGGACCAGTACGAGGATGCAATCCTTATGTATCGTCTCGGTGATTTTTATGAAATGTTTTTTGATGATGCGCTGACTGCGTCAAAAGTTTTGGATATTGCATTGACAGGCCGTGCGTGCGGTCTGGAGGAGCGCGCACCTATGTGCGGCGTTCCTTTTCATTCTGTTGACAGTTACGTGAGCAAGCTTGTTGCGCACGGCTATAATGTTGCGGTGTGTGAACAGGCGGAAGACCCGAAAGAGGCGAAGGATATAGTTCGGCGCGAGGTTATTCGGGTAATCACACCCGGCACGATTATGGATACGGCGGCGCTCGACGATCAGAGGAATAACTATCTTTGCTCATATTGCCGCACGGAAGATGCGGTCGGACTGACCTTTGTCGATATAACCACGGGTGAGGTGTTTGTAGGTCAGTACAGCGGCACAAACGCGGATAATGAGGTCGTAAGCGAGCTTGTAAGATTTTGCCCGAGCGAAATTATTATGAACCTCAGAGCGTTTGAAAAAACCGATTGTGTTAACTTTTTAAAGCAGAAGTTTGACTGCTTTATCAGGAATTACTACGACTGGGCATTTGAATATGACGCTGCTGCGGACAATACGGAAAATCAGTTTGGAAGCCCCGAGAGTCTCGGATTTAGCGGTATGAGCGCCGCGGTGTGCAGTCTCGGCGGTATAGTTGAGTACTTAAAGGATACGCAGAAAACCGAACTGAACAATCTTAAAGATATCGAAATCCTCTCGGGCGAGGGGACTATGCAGATTGATGTTTACAGTATGCGAAATCTTGAGATAACCGAGACTATACGCGGCCGCTCGGAAAAAGGCAGTCTTTTGTCCGTGCTTAACAAAACAAAGACTTCGATGGGCGGAAGGCTTATGCGTAAGATGATTACGGCTCCGCTTACGAAACGAATTCGCATACAAAACCGTTTGTATGCGGTGGATGAGCTCTATAAAAACCCACTGCTGCGCGCGGAGTTTGTCGAAGCGCTAAGAGGCATAAAGGATATCGAACGACTCGCGTCAAAGGTTGTATATAAGACCGCAAACTGTCACGATTTACTGAATCTTAAAAGTTCGTTCGGCAAGCTCCCTGCTGTTAAAAGCTGCCTTGAGCGGTGCTCAAGCAAGCTCTTGACGTCGCAGCTTAAAGAGCTCAGCGTACTGAGTGATTTATATAAGCTAATCTATGATACAATCGACGATGAGGCGCCGGCTTCGCTCAGAAACGGCGGTATGATTAAGAGCGGGGCGGATGCGGAGCTTGACAAAGTTCGCAGTGTGCTGATCGACGGACGTTCGTGGCTGAAGGATTTGGTCGAGAAGGAAAAAGAGAGCAGCGGAATTAAGAATATGAAGCTCGGATATAACAAGGTATTCGGTTATTATATTGAGGTCAGCAAGTCAAATATAGATGATGTGCCGGAGCACTTTATCCGTAAGCAGACGCTTGTAAATGCCGAGAGATACGTAACGCCCGAAATCAAGGAACTTGAGGAAGAAATACTTAACGCGGACACAAGCGTAAACGAGATGGAGTACAATATCTTCTGTACTGTGCGCGACAAGGTGGCGGAGCAGTATGCGGACATACGAAGAACCGCAGAGGTTGTTGCTGTTGTAGACGTACTGTGTTCGCTTGCGGCTGTAGCTGAAAAAAACGGTTACGTTATGCCTGAGGTGAATGACTCTGATAAAATAGTTATAAAAGACGGCAGACACCCGGTGGTCGAAGCGTTGGGCAGCTCAAATATATTTATTCCGAACGACACAAAGCTTGATAACGGTAGAAATCAGATTTCTATAATAACCGGACCGAATATGGCGGGTAAGTCAACTTATATGCGTCAGGTCGCGGTAATCACGCTTATGGCGCAGATGGGAAGCTTTGTTCCGGCGTCCTCGGCGGAGATAGGAATTACGGACAAAATATTTACTCGCGTCGGCGCATCTGATGATTTGAGTTCAGGCGAGAGTACCTTTATGGTTGAAATGAAGGAAGTTGCATACATATTAAACAATGCGACAAAAAATAGTCTTATTATACTCGACGAGATTGGCAGGGGAACGAGTACATATGACGGATTAAGCATCGCGTGGGCGGTGGTTGAACATATAGCCGATGTGAAAAAATGCGGGGCAAAAACATTGTTTGCAACGCATTATCACGAACTGACCGAGCTTGAAAATTCGATAGACAACGTAAAAAATTATTGTATAGCGGTTAAGAAGCACGGTGACGATATAACTTTTCTCAGAAAGATTATTCCGGGCGGAGCGGACGAGAGCTACGGCGTTGAGGTTGCATATCTTGCCGGGGTTAAAAAGTCAGTTATAAAGCGCGCCAAGGAGATTGCGGGAGTGCTTGAAAGCCGCGGCCAAAAGCGGGTTGATACAGCGCCCATAAAGACGAACGTGGGCGGAAGTATTAAAAATGATAACGGATTTGACGAGCAGATGGACTTTTTTGCAGCCTCCGATAACGAAGTTGTAAGGGAGCTTAAACAGCTTGATTTAAATATTGTGACGCCTATGGAAGCGCTCACGAAGCTATATGAACTTCAGGCAAAGGCAAAGAAATTGTAGATTTGGGCGGTGAAATAATTGAGTGACAATATGATAAAGGTTCTTCCGCCGGACGTGGCGGATAAAATTGCCGCGGGCGAGGTGGCAGAGCGGCCGTCGGCTGTTGTTAAGGAACTTGTTGAGAACGCGATAGATGCGGGCGCGGATAAGATTACCGTCGAGATTAAAAACGGCGGCATAAAGCTTATACGTGTTGCTGATAACGGCAGCGGCATACCGCCGGAGCAGGTCAGCACTGCGTTTTTGCGCCACGCGACAAGCAAGCTCAGGAGTGCCGACGATTTGTTCAGCATTTCAACAATGGGTTTTAGAGGCGAGGCGCTTGCGAGTATTTGCGCTGTCGCAAAGGTTGATGTCATCACAAAGACTGCAAAGAGTGATGTGGGCGTTCACTATGAGGTTGACCACGGTGTTTGCGGCGAGCCGGACGAGGTTGCTTGCGCGGACGGTACTATTATGGTTGTTGAGGATTTATTTGCCAATGTTCCCGCGCGAATGAAGTTTTTAAAGCGCGATAGCACCGAGGCCGGATATGTGTCCGACCTTTTGACGCGGCTTGCTCTTTCAAGACCGGATATTGCTTTTGATTATATTTCCGACGGCAAGCAGATATTTAATACGAGCGGTGACGGAGATATAGTGAATGTAATTCTTAAAGTCTACGGACTGAATTTTGCGAAGGCTGTTGAAAAGGTCGATTATACTGAGGACGGCGTGCGCATAAGCGGCGTTATCGGAAAGCCCGAGCTTACGTTTGGTAACCGCACAAAGCAGACCTTGTTTGTGAACGGAAGATATATCAAAAACCACGTTGTGTCAAAAATTGTGGGAGAGGCATTTAGAAATTCGATAATGGTCGGCAAGTTCCCGTTTTTCGTGCTGGCGATTGAATTGCCGCCGGAGCTTGTAGACGTAAATGTCCATCCTGCAAAAACAGAGGTAAAGTTCGCGAATGAAAAGGCGCTGTATGATATAATTTATCACGCGGTTAAAAATGCTCTGTTCGGCGGCGAGCCTTATAAAAAGCCCGAACAGCAGAAAATGGAGATATCGGAGGATAGACCGTCGGATTTTGGATTTTCAAGAAGTAATGGAAATGCGAATAACGTATATAAAAAGCAATTTCCGCCCAAAAATTCGGGCGGTGGTTCTAATTTAAACGACGCTTCCGCGGGACTTACGCCCAAGATAATCAATAATTACTTAAACTACACCAAGCCGATGGCGGAGACGGATACCGATACCATAAAAGATGAAATCGCAGAGTCCCGCGAGCTCTCTCAGCCGGTTCAGCACGAGGATATACAGATGAACTTCGGCAAAAACGGCGCGGAGGAAGAAGTCGGAGCAGAACAAGGCGGAGTTATATTCTCGGATTACAGAATAATAGGTCAGCTTTTTGACACCTATGTTCTTGTGTGCGAGGGCAAAAGTTTGTTTATGATTGACCAACACGCCGCGCACGAGAGGATGCGGTTTGAAAATCTAAAGAAGTCATATTTTGCAGGAGAGCGTATGTCTCAAATGATGCTGACACCGGTTGTTGTGAACCTCAGCCATATCGAGTATGATGCGGTTATGTCGAACCTTGATGAGTTTAAGAAATTCGGCTTTGCGGTTGAGGAGTTCGGCACAAATACGGTAATAGTAAATGAAACGCCGATAATCGCGGACGACGCTGCGATAAGGGATTTGCTGATTGAGCTTGCGGATGCGTTTGCCGATAACATAAGACGTCCCATTGCCGATTTTGAGGAGAAGGCTCTCGATATGATTTCGTGCAAATACGCAGTAAAGGCAAATGACAGACTGTCAATGAGCGAAATGGCAGAAACGGTGCGTGAGGTCAGTGAGCTCTATTCAAAGGGGATAAAGACTTGTCCGCACGGCAGACCGATTGTTGCTGAAATTACAAAATATGAGATTGAAAAGATGTTCAAACGCGTTGTTTGACGGCTATTATTAGGGATATATATGAATACAGATGAAAAACCAAAGATATACGGCGTGGTTGGTCCCACCGCCTCCGGTAAAACGGATTATGCAATAAAGCTTGCGGCTGAGTGCGGCGGCGAAGTTGTATCGTGTGACTCTATGCAGATATACAGGCATATGGATATAGGAACCGCTAAGCCGACAAAGGAGGAAATGGACGGTATTCCTCATCATATGATTGACATAGCGGAGCCGTGGGAGAATTTCAGCGTTGCAAAATTTGCTCAGATGGCAAGAGAGTGCATAGGTGATATACTGTCTCGCAGGAAAGTGCCGATTTTGTGCGGAGGTACCGGACTTTACTTTGACAGTGTGATTAATAATATTGATTTTAAAGAGAGTGAGAGCGACCCTGAGTATCGGCGTGAGCTTGAACTGCTTGCCAAGAGGCACGGCAATGAGTATGTTCACAATATGCTTAAAGAGATAGACCCGCAGTCCGCCGAAAATTCGCATCCGAATAATTTAAAGCGCGTAATTAGAGCGCTTGAAATATATAAGATAACAGGCGTGACAAAGACACAGCTTGATAAGGAGTCGCGTAGGGAGCGGTTGTACGACGCAGAAGTATTCGGGATGCTTAGAGAGCGCGATGAGCTCTACAGCCGGATAGACAGGCGCGTTGACATAATGATGCAGCAAGGACTTTTGAGTGAGGTTGAAAATCTGCTGAGGATGGGACTTAATCCAAATTCAACCGCGATGCAGGCAATCGGATACAAAGAGCTTGTCGAATATTTAAACGGCGATTGCACACTTGACGAGGCAGTCGGCAAAATTAAACTTTCCTCGCGCAGATATGCCAAGCGGCAGATGACGTGGTTTAAGCGGAACAAAGAGATAAAATGGCTGAATATGTGTTAAATTCGCATATGCGGCCTTTTGTTTTTTACAATTGTATTACAGTTTGACAACAACTGCTCGTTTGAGGTTTACACTTAAATTCTGTAGTATTATAATATATGTAGATTGGATATGTATGGTTAATATGCTGTAGATACTATATCATTGTGTTTAACGCTTGCTATGATTGGAGGTAGTCTTTATGGCAAAAACTACTGACAATTCAAATGCCGGAATTACCGAAAAATCAGTTCAGAGCGACAGCGTGCGCTATGAGAAAAGGCGCAAACGAAGCCTAAAGAAAAAGCTGTTTATTCTGCCGAAGGCGTTTTTGGCGTTTGCGGTGGTGTTTATAGTGATAAGCATTATATTAAACAGCGGAGATACGGTGGAGACTTTCACCGCAATGAAGGGCAGCATAGAGGAGTATGTTCTGGCTGACGGATATATCTTTCGCAATCAGGAGATAATTACGTCGCCGATTGACGGATTTTTGGAATGCAGTGCGTCTGAAGGTCAGCGCGTTAACGAAGGCAACGTTGTGGCAACGGTATATAGCGGACAAGTCAATCCTGCCGAAACTGAGGAGATAAGCCGTATAAAGAATGAGATATCCGAGATAGAAGGCAGTGCTTCCGCAGCAGAAACGTATTCGGCAAGCGCGGCGAAAACTGAGCTGAATATTGCAGGTCAGGCGCAGGTGATTACTCAAAAACGTGAAAATGGCAGTTTTGAGGATATAATATCCGAAAAGGACACCATAAACGGTTATATCAGAAAAAAACAGAGTGCGCTCGGAAACGGGAAATCCGACGAGGAGCGTTTAAGTGACTTAAAACGCAGACTGATTGAGCTTGAGAGCAATATCGGCGGAACAAAGTCTGATATTACGGCTCCGTGCGCGGGTGTGTTTTCATCGAAAATAGACGGCTACGAAAAGGCGCTGTCGCTTGATATGATGGCTGATGCGACACCGTCATATATAAATAACTTGAAAAAAGAGAATGTAAGCACTTCGTCAAATGTCAGCACGGGCGAAGCGGTTTGCAAGATTATAGATAATTACGAGTGGTACTTTGTCGGAAATATACCCGAGAAGGATGCGGTCAACTTTGAGGTCGGCGACTCGATAAGCTTAAAGTTTTACGATTTATCCGACAGTGTTGTTGCGGGAACGGTTAAAGCTGTTTCCAAGGCTGAGGGCGGCAAGGTCGCCGTAACCGTGTACTCTACAAGATATATCGACTCTATATATTCGACGAGCAAGGTCTCGGCAGAGCTTCTGACCGAGAGTTCAAAAGGTATAAAGGTTCCGTCAAGCGCGCTGCGCGTGATTGACGGCAAGCAGGGCGTATATGTAGTGCGTCTCGGTGTGGCGAGATTTGTTCCGGTTGAGCTTTTGTATAACAATAAGGAATGGGCGATAATCAGCGCTGTATCAAGCGACGGCGATCTGAGACTTGAGATATATGACGAGGTTATAGTCAACACGAAAGGTATTACGGACGGTAAAGTGGTTAGGCAATAAGATTTCGAGGGTGATATTATGAATGATGATAAGTCCGCGAAACCCGATATAAAAGGGAATTACAGCAAAATACTTGCGGAAATAAACAGTACGGCACTTGCCTGCGGCAGAAATCCCAAAGACATCAAGCTGATTGCCGTGTCAAAGACAAAACCTATTGAGTATGTCAAAGAAGCAATATTAGGCGGCGCCAAAGACTTCGGCGAGAACAGACCGCAGGAGCTTAAAGCAAAGTTTGATGAAATAAATTCACATTCGGATTGTGATTTACGCTGGCATCAGATAGGGCATCTGCAAAAGAATAAAGTCAAGTATGTTGTCGGCAGGGCGGCGCTTATACATTCTCTTGACAGCTTAGAGCTTGCGGCTGAGATAGATAAAAAGGCAAAGCAGCTTGAAATAGTGCAGGACGTGTTAATTCAGGTCAATATTTCGGGCGAGGAGAGTAAGTTCGGTATAAGTGAAGAGGAGCTTGGCGGTTTTATTGAAAGGCTTAAAGGTTTTAGTAATATAAACCTTAAAGGATTAATGACCATATCCGTAAAAGATTATAGCAGAGAGCAGAACAGAGAACTGTTTGGGCGGCTTAAAGAGCTTGCGGAGCAGTATGGGGTCAGAGAGCTTTCGATGGGTATGACAAACGACTTTAAAGAGGCAATAGAAGCCGGGGCGACAATGATAAGAGTCGGTACGGCAATATTCGGCGCGAGAGATTACGGCGTACAAAACCAATAAATTCAGTAAACTATGAAAATCAGATATCAGATATTTTGAGGAGGAGCAAAAATGGGTAGCATAATTGATAAGTTTTGCAGTATGGTTGGTGTTGATATGGGAAACACATATGAGGACGAGTATTACGATGATTATCGTGAAGATGAAGTTTTTGACGAGCCTGCTCCGAATGAGGAATATATGCCGAGCAGGAGAAATTCTGTAAGGAATGCATCGAGAGTTAACAGGTTTGAGGACAACCCTCAGATGAAGCTTGTTATTATGAGCCCTGAGAAGTATGACGACTCTACCGATATAGTGAACTATCTTAAGGAGAGAAAGCCGGTTGTTATTAACCTTGAAAAGGTTGACGGAGCGACAAGCAGAAGAATTGTAGACTTTGTAAGCGGCGCGGTATACGCACTTGACGCAAGCATACAAAAGGTTACTAACAGAATTTTCCTGATTGCGCCGTGCAACGTAGGCGTTATGAATGAGATTAAAAATCTCGGCAGAGACTGGAACTAATATATGGGTAAAAACGCATCGCTCAGCCACGACGACAAAATAGTTGTCTCTAAGGTGTTTGACGCGATTGAGATTGCCGAAAGGCAGTATACCGAAAAGACAGTCGGCTTTTTGGACCCGCATACGGCGAGGGTTGTGGCAGACGAAATCAAAGGCAAGGTCTCGTCGGATATTAAAACCGAATTTTTCGGTGGATACGATGAGGCGGAGCGTTGTATGTTTACGGCACGTCCGGAGTATCTTGAGACGGATAAGAACAATATAATTTCCGTCCTTGAAATAACGGGCCGCGATATCGAAACGCTCAGTCACCGTGATTACCTCGGAAGCCTGATGGGTCTCGGTATAACGCGCGATAACATCGGCGATATTCTGCCTGACGGCAACAAGTGTATTATATTCGTAAGACCGGCTATGGCGGATTATATTATAAATAATTTATCCAAAGTCGGACGGCATGGGATTAGTATTAAAAAGAACGCTCTGTCAGATGCGGTAATACCGAAAAAGAAAACGCAGTTTATTCGCGGTACCGTGTCGGGTCTAAGATTAGATGCGGTTGTGGCGGAAGCTTATAATATGTCCCGCTCTAAGGCTGCGGAGCTTATTAGAGCGGAAAAGGTCAATTTGAATTTTTCGCCCGCAAAGAGCGTATCGGAAAGCGTAAACGAGGGCGATATTATATCCGTTCGCTCGCTTGGCAGGTTTAAGCTTACCGAAATATGCGGAATAACGGCAAAGGGCAGACATAGTATTATAATAGAGAAATATATTTAGAGTGGGGGAGGATTGTTATGCTAACACCTGCTGATATTGAAAATAAGGAGTTCAAAAAGGAAATGCGCGGATACAGTATTTCCGACGTAAATAACTTTATGCAGGAAGTCGCGATCAGTTATGAAAAGATTTATCAGGAAAATTTGGCGGCTATGGACAGAATAGGTATGCTTACCGACGCTGTTAAGCAGTATAAGTCTATGGAGGACACTTTAAAAAATGCTCTCTCGGTGGCAAAAGGCGCGGGTGATGAAATCCGCTCAAACGCCCACGAACAGGCACAGGTAATAATCAAGGACGCCGAAACCAAGGCGGGAGAGATTATAAACGAGGCTGCCAAGGAAGTTACGAGCATAAATTACAGATATGAGGAAATGAAGCGCAGTGTTGAGGTATTTAAGGCTAAGGTTGTGTCGCTTCTGAATTCTCAGCTTGAGACGATTAAGCAGTATTCTGATATAAATATTGATACCGACAGCGTAATAAGAAGCAGCGCAGAGGCGGTTGAGGTTTTAAAAAGCGACATAAATGACATTCCCGATATTCCCGAAAGCTATGAGGCAGAGGACGGCGATTTGGGCGTTGTGGCGGAGCTTGAAAAGGTTACGCAGGAGCTGCCTAAGATTAAGCTTGACGAAAACGGCGAATTTGTTGCGGCAGATAAATAAGACAGATGATATATATAATAATAGGCGCACTGGTTTTGATAGGCGATATCCTAACAAAGCTGTGGGCATCCGGAACCCTCGCGGACATCGGTATGATACCGATAATCCGCGGGGTATTTAATCTTACATATGTTGAAAACAGCGGTGTGGCGTTCGGTATGATGCGCGATAAGCGTATTATTTTTGTTACCCTTTCCGTTGTTATTCTTGTGATACTCGGTATATATTTCTACAGAGCAAAAAATAAAAATATTTGGTTAAGGCTCGGCACAGTCCTGATATTCAGCGGTTCAATAGGCAATATGATAGAGCGCGTATCAAAGGGATATGTTGTTGACTTTCTGGACTTTTGCTTAATTAACTTTCCTGTATTTAATATAGCGGATATCGCGGTGTGCATTGGTGCGGCTGCGCTTGTCGTACACTTTTTGTTTTATGCCGAAGAGAAAAAGGACGAAGCCGAGGTCTGAATATGTGTGAGGAAAAATTTGAGTTTGATGTCGTAGACGCTGCCGGAGAACGTATTGATAAATTTTTGTCGGACAATATGCAGGGAGTCACACGTTCAAGAATAAAAAAGCTGACAGAGGATGGCTGCGTCAGTGTTTCAGGCAGCGCAGTCACCAAGGTTAATTATAAGCTAAAGCCCGGTGACAGGGTAACCGTAACGGTTCCTATGGCAGCCGAAATTGAGACTAAGCCGGAGAATATACCTATAGATGTTGTGTATGAGGACGACGATATGCTTGTGGTTAACAAGCCTCAGGGTATGGTCGTTCATCCGGCTGCGGGAAACTTCAGCGGAACGCTGGTAAATGCGCTTTTGTGGCACTGCGGCAGCTCGCTGTCGGGAATAAACGGAGAAAGGCGGCCGGGTATTCTGCATAGAATAGATAAGGATACGAGCGGACTTTTGCTCGTTGCCAAAAATGACAAGGCGCATTTGTTTTTGTCTGAGCAGATAAAAGCGCACAGCCTCACACGGGCGTACAAGGCGCTTGTTCACGGGAACATAAAGAGCGATACAGGCAGGATTGACGCGCCGATTGGGCGAAGCCGAAGCGATAGAAAAAAGATGACGATAACCTATAACAACTCGCGTGACGCGGTAACGAATTACCGTGTGCTGGAGCGGTTTAATAAGTACACATTTGTTGAGTGCGTGCTCGAGACCGGACGAACGCATCAGATAAGGGTACATATGTCAAAAAATGGGCATCCGATTGTAGGCGATAAGACATACGGAGTACGCAAAGAGGAGTTTAATTTAAACGGTCAATTGCTGCACGCATATAAAGTCGGCTTTATACATCCGACTATGCGGGAGTATATGGAGTTCACGTCGCCGCTGCCTGAGTATTACCGCGCGGTTCTTGATACAATAAGGGCGCGCTGCGGTGAGTAAAAAATAAATTTGACTTAACATAAAAATTTTGTAGACAAACTAAAGAATTTGGGATATAATAATAGCAAGGGCAAATTTTGCCTTTGCTATTTTTGGCATAGGCGTTTTTAAATTCGGTATTAGGAGGTTATTTTATGAAAACAGTTATTTTGGATAAAGACGAAATTCAGAAAAAACTGTCTCGTATGGCCGGTCAGATTATCGAGAGAAATTACGGTGAAAAGAGGATTTGTTTAATCGGTATAGTTCGCCGCGGCGTTAATGTCGCAGAAATGCTTGCTGAAATAATCGAGAAGTCGGGCGAAATGAAGGTTGACGTCGGTTCGCTTGATATCACTCTGTACGGTGCCGATCATAATTTAATCGCCAAATACCCTGTGCTTAACGATACGGACATTAGTTTTTCAATTGACAGCAGAATTGTTGTTCTTGTTGACGATATACTCTATACGGGAAAGACAATCCATACCGCGATTGACGCCCTGCTTAATATAGGCTCGCCGTCTGAAGTTCAGCTCGCGTGCTTTATTGACAGGGGCAGGCGGACATTCCCGATAAGTGCGGACTATGTCGGTGTGAGAGTTCCGAGCTCACATCTGGAGCGTATCGCACTGCATCTTGAAGATGTTGACGGTGAGACTTGCGTTATGATTGAAAAACGCGACCGCCCGGCACAGTTTAAAGGATAGGAATTTAATCTTATTATTTTATACAATAGAGGAACAGTTATGATTGATAATTTATTAGGACTTAAAGAAACCTCAGCAGAGGACATAAACGCTATCTTGGACGATGCGTTTATGATGAAAGAAATGATACTTGAGCAGGATATAAAGAAGTCTCCGATTTTGAGCGGTAATGGCATAATAACGC
>UQOT01000050.1 GCA_900542675.1 uncultured Eubacteriales bacterium | reverse complement strand
CTGATAGAATGCTCCGATTTCCGGATAACCCTCACGGATTGCCTGTCTGCTCATTGCAAGATACATACCAACCTCTGTGCACTCGCCTGTGAAGTTTGCCTGAAGTCCTTCGATAACTCGCGGATCAACGTCCTTCGCAACACCGATTACGTGCTCGCAAGCCCATGAGAGACCCTCTGTCTTTTCTTTAAAAGCGCTTGCCGGCGCCTTACACTGAGGACATTGCTCCGGTGCGCTCTCGCCTTCATAAATATATCCGCATACTCCGCAAACCCATTTTTTCATAATAAATTACCTCCTGAATAAAATATAAATTAAAGTTATTTTTTAGCATTATTTAAACATTTTTCGCAGTATCCGTAAAACGTCAAATCGTGGTACTCGATATCACCGCTTATGCATTGCTCGGCTTTCTCATTAATCGAATCGTCATAATCCATATTGACATCCAAGACACATCCGCAGCACTTACATACAAAGTGATTATGCGGCGAAATGCGCCCATCATAGCGACACTGCTCACCGATAACACCGATTTTTATAATTTCGTTATTCTCGGATAAAAGATTGAGGTTTCTGTAAACCGTACCAAGGCTTATGTTCGGGATAATCTTTCTCACCTCATCATAAATTTGGTCAGCGGTGGGATGAGTATCAGTCGAACACAGAACGTCTAAAATTGCGTCCCTTTGCTTGCTGCGCTTCATAAAATCACCTCACAAATCAGTAACGATTATCATTACTGTTTATGTTTATATAATACACGAATACTTTTTATTTGTCAAGACTTTTATTCGATAAAATTTTAGAAAAAAGTCCATTTCTATCTTGAGCATAAATCCACATAATCACGGTGTTCACGCACGCTCTTGTAAGCCGGACGTATTATCTTACCGGCGTTTATAATCTCCTCCAATCTGTGCGCACTCCAGCCTGAAATCCTCGCAATTGCAAAAAGAGGTGTAAACAATTCTGTCGGCAAATCAAGCATCTTATAAACAAATCCACTGTAGAAATCTACATTCGCGCTGACGCCTTTGTAAATCTTTCGCTTTTCAGCTATAATCTCAGGCGCAAGCTTTTCAACACACGAATAGAGCTTATACTCCTTGTCCTTCCCCTTTGCTTCGGCAAGCCTTTCAACAAAGCTGCTGAACACTTTGGCTCTTGGGTCAGACTTAGAATAAACCGCATGACCCATACCGTATATTAAGCCCTGCTTATCAAAAACCTCACCGTCAAGAATTTTTGCAAGATAATCCTTTACCTCATTTGAATCATTCCAGTCACTGATATTCTCCTTAATATTTTCAAACATTTCAACAACCTTGATATTAGCTCCGCCATGCTTTGGTCCCTTAAGTGAGCCGAGCGATGCAGCAATAACCGAATAGGTATCTGTTCCCGAACTCGTTACAACGTGCGTCGTGAACGTTGAATTATTGCCTCCGCCGTGCTCTGCGTGAAGAATAAGCGAAATATCCAAAATTCTGGCTTCTATGTCTTCAAACTTGCCGTCACTGCGCAGGCAGTGCAGAATATTCTCTGCGGTAGAAAACTCAGGCACAGGCTTATGTATAAACAGACTGTTGCCGCCGAAATAATGATTGTACGCCTGATATCCGTAAACTGAGCACAGCGGGAAAAGTGCAATTAGCTGAAGACACTGCCGAAGAACATTCGGCACTGACGTGTCGTTCGCCTTCTTATCATAGGCATATAGGGTAAGCACGCTTCGGGCGAGCGTATTCATCATATCATTGCTTGGCGCCTTTAAGATAATATCTCTAACAAAAGACGTAGGCAATTCCCTATACTGTGACAACAGCCCGATAAAATTATTGAGTTCATCCTGTGTCGGAAGCTCGTCAAAGAGCAGCAGATACGTTATTTCCTCGAAACCGAAACGTCTGCCGTTTAGGCCCTTTATCAGTTCCTCTATATCATAACCGCGGTAATACAGTTTTCCATCGCACGGGACTTTTCTGCCGTCAACTATCTCGGATGCCTTAATTTCTGAGATCTCGGTAAGACCGGTTAAAACACCGTTTCCGTTAATATCACGCAGACCGCGCTTTACATCGTACTTGCTGTATAAATCCAAATCTATTGCATTGTTTTTGATACATTTTTCGGCGAGCGTATATACATCGCTTGATATATTTGCAATTCTCTCCATATAATTTCCTCCTATAGTTTCGATAAGGGCCTTTGCCCCGTCTTTGGCGTTTCAGTGGGAGTTACAATCTCCCACTGAAAAAAGTAAGTATAACCCGCCGCCTATAGAGGCGGGGGCAATCTTGCTTTTAGTTATAAATAAACAGCTATTAACCTCTTAATATCTGTAATACTCATATATATATTTAATTATAACTTTTTAAAAAATGATAGTCAATCAGATTGTCTAATTATTCACAAATTGTTAACACTATATATGAATACAATTTCGACACAGAATATATTTGATTTACACTTTCCTAAATTATGTATAAAATAAAACCGCACCCGAGGGTACGGCTTAATTCTATCAGCCCGCTTCACGCAGATGTTTATACTTTTCACGCGTTGCAAGTCCGCCTCTTAAGTGTCTTTCATTCTTATTTTCAAGAAGAACAGCCCCAACTTCATCAGCCAAATTCTTATTTATCTTTTGAAGCCGCTGTGTCACGTCCTTATGTACGGTTGATTTTGAAATACCAAACTTTTTTGCAGCCTCTCTTACCGTACATTTGTTTTCGATTATATATTTTGCGAGTTCTACGGTTCTTTCCTCTATGTAATACCTCACACATCCCGCCTCCTGAAATAGCTTTGTATATCATATGAGCGGTTTTGTCTGAATATTACAATAAAATCCCCCGTACGCCAAAGTACGGGGGATAAAATGTCAATTTCTTATTTTAAATTCTGCTTTGAGTCACTGAGAGGTTTAATTTCGGTTGTATCAGTCCAAATATAAAGATTAATATGATCGACATCGGATGGTTTTACATAACTAAAATCCTTTATATCCGTACCCTCTACAGCGAAGGTTTTGACGCCTTTTAATATACTGTCAGCACCGTATTCGGCAATAATAAGCGTACCGCCGGATACCGATGTATCGTGCTGTTTAAGGGTAACGCTTAAATCTTTATTCGCGTCAAACTCTGCATTTTCTATCTCATACGGCAAGAATTTTTCAAATTTTGCATAGCAGAACCTCATCTTCGAGCCGTCAAGATACATATAATATGTTTTACCTTTTTCAAGCTGAACTTCACAGAATATAGGAACCGAGCTGCCGACACAATTATTAACATATACAGCAGCATTATCAAACGCTTCTATGTCAGTCTTTGGATCGATTTTAACGCCTTCCGGCATAACATAAAACTTTTTTTCACCGCTTACCGAATACCCATAAAGAGTGAATATGCCATCCTCAGGTGCGGTAAACTTAAGTCCCGTACCTTTTGATATGCCGTTTTCTGCATCCCAGCCTCCGTTAATCGGTCTGCCGTCAGACAAACTTTCTTTTCGTGTCAATGCATAACTGTACTTTGAACCGTCACTGTACGTGATTGTATCCGACATTTCACGGTCAAACGGAATTACGTTATATAGTCCCGGCATAAGCTCTTTATTTTCAATTTCTAAGTCGCTATTGCTGGGATTCCATTCGGAAACAAACTCTGTTACAGGTTTCGGAGTTGCCGTTGGTTCCTCGGAAGGTATTGGGTCGTCAGCCGGATCAAAATCCGGTACATCCGGGTCATATGCAGTATCTCTGACGTAAGAACCATCAGCAAGTGCATTTGCATAATTCTCTATATTAAGATATCCGTTAGCAGCAACAGCCAAGCCGTCCGACTTATCATTCTTATTAAGACCGTTTTTATCCTCCCATTCATTGGGAATACCGTCATTATCGCTGTCTTTTGACTTTGTTCCCGAAAGAACCGGGTAACCTCCGACCTCAGTCTGAGAGTTTATAAGTTTTCCGGTGCCGTTCTTAACATCATTTATAATTCTTGCGTCTACACTATCGCGAACTACACTTGCTCCCGCACCGGAAAGAACAGAATTGTACGCTTCTTCAGCAGTTTCTGTTTTTACAGGATAATCATTTTCATATCTAAAATGTACTGCCTTAGCTTCAGCGTTTTCATTTATGTTTTTGTCCGTCCATACATAATAATTCTTTGTTCCGGAATCAGGTTTAACACCCTTAGAATTATCATCGGTAACAGTGCTGCTGCCATATACATAATTGCCGCTTACATATAAATCAGTGCTCCAATCATATGAAATGCCGTTGCCGGATGATGTTAGTTCAAAAATCTGACTCTTTTGACCGCTTTTGGTCGAAGGACCGTATTTATAATAACAATTAATCAAATTTGCCGGAGCCGCCTCCTGACCACCGTATGCAGACTTACCTCCCCAATTATAAATTACGTTATTTCTAAGGTCGGTAAGCTCCGTTTGCTTTGACATATCATAATCCGAACCTGTTACAGAACCATTTGATACTCTTGGATTACGGCTGTCGTGATGAGCTAAAAGATTATGATGGAACGAAGCGTTTGTTCCGCCCCAAATACCGCCGTAGCCGTGAGAACCCTTAGCGTGAACAGATTGCTTCAAGCTCTCAGCAATAATACACCACTGCATAGTAAAGTTGGTATTCTCATAGAATGACACACATTCATCAACACTCCAGCTCATCGAACAATGGTCGAGAATTACATTGTTTATTCCACGTCCGCCTATTGAATCATCCTCTATGGTACATTCATCGCCCATACGAAATCTCATATATCTTAAGATGACATTATCGCCGTAAATACCGACAGTATTATTCTTTATACAGATACCGTCGCCCGGCGCGGTCTGACCGAGTATTGTCAAGTTATCGCCAATAATACTTACCGCATTGATAAGCTCAATATTACCGGCAACGTCAAAAACAACCACTCTGTTCGACTTGGATACCGCATCGCGGAAAGTGCCCTTTTTGGTAGCATAATCAGCCGGTTCTATATAATCGGTGAGCTTTGTTACATGGTAAACCTCAATATTCTCTCCGCCTCTTGCGCCGGTCGTCCACATACCGCCGCCTTCCGCACCGGGAAATGCCGCAATTTTGTCTGCAGCAGCGCTAGCTTCCGCAGATACAAAAACCGTCGGAAAAGCGGCAGTGATAAGCAGCATAACCGCAAGAATTATACTTATATTCTTTCTCATTTACGTACCCTCCTAAAACCTTTTATGTGTACATTTTTATAAATACAATTATACAACAAATACTTACATATATAAATGCAATTATTTGCGAATTAATACTGAAAAATTGGTTTTATATATAATTATTATCTAATTGCAATCATAACGGGCACTGTCGCATATCTCATATATACAAAAACTCTGCTGCCCTGCTCAATATCTGTATTATCACCGGGCGAGACTGTATTAGTGTGCCTGTTATAAACATATACATTCGATGCGCCGAGCGGCACAGAACGAATCCAGCCGTTTTCCTTATCCGCACAGAGGAAAACCTTATCGGAAAATTTTCTGTCAACCGTACCGAGCGCAGTATACATTTCGCTGTAGAACAAATCTTCACTAAGCGCTCCGTAATCACCGAGATTTTTCTCAAAACAAATATCCGAGTCCGTCTCATCTGCGGTTAAAAGCATTCTGAAAGCATCACATAAGTCATACTTTACGGAAAACTGAATAACCTCGCCGGGCGAAAACAAATTCTTGCCGCCCGATGTATCACGGCTTGTATAACCGCTCAGCCAGCCGTCCGTTTTATCAGCCGCCCCGTTTGGTGAAAATTTAAGTTCACTAATCATTCCGTCAATATAGAGTTTAAGACTCAGATACCTTTCACCGTTTTCATTTACCGCCGTACCGGAATTTAAAACAACACCAATCGGACTGTAATTATATACTGTGCCGTCATCGGTTGCGCGGTGTATAACCGCCGCCCCGGCTCTGTATTCCGCAGACATATCAAAAAGTTCCACGCTGTATGCCGTATCGGTCAAGAGAGATGAAAGTCCGGTTACCTCATACTTTGTAATATCCGTTGTATCATAAGGCACAAAGAATACTTTTGTCTCACCGCCTATCTGATACTTTGATGCAAATATGTTCAGCCCGTCGCCGTAAAACTTTACGTTCTCGCCCGTGTAACAGCGTGAAAAATTGTCGTTATCAACAGAACCTAAAGCATCCTGAGCCGTTTCTACCGCCGCAAGCGTTCCGTCGCTCTTTATTGTGAATTTTATAAGCTGCTGCGGCGACAGATATGCAAATCGATTGGCGCCTGACGTATCACCGTTTAAAGCAGTTTTTGCCGTGACCTCGTATTCGGAAGCCTTGCCTGTTTCGGCAATGATACGAAGCTTAATTCCTCCGCCGAACGCATCACCGTTTGACACCGCTTGAAGATATCCGTACTCCTCTGTAAGATTTGAGTTTGAAACATATACTATATTGTTGTTTATGTCAAGATATGCGGTCACCGTCTTATCTCCGGGAGCTATTGTATGTCCGCTGTTTTTAAAGTACTGAGACATTTTATACACATTTCCGCCGATTTTACACTCACTGCCGTCAGCGGCGACGCTTTCAATAGTTCCGACAGCGGTATCAGCAATAATCCGTATATCCGCAATCTGTCCGTCACGGCTCTTTGCCGCACACACAACGCAGCCGGGCGGCACAGTATAATCCTCACTGTATTCTGCTTCCTCACCATCATTCAGCAAGAAGATACAATCCGCTTTATCAAGTCCAAGGTTTACGGCGCCCGCATATTTGTCGGTCAAAGTTCCTCCGAGCCGTCCTTCGTTTTCTAAAAAATATGTATCATAGTCATAGACCATAATATACTCTGCCGACTGATTTCCGTCGTTTGAAATAACCCTGAGACTGCCGGAATTAAACTTTATTTCATCTGTAAGCGCAACTCTTGTGTCATATTTATAGTTATAGATTATCTTTGTATCATCAGTGAGCGAAACTCGCTGCTCTCTGCCCGACTCATCTGTGTAAAAGAGCGATGAGCCCTCTATTCTCTCGTATGAATTATAATCAATTTCGGTTATATTATTTACTTTATTAATTTCCGCATAAAGAGCTGTAAAAGCGTCCGAATTATCACGCGCGTATACAGTCACATTCATACCGAGATAATCTACGCCGCTCAAATCGCCGCTTTTTATCCTCTCACCGCCAACAATAATTTCATCATCAGCCGCTGTTTGAACTGCATAAACTCCGGCGCAGCCCGCTTCTGTGACCTCACCGCTAAATTCGTAGATATTATGATACTCAGTAAGCACTGTTGAACCGTCTGTCTCATATACACTCTGACTGCCGAATATATTTTGTCTCATTATCTCCGCGTCAAGCGAGTTGTTCATCAGTACCGCAGCATCTCCGCGGCTTATCGCAGCTTCCGCAACGTCAAGTTCGTCAAGCAAATTGAGCCGACGTGCAGCCGTAATATATCCGCTTGGGTATCCTCCCTCACCTTGTGCAATAGGAGCATATCCGAGAACGGATACAATAATCTTTATTGCGTCTTGAAACTGAATATTATCATCGGGATTAAAATTTTTATTCTCATCACCGTTTATAACACCCATACCGTACATAGCGTATATTGCGCCCGCTGCCCAATGACCGTCATTCACATCATCGAATACCGGTCTATACTCGGACGGATTTAAAAGAGTATTCATATTAAGCAGTTTTGCCATCATTGTACAAAATTCCGCACGCGTAAGCTCTCCGTCCGGTCTGAACTCCGTCTTTGTATATCCGCTTATAAGTCCAAGACTTTTAAGCTTCTTTGTCGGCTCATAGTATTTAGTATCTATACAATCTGCAAAACCCTGCTCATTAACGCTGTACGGTCTGAGCTCCACACTCTCAATACACGGCGACCACGGCAGTCCGCCTATATTTTCAAACAGAATTTTTATGTATTTCGCCTCGCGCGGCAGCTTTTTAAGGCTGTATTTTATAGGCTTCCACTTATATGACTCCGCAGACACCTGTGTTATCTGAGGATTAAAGCCTGTCCAATTCTCATTATCCACAGAATACTCAAACTTAAAATCCGAAACCGCTTCAGAAGGCGAAAAACAAGTGTTGAACACAAAATAACCGCTCGGGTTTGTCTCGTACACCATCCATTCCTCTGTGTCGGTAAGCCTTATAATATGTGTATCATCGCCGCTAAACGCATATTTATTGTCCTCGGTCACCACGTCAAGTGCAAGACCGTCACTGTGCGCCAGCGACTTATCAAAATCCTCACAGTCGTCAAACAAATACTCGCTCTGCTCCGTTTCGGCCGAGTTCTTAGTAGCATCCGCTCCGTAACACACGGTCGGGATAACAAATATAAGTGATAGTAATAATGCTGCAATTCTTTTCATATAACTATTCTCCGATTTCATCTGCTGCATTTTGTGTTTCGCCGCTTAACGTTTCGTATGAAGCCATTGCGATATAACTTATATCAATAACATTTATAACTCCGTCTGTGTTAACATCACATTCACGGCATTCTTTCCAATCAGAACTTAGGCTGTTCTTTGCAAAAAACGAGAGCGCCGACTCAAAGTCCGTTTTATCTACAACGCCGTCAGCGTTTAAATCGCCTAAAATCGCGGACGCAAGCACAATATTAATCTCTGAGCTTAAATTATACTGACTGCACACCGCCTTAAGCTTTAGCGAGCTTTTATCCTCAGCATCAGACGTGACAGTAACCGTTCCGTCCTCGGATACGGTTACGCCAACGGGTAAATCACCGTCCGGCAAAAACTTAACCTCTCCCTCAAACGGTTCGCCTATTTCGTCAACAACATATGCGTTAAACTTATACTCCGCACTGTCAAATCTCGGTATTACAAGAGTATCGCATCCGTCAATTTTTATTTCCTTTGCAGACGGAGCCGCAGTCTTTGCCGAAACTTTGGAAATCAGCGGCGTCCACCAATTTACCGTTTCGGGATAAATAATCTTTAAATACCTGCTGCAATCTGTATTTAATAAGTAATCCGCTCTTGTCCATTTTCCCTCAGCAGAAAGGTAATTTTCGCTAACCTCGGGAGCGCTCCAGTTTTCACCGTCAACCGATGTCTCAAACTTAAAGTCGCTGAGTTCCTCGCCCGCGTAGAAATATCCGACTATTTCAGCTTCGGTCAAATACGGAATACTAAACACTGCATAGGCGTCACCATCTCCGCTGCGCTGAAAAGTCGTAAAGTCGTCATAAAACGCTTCTCGGCTACCGTCGTCAGGAATAAGATACGCAAAAATATTGCTGTGTGAACAAAGTTCCGAAAGCGACTCGCATTCCAAAACTTTATCGGGCACAAATGATGGTATAGGCTCCGAAGACGGACTTTCCGACGGAACTTCGGAAGGTACTGCCGTAGGCTCCGTTGAAGGCTCAACAGATGGTTCTAAAGACGGCTCATCCGAATTCTCCGGCAACGGAGCATCCGAAGGCATCTCCTCCGCTTCGGCAGAGCTTGAAGCACTCGGTTCAGCGCTGCTCTCGTCCGCGGAATACACCATTCTTGCGCCTTTAAAACTTATGCTGTCCGTTTCGTTTTCAGTCTCCGCCGATGCTTCGACGGAGGAATTATTAAGCGATAAAATATTCCAAATAATCTGCGCAGTCTCTGCTCGACTTATACTGGCCTGCGGTCTGAACATATTGTTTTCGTCTCCGTTTATGACTGACATAGTATAAAGCCTGTCCACATATCCTGCGGCGTAATCCGAAATCATGTATTCATCGGCAAAGTTTATATTAAGTCTCTGCCGAGCATTTATATACTCTGTATTTTCAACCGCTCTGCCTAGAACAGCGGCGGCTTCCTCACGCTGAATATCGCCGTCGGGCCTAAAATTTCCATCCTCATATCCGTTTATAATACCCGCAGACTTTGCCGCAATTATATATGGCGCATACCATTCATCCTCCGCAGCATCAGAAAATTCGCTGCTTGAAACATCAGAAGGCGTTAAAAGCCCAAGCGAGATACATATTATTTTGCAAAACTCCGCGCGCGTCACACTGTCCAACGGATGAAAACCTCCGTCGTCATAACCGTTTATAACGCCCAAGCCGCGCAGTCCTTCAATCGCCTGAATTGCCCACTCCGAGCCGCTCAGGTCATTAAAACCGACCGAAGGCTCAGAGGTCTGCGGCGCAGGTGCTACAGTCGGAGATACAACGCCGACTGTATTTGAACCGCCGACAATACTTATACCTCCGCCCGAGGTGCTAAGCCCGCTTCCGCCGCTTCCGCCGCTTCCGCCGCCTAAACTGCCGCCGCCCGAGATATGTTTTGACAGGATATTTACGGCAATACCGTTATTCATATCGGAATATTCCGAATACTTCATATCCGTATCAATAACAACAGCTGAATTAAGATTGATGTAAGCCTGTCCGCTCTTTTTAGCATAAAACTCTATCGAAGCAAGCGAGCTGCCGATACTTATTTTATCACGGCTGCCGCTTACAAACGCAATTCTCACACTGCCGTTTTCTGATTTTTCAGCTTTTACCGCATTAGTATCCGACATCTTAACACCCTTATATGTAAGGTGTGACTCATCATATATAATGCAAAGCTCATATCCAAATATATTCTGCGGCAGACCATTTGCGGCGATATTTGCATAAGCAATATCGCCTGCTTCCACACGTTTTACAGGATTTGAAATACTAAATACAGCGTCGGCGCCGATGTTTTCAGGCGTAGGCGCCGCAAATACTGCCGTATTTAAAATAAACGCAAAAACTATAAACGCACAAAGCGTTCTTATAAACTTAAAACTTTTTTGATTATTATAAATATTTTTCATTATCTTTCAAAAAATGCTCTGTAGCCCTTGTATCCCATAAAGATATCAAGCTTTCCGGCAACTTCATACGGCGCGTGCATCGAAAGAAGCGGTACGCCGATATCAACAACTTCCATATCAAGGTTTGCAACAAATCCTGCAATCGTTCCACCGCCGCCGGCGTCAGTTTTGCCAAGCTCTGCAGCCTGCCACATAACGTCAGCATCGGCAAAAATCCTTCTGATGATTGCCATAAGCTCGGCGCTTGCATCGCTTGCGCCGCTTTTGCCGCCCGCTCCGCTGTACTTAACCACGCCAATACCGCCGTTTAACACCGCAGCATTACGCTTTTCGCTTGCTTCGGGGAAGTTCGGGTCAAACGCTGAGCATACGTCTGCCGACAAACAAATTGAATTTGAAATAGTCTCTCTGAGCATTAAGTCGTTATATGAGTCAACCGTCATTGAAATCATCTTTGCCAAAACATTTTCAAAATGCCTTGAGCGCATACCTGTATTTCCGACGCTGCCTATTTCCTCTTTATCAACAAGCAGACATATTGCCGTATGTTTCGGCTTGTTAACGTCCAAAACCGCTTTGAGCGCGGCATACGCACATACTCTGTCATCGTGTCCGTATGCTGCAATCATACTTCTGTCAAATCCCAAATCTCTCGCCTTAAATGCGGGAACAGCTTCGATTTCGGCGCTGACAAAATCCTCTTCGGAAATATCGTATTTTTCATTTAAATATTTTAAAATATTATATTTAACTTTTTCACCCTCGTCACAGCCCTCGGCTTCTTCATTGCCTATAATTATATTTAGGCTCTCGGCTTCAATAGCCTCAGACAATTTCTTCTCCATCTGTTTTCTCGCAAAGTGCGGAAGGAGGTCGGAAATCACAAAGGTCGGGTCCTCATCGCTTTCACCGACTGATATCTTAATCTGTGTACCGTTCTTTAATGTCGCTACGCCGTGAAGCGAAAGCGGGATTGTTGTCCACTGATACTTTTTAAGACCGCCGTAATAGTGAGTCTTAAAATACGCGATATGGTTATCCTCATACAGCGGATTGGGCTTTAAATCAAGCCTCGGTGAGTCTATATGCGAACCTACGACAGAAACTCCCGAGGTAAGCGGCTCACTGCCGATAACTGCCGCGATAACGCCCTTTCCACGGTTTATCGTATAAACTTTATCTCCGCGGCTGAGCTTCGTCTTCGAGCCAAGCTCAACAAAGCCGTTTTCTTCAAGAATTTGTCTTGAACACGTAGTGAATTCACGCTCCGTCTTAGCGCTGTCCATAAATTTCTTATAATCCTCACAGAATGAAATCATATTCTTTCTGTCAGCTTTACTAATCTCGGAAAGTCTGTTGTGATTTTCAAATGTCAGCTTACTCATAAGTCATTCCTCCGTTATTTATAAATATCTTTATACTTTTCATAAGAATCCGAAACACCCGTTACATATTTCGCAGTCTCGCCGAACGGGATATTCTTAAGTCCTCCGCTGCCGTCTGAATATCTGTTATCATCAAGCCAGCTGTCAACATTGCCTATTCCGCCGTTATATGCGGCAATCGCAAGGTCTATATTCCCGTCATAGCGCTTTAGCAGCCACGATAGGTAATATGTACCGAGATGAATATTTATATCCGGGTCGTACAAATCGTCAGGAAGCGAAACCTTCATTTTAAGCTTTGCGGCGCAATCGCCGGCAGTTTCAGTCTGCAGCTGCATAAGACCGTATGCACCTGCATTTGAAACAGCGTATTGGTCAAATTTACTCTCGGTACGGATTACCGAGTATACAAGGTATTTATCAAGGTCATATTTTCTTGAATACTTTTCGACATATTCCTTGTACTTAATCGGATACTGCTGCTTCACTATGCTTTCGCTCATATTTCCCAAAGAGTCCGTAACTATCTTATAGCTACCGCGAATTAAAAGCACGATGAGCACGGCTAAAATAATTACCGCCAATGCCTTAAGAGGCGAGCAACCGCTCCGTCGTCTTTTGCGCCCGCGCGGACGCGTTCTGTTTGAAGTCCTCATCTGTGCTCAATCACTCCAAAATTAAAGTTTTATAATTATGTCATATATCCTGCTGACCTTTTCGGTAAGGCTGTTTAGCTCACCGCTGTTATCAATGCTGTAGTCTGCCCGCAAAGTAAGCTCTTCATCAGGCATTTGCCTGATGAGCCGCTCCTCTATCTTCTCACGCGGCACACCGTCACGCATACAAGCACGGCGAAGCTTTATTTCTCTGTCAGCCGTAATCGCAATAGTCTTAAAGCATTTAAACGGAAAATCGTCTGCAAATAATAGCGGCACATCGAGCAGAATAATATCATATTTATGCTCTTTTGAACAGGCATTAATCCTTTTATCCATTTCAAGAAATATATACTTGTGCGTTATTCTGTTCAAAGTTTCAAGCCTGTCTTTACTTGAAAACGCAACGCCTGCAAGTGCTTTGCGGTCTATGCTTCCGTCACTTAACAATATTTCTTCACCGAAAGCACTCACAGTTTCATCATAAGCAGGCGTTCCGCGCAAAAGTATCCCTCGCGAAATTTCGTCCGCGTCAATCACGTACGCGCCGAGCTTTTTAAAAATTCCCGCAGCCGTGCTTTTGCCCGAGCCGATACCGCCGGTGATGCCTATTAATTTAATATTATTCAATGCCATAGTTCTCACCACTTAAATTATATTATACCATAAAATACAAATTCGTTTCAAGGCTTTTCACCGGCTGTATCGTTAAAATAACATAATTATAACATATCTGTTACATCTTATTTGGTATCGTACCAGCTTCTGCCTGAATTTAAATCAACCGGAAGCGGAACCTTTAAAGAAACGGCGTTTTGCATTTCCTCTTTTACTATTCTCTCCACCATTTCAAGTTCGCTTTTTTCAGCCTCAACGATAAGCTCATCGTGTACCTGAAGCACAAGCTTTGACTTAAGCCCCTCGCTTTTAAGCCGCTTATAAACGTTAACCATTGCAATCTTGATTATATCGGCGGCTGTTCCCTGAATGGGAGCGTTTCTCGCCACTCTCTCGCCGAACGCCTGCGTAATTTTGTTGCTTGCTCGCAGCTCCGACATATAGCGGCGCCTGTTGTAAAGAGTGGAAACATATCCGTCCTCACGCGCCTTTTCCACGACTTCTTTCATATATAAATCAACTTTGGGATAATGATCCAAATAGCCTTTTATATAGTTGTCCGCCTCTTTTCTTGAAATCTTTAAATCCTGCGCAAGTGAGTACGCTCCTATACCGTAAACGATACCAAAATTAACCGCCTTTGCGCGCGAACGCATAGCAGGCGTAACATCGGAAAGCGGCACACCGAATACCTGCGACGCAGTACGTCGGTGAATATCATCACCTTCGTTAAAAGCATCGCACATATTTTCATCACCCGAAATCGACGCCAAAACCCTAAGCTCAATCTGGGAATAGTCGGCATCAACCAAAATCTTTCCTTCATCCCCCGCGACAAACATTCTGCGCAGCTCACGTCCGAGCTCGGTTCTTACCGGAATATTCTGCAAATTTGGCTCGGTGCTGCTTATTCTGCCGGTCGCTGTAACCGTCTGATTAAAGCTCGAGTGTATACGCCCCGTATCGGGATTTATTACGGCAAGCAGCCCGTCAACATATGTCGAATTAATCTTGGTCAAAGCCCTGTACTCAATTATATGGTTTACAATCGGGTGAGCGTCCACAAGTTTTTTAAGAACATCTATACTTGTTGAATAACCGCGGTGGTTTTTCTTTCCGCGTGTTAAATTTAACTTGTCAAACAATATACTTCCGATTTGTTTTGGCGATTTTATATTAAACTCCTCGCCCGCTTCTTCATAGATAATCTCGGTTAGCTCGACAATTTGTTTTTTAAGTCCTTCGCCGAATTTGGTCAGTTCCTCCTTATCCACATAAACGCCGTGAATTTGCATATCTGCAAGAATTTTTATAAGCGGAAGTTCCATTTCATAATATAAATACTCCTGGTCATTCTTTTTTATGTCGTTTTCAAAATACTCTTTAAGAC
>UQOT01000049.1 GCA_900542675.1 uncultured Eubacteriales bacterium | reverse complement strand
GTCCGCAATATCTCATCAGCTCCGCCAGCTTAGGCTTGAAGGACAAGTAAAAGCACGCCGCAACGGTAAAAATATCTTTTACTCTCTTGACGATGAACACGTAGTAGACATAATAAATAAAACCCTGTCACACGTACATCACAAAATTCAAGAACAAAAATAACAACCCATGTCTAAAGAGAACAACGGCATATCGCAATGTTATTTTGCGATATGCCGTTTCAAACTGTCAAAAAAGTAACTTTTGCAATTAGAACTGCAGATAGTGTTGCCAGACCCTGTTGCGCTCGCCGAACCCGAGCGCCGTCATCTTCCCCTCCGGGGAAGACGATTGGGGCGTTGCCCCAAACCCCATTTAAATTTGTAAATACTTGTTGCTAAAATATATTTTTTACGACAGTCTGAAACTCCGTATGCTAAAGGCCTTTTTAGTGAAAATCCTTCGCGTTATGTTTGATTTCGGATTCTATTACATTGTAATAAGCCCAGTGATTTTTTGTTACATCCGCAAATATGTTTTCATATACGCGCCCTACGCAGTTATTGACGGAAATCTCATTGAGCACTCTGTCAATAACACGTTTATAATAGTTATCGCTTTGGCTCTTGTAATATCCACTTCCGGGCGGAAAGTATTATCTTCATAGCCAACTATATCGGGGAATGAACTTGTATAGGATGCGCTCTCAATGAAGTCCTCTGCAAGACGGGCAAGTATTGCCGCCACCCCGGCTCTTGAAATACTGTTATCCGGCTTAAATTCGCCGTCGGGATAAACAATTATATGTCGTGAATTGTATTTATTTTGCCGTGAACGGTGACTTTCGGCAAATTTTTTACCATAGCTTTTCAGTGCCGCCGCTTATTAATCATCTATCCATGGTATTTACTGCATACAAAAAGCTCCCATAAACAGGGAGCTTTTTATCGTTAAATTCTGCTATATTTCCGCTTTCTGTGCGTTGTCATACTGTACGGATACATTCTCTGGGCACTTAGTCAGGAGCGTTACGACAATTATCACTATTGATGAAATGACAAATGCCGGAACAAGCTCGTATACATCAAATATGCCTCCGCTTAAATAGTGCCATACAATATCAACTATACCGCCGATAAGTACGCCTGCAATAGCCGCGGGAGCCGTCATTCTGCGCCAGTAGAGCGAGAACAAAATACACGGACCGAACGCCGCGCCGAAGCCGCCCCACGCCATTGAAACAAGGTCAAATACCGAACTGTTTCTGTCAAGCGATATGAAAATCGCAATTAAAGCAACAATGGCAACGGCAAGTCTGCTTATCGAAACCATTTTCTTGTTCGAGAGTTCCTTCTTGCTTACAAGCGGAATTATATCCTCTCCGAAAGTCGATGCTGTAACAAGCAACTGCGAATCTGCCGTACTCATAATTGCGGCAAGGATTGCAGTGAGCAGCAGTCCCGCTATAACGGTCAGAATAATATTACCCGAGTTACCGAATATACTCTGAATAAGCAGCATAAACACCTGTTCGCTGTCGCCGTTTACCATTTCGGTGAAATTCGCAGGCGCAATACCAGACGTAAAGAACAGTCTGCCGAGCGCACCGACAACAACAGCCGCCGCAAGAGTTGCGATAACCCAAAACATAGCGATTACACGCGCGGGTTGAATTTCCTTAGACGACTTAATCGCCATAAACCTCGATAAGATATGCGGCTGTCCAAAATAGCCGAGGCCCCAACCGATGCTTGATATGAGCAGAAGTGCGTTCACGCCGCCAAACGAATTTTTAGGTATCCACGAGAAAACCTCGCCCGTAACAGACTCAAGTCCCTTAAATCCGATTGATACATTCTCAAATCCTCCAAGCTGGTAAATAATTATGAACGGCACAATAAGAATTGCAAAGAACATAATTATGCCCTGAACCAAATCTGTCCACGCAACAGCGCTAAATCCGCCCGTGAATGTGTAGGCTGTAATAATTGCCGCGCCGATAATAAGTCCCCATACATACGGTATACCGAACGTCGCCTCAAGCAGCTTAGCGCCCGCTGTAAACTGAGACGCAGTATAGATGAGGAAAAAGAACATTATAAATATCGCTGACGCAAGTCTTAAGATATGCGTCTTATCATCAAATCTGTTCTCAAAGTAAACCGGTATAGTAATTGAGTTATTTGAAACCTCAGTCTGCTTTCTGAGCCGCTTTGCAACAAACAGCCAATTTAAATATGTACCGATAGCAAGACCGATAGCCGTCCAAATAGCCTCCGTCGTGCCGCCGAACACGATATACGCCGTGCCGGGCAGTCCGAGCAGCAGCCAGCCGCTCATATCCGAAGCCTGTGCCGACATAGCGGCAACCCACTTATTAAGTCCTCTGCCGCCCAAGAAATAATCGTTCAACGTGTTGTTCTTGTTCATAAAGCCAAAGCCGATACTGAGCATAAACAACAGATACAGCCCGAACACAATTAGCTCTATAACCTTAGTTAAGTCCATTTTAACCCTCCGTTTTTTAATTTACTTTAAATTTTATCATACATATAAACAAAATGCAAGAAAAATTTTACAAAAAACGGAGTATCTTTCTACTTGCCGAGTCTTACACGTATTGAATTTAATATGCACAGAAATGCAACGCCTGTGTCGGCGAATACCGCAAGCCACATATTAGAATAAATCCCGCTGAGCCCGAGTATCATAACCGCTATCTTTATCGCAAGGGCAAATACCACGTTTTCTCTTGCAATCGCTGTCGCTCTTTTCGCAATTTTTATAGCTGCAGGTATAGCCGAAACGCTTGAATTCATAAACACAACGTCTGCCGCCTCAATCGCCGCATCTGCACCGCTACCCATAGCCGCACCTACGTCGGCACCGGCTAAAACAGGCGCATCGTTAATTCCGTCACCCACAAACATTGTTCTGCCGTGCTTTTCGCGGATACTTTGAAGCTCGCTGAGCTTCTGATCCGGCATAAGCCGCGAATGTACTTCGTCAATCCCTGCCGACTCGGCAATAATATTTGCTGTGCGCTCACTGTCACCCGTAAGCATTGCCGTGCATATACCCGCCGCTTTAAGAGCTTTAACGGCATCTGCCGCGTCGCTCTTTAACTCATCGCTTATAACAACAGCGCCTATATATTCTCCGTCTGCCGCAACATATACAGCCGTACCCGCAGTTCTGACCTCGCTGTGCTCAACTCCGTATTCTTTAAGAAGCCGCGGACTGCCGCAGAGCACTGTTTTTCCGTCTGCAACCGCGCGTATTCCCTTACCCGAAAATTCACTGACTTCCTCTGCCGCGCTTATGCTAAGACCGCGTCTTGCAGCCGCCGCAACTATACTTACGGCAATAGGATGAGTCGAGCGCGTCTCACACGCCGCACAGAGCGCAAGTAATTCGTCCGAGCTGATACCGTCCGCCGTTATTATGTTCTCCACCTCAAACGTGCCCTTTGTCAATGTACCCGTCTTGTCCATAGCAACCGATTTCACCGCTGCCAAAGCCTCCATTGCGCTGCCGCCCTTAAATAATATGCCGCGCTTTGAACCGGCGCCTATACCGCAGAAGAACGCAAGCGGAACGCTGAGCACAAGGGCACACGGGCAGCTCATAACCAAAAAGCTGAGTGCTGTATATATCCACGGATAAAACGCCTGCCGTGTTACAAGCGGTATAACTACTGCGGTTATTATAGCAATTCCGACAACTATCGGAGTATATATCCGCGCAAATCTTGTGATAAACGCATCAATCCTCGGTTTGTTGGCAGCGGCATTCTGAACCGAATCAAGTATCTTGCTTACCATTGAAGTCTCAAGCGGATTTGTAACACTAACCTTTATAACGCCGTTCTCATTTATGCAGCCGGATAAGAGCTCATCACCCGCTTTAACGCCGACAGGCACTGGCTCACCAGTAATCGGAGACGTGTCTATGCGGCTCTCGCCCTCAATTATTTTACCGTCCAGCGGAATTCTGTCACCGGGGCGAATAAGTATAATATCGCCCACTTTTGCTTCCTCCGCACGAACCTGAGCAACATCGCCGCCTTCAGATATCAGGTTCACGGTTTCCGGGCGCATATCAACCGCCTTCATAATCTCGGATTTGCTGCGGCTTACCGCAATATCCTCAAACATTTCACCTATATTAAAGAACAACATAACGCCGACAGCCTCGGGATACTCGCCTATAATAAACGCGCCTATTGTTGCGATAGACATTAAGAAATTCTCATCAAATATCTCACCGCGGAATATGTTTTTCACCGCACGTATAACAACATCACCGCCGAGAATTATGTACGCCGCAATAAATAATATGAGCGATACCGAATTATACTCCTCCGTACCCGACACAGCCTTAAAAATAATTACTCCAAAAAATATCAGTGCACCCAAAACGAGTCTTATGTAATCACCCTTTTCGCCGAGAAACGCGAACATCCCGCCATGTCTGTGACAGTGTTCGTTACTGTGTTCGTGATCATGTCCAAGATCGTCCAAAGCGTGACAGCAGCAGCCGTCTCCGCAGCCGTGCTTATGCTCATGCTCATGCTCATGCATATGTTCATGCTTACTCACAAAATCGCCTCCTGCTAAAACGAATTCATATATTATCATATGAACAATCATTCATATGATGTAATTATAATACCATATAATCTTACGCGTGTCAACAAAAAATATGAAAAAATTTAAAAATATATCCGTTCAGCCTGTAAAGTTATCGCCAATCCATATGATATTCACCTAACTATTAGTAGGGAGCGCCGACTCGGCGCTCCGTGCCACGCGTACGATTTACGTAAATCCAACATACTTTTCCGCCAATCGTTAATTTGCACACAGCGCCGAGGTGCGTATTCATTTGAAAGGCATTGCATACTATGCCTTCCATCACACACTGCGTGTGTGGCCACGGTCGTCGTTCCCTACACACTTTTTTCAAAACTGTACAATTATCTTGGTTTTTCAAATGTCTATCATTTTAATATCCTACCAAATGCGGCAGGAACATTGAGACTGCCGGAATGAATGTCACCATAAGCAATACTATAAATATTACGGCATAATACGGCAGCAGCGGCTTTATTACTTTTTCTATTGTCGTCTTTGCCACACGCACGCCGACAAACAGAATATTTCCGACAGGCGGAGTTATTGTGCCTATACAAAGGTTAAACACCAGCATTATTCCAAACTGCACCGACGACATACCGATAAGGTCGCTCGTAACAATCGGCAGGAAAATCGGTGAGAATATCAGTATTGCGGGCGTGATATCCATAAATGTTCCGACTACAAGCAACAGAATGTTAATAATAAGAAGTATTATTATCGGATTGTCGCTTATGCCGAGCAGCGCGGATGATATCGCCGCCGGAATTCCCGTAAACGCCAGTACCCACGCCATAATTCCAGATACACCGATTAGGAATACTATAATGCCTGTCGTCTCTGCGCTTTCACGAAAGATTGTAGGCAAATCCGAAAGCTTTATTGTGCGGTAAATCAGCGATAGTATCAGGCTGTACACCACCGCGACGACAGAGCCTTCGGTCGCCGTAAATATTCCCGCAATTATTCCGCCGATTACTATAACGATAAGCAAAAGGCTCGGCACTGCGTCCCATATTATTTTAAGTGCATCTTTAACATTAACTCTGTTTGTGCTTCTGTAGCCGTATCGCTTCGCTATAACAAAAGCGACTACCATACACGCGAGACCCCAAAGTATACCCGGCACGTATCCAGCCATAAAAAGTGCGGCAACAGAGGTTCCGCCGCTGACGAGCGAATATGTGATAAGCACATTACTCGGAGGGATTAAAAGCCCCGTCGGTGCTGTTGCGATATTTGACGCTGCCGAATACTCGGCGGAATACCCCTCCTTTTCCTCTATAGGACCGATTATCGAACCCATCGCCGAAGCCGACGCAACGCCCGAGCCTGAGATTGCGCCAAACATCATATTCGCAACCGCGTTGGTATGGGCAAGAGCGCCCGGAACGCGTCCGGTCAGAAGCATTGCAAAATTAATAAGTCTCGTCGCAATTCCGCCGCGGTTCATAATATTTCCCGCTAAAATAAAAAACGGTATCGCGATAAGTGTAAACACGGAAATGCCCGAAAACAGTCTCTGCGCACCTGTCAGCACTGCGGGAACAAAGTCCATTATCGGCAAAATCGCAAGTATTGACGAAACTCCGATAGCAATTGAAATCGGTACGCCAAGCAACAGAAGCGCAATAAGCACCACCGCAATAATTATTCCAGAAAGAGCTGCAATTGACATCACTCATCGCCCCCTATTATCGTACAGATATTTATTACCTCAAAAATCACGGTAAGCACACCGCAAATCGGCACAATCACGTAAATTGCTGCCATAGGCAGACCGAGTGACGCGGTAACCTGAGTCATAGTAAGGCGAGTTATCGAAACTCCGCCGTATATCATCACGAGCACAGCAAAAAGTATCACTAAGAGCTCAGAGAGAATTTTCACCGCCTTTTGCCTTTTGGGACTTAATTTGTCCGCAAAAAAGCCCATACGCATATGGTCACGCTTACCGAAAACAAGCGCCGCAGCAAGCAGTGCAAGCCACGTGAACGAGTACGTCAAAAGCTCTTCTGAAACCGTACTCGGCGAATTAAACACATACCTTGACACTATCTGATATGTGCCTACTATTGTAATAAATATAAAAAACAATACGCATATGACTTCAAGAGCTTTTATCAGATACTTCTTAACTTTCAGCATTGTAAGCATTTATTCTACCTCCTCTTTCTGCTCTGATTTCATAATTTCGTCGTAAATCAGTGTAAGACGCGGATTTCCCTCCAATATCTCTTTATGCAGCGGGAGGACTTTTTCTCTGAATGCCTCGGTGTCGGCTTCTATAAATTCAACACCCATATCGGCTGCGGTTTGTCTTGCCGCCTCAACCTGCTCCGCCCAGCTTTCCCGCTCAACCTCATTACAGATTTCGGCTGCCTCGTCAAACACCCTGCGCTCGTCCTCGGGAAGGTCATTTAAGAATTTTAGATTTGCTATGAGCATATCGGGAACCATCTGATGTTCATTGTAGGTATAATACTTTGCGACCTCGCCGTGTTTGTTGTTGGTGAGCGCAAGCTCGTTGTTCTCCGCACCGTCAATAACGCCCTGCTGAATTGCCGTATATACCTCGCCGAAGCTCATCGGTGTTGCCGACGCACCGAACGCCTCCATCATTTTAACATTGGTCGGGCTCTGCTGAACTCTAATCTTTTTGCCGCGAAGGTCGTCAGGTGTGCGTATCGGCTTTGTCGCGTAAAAATTACGTATTCCCGCATCAAGCCATGTAACTGCCTCAAATCCCGATGCGTCAGTCGCAGTGAAAATTCCGCGCATCAGCTCTTCATTCTCCATAATGCGGTGATAGCTTTCCTCACTATCAAACAAATAAGGAATACTGAATATCTGGTATATATCATCGAATGTCTCAAGATTTCCTGTGCTCGCGACAGCATAGTCAATTGCACCCGTCTGCACAAGCTCAATTGCCTTAACCGACGCGCCCAAAATTTCGTTCGGGAAAATCTGAACGTCGTACTTATCGCCCAGCCTGTCCTCAATATACTTTTCAAAAGCCAAAAGCCCGATATGATCAGGATGAGTTTCAGACTGCGAGTGTGAAATTCTGACAATGCGCCTGTCGGACGCAACGCCCGAGCAGGACGCTGTTAAAACCGCACACGCTGCAATAACCGACACCGCACATAAAATTTTCAGTCTGCGCATATTTGCCTCCATAATAAAAATTTGCTTATCATAGTCTTTGCATTTAAAGCTAACTTTATGCAGCTTTGCATCATATCACCAAACAGTTACACAGCAAATATAATTTTCTGAAATTTATTATTGCAAAATTTCGGCGGGTATGGTACTATATAGTAAATAAAATGCAATAAAAATAAGGAGTGAGAGAAATGAAATATGTAATAGGTGTCGATATCGGCACAAGCGGTACAAAAACCGTATTATTCGATGAAAAAGGCAATTCCGTTGCGAGCTTCCTCGTTGAATATCCTCTGTATCAGCCTAAAATCGGCTGGGCGGAACAAGACCCTGAGGATTGGTGGAATGCGACACATACAAGCGTTAAAGCTGTTATTGAAAAATCAGGTGTAAATCCCGATGACATTAAGGGCGTGGGGCTCTCGGGTCAGATGCACGGCCTTGTACTTCTCGATAAGGACGGAAACGTACTCAGAAAGTCCATCATCTGGTGCGACCAGAGAACGACTAAAGAAGCGGACGAACTAACCGAAAAAATCGGCCGTGAACGTTTAGTTGAAATTACTGGTAATCCGGCTCTGACAGGGTTTACCGCTGCTAAAATCCTTTGGGTTCAGAAAAACGAGCCTGAGATTTATGCTGAGGCCGCAAAAATCCTTTTGCCAAAGGACTACATACGCTACAAGCTCACAGGCGAATACGCAACCGAGGTATCGGACGCGAGCGGTATGCAGCTTATGGATATAAAAAACAGATGCTGGTCCGATGAAATACTCGAAAAGCTCAGCATAGACAAAAACCTTCTCGGCAAGATGTACGAATCCTGCGAGGTTACCGGAACCGTTCACGATGACGCGGCGGCACTAACGGGACTTAGAAAGGGTACAATCGTTGTCGGCGGTGCAGGCGACCAAGCGGCGGGCGCTGTGGGTAACGGCATAGTAAAGACCGGAATAGTTTCTTCAACAATCGGTACGTCGGGTGTTGTGTTTGCGCATATGGACGATATCCAGATTGACAAAGCGGGCAGAATTCACACACTCTGTCACGCAGTACCGGGCAAGTGGCACGTTATGGGCTGCACCCAAGGTGCGGGACTTTCGCTCAAATGGTACCGCGACAACTTCTGCCACGCTGAAATGGACGCCGCTGACGGTATGGGCGTTGACCCGTATTATCTGATGGATCAGCAGGCAGCCAAAATCACACCGGGCTGTGAAGGTCTTATGTACCTGCCTTATCTTATGGGCGAGAGAAGTCCGCACAATGACCCGAATGCCAAAGGCGTATTCTTCGGTCTTTCAGCTAAGCACACCAAGTACGATATGCTTCGCGCGGTTATGGAAGGTGTTTCGTACAGTTTAAACGACTGCCTTGCGGTCATTAAAGAAATGGGAATAGACGCATCAGAGGTCCGTGCTTCCGGCGGCGGCGGCAAGAGCAAGCTATGGCGCCAGATGCAGGCAGATATGTTCGGCTGCGACATAAATACAATTAACGTTTCTGAAGGTCCGGCTCTCGGCGTTGCACTTCTCGCAGCGGTCGGCGCTGGAATTTACAGCAGCGTCCCCGAAGCGTGCGAAGCAACAATCAAAGTTAAAGAAACAATGAAACCGATTGCCGAAAATGTTGAAACATACAAGAAATACTTCCCGATTTATCAGAATGTATACAAAGCATTAAAACCACAGTTTGAAGCTGTCGCAAATGCAGAATAATAAATAGTAAAAATTTATCATAAACGTGTGTAGGGAACGACGACCGTGGCCACACACGCAGTGTATGATGGCAGGAACAAACGGTTGTTTACCATAGTATGCGATGCCTTGCATATGAATACACTACTCGGCGTTCCGTGTTAAATTAGCAGCTTGCGCAATATAATACGGGCTTACCGCATATCATTGGTTCGGCACGGATCGCCGAGTTGATGCTCACTACTATTCGTCAGCCTTTAAATTTACAGCATAAGGCATACCGCTGTTTTTCAAAAGCGGTATGCCTGTTTTATATTGTTCTATTTAGTTTTCAAAAGCGTTTCGCCGGCTTTAATGTTTGAGCCGTATTTTGCGGCGACGGATATATCACTGTAGCTGTCGGTGTTGCTAATAATTACGGGAGTTATTGTCCTATATCCCTCTTTCTTTATCGCATCAATATCGAATTCTATTAAAACGTCGCCTTTTCTTATCTCCTCGTCCTTTTTAACAAGGCACTTAAAATGCTTTCCTCCGAGTTTGACCGTATCAACTCCGACGTGGACAAACAGTTCCGCACCGCTGTCTGAGATTAAGCCTACTGCGTGTTCGGTATCAAATACGGCTCCAACTCTGCCGTCTACAGGTGATACAATTCTGCCCTCGCACGGCTCAATTGCAGCGCCCTTGCCTAAAATTTCATTCGAGAACACATCATCGGGCACGTCCTTCATATTTACGACCCTGCCGCTTACGGGAGCTGAAATTTGAGCTTCTTCTATGACTTTGGTTGGCATCTGCGGTCCCTGCTCCGAATCGGGCTCACCGCTCACCGCCACAGTGAACATCTCGTCAACACTGTCTGCAAGAGGACTCTTTAAAAAGTCGTCGAGATTTGATTTAATCACCGTAACACTCGGTCCGTAAATAATCTGCACTCCGTTACCCTTAAATATCACGCCCGCTGCGCCGCTTGACTTTAGCACGCTTTCGCCGACAAGCTTACCATCGTATACCGTCACGCGCAGTCTTGTCGCGCAGCAGTCGATATCACTTATATTTTCCTTGCCGCCGAGACCGTGAACTATAATTGCACTCTTTTTATCGTCCTCACTCATACCCTTTATCATTGAGCCTGCGGCGGTCTTTGCGTTCACATCCGCACGAGTGTATAGCTTAGGCTCCTCAAAATCACTCTCACGTCCCGGTGTCTTTAAATTGAACTTTTGAATTAGGAACTTAAACAGGAGGTAATAAATCACAAAATATACTATTCCGACAATCGGGATAAGGTACCACCGCGTCTTAAATCCCTGCAGAACACCGAACAGAATAAGGTCTATAATTCCGCCCGAGAATGTCATTCCCACAGTAACGCCGAGAATGTGCATAATCATATACGAAAGTCCTGCAAACACACAGTGTATTGCATAAAGCAGCGGCGCAACGAACAGAAATGTGAATTCAATCGGCTCGGTTATTCCCGTAATCATAGCGGTAAGCGACGCCGAGAGCAGCAGACCGCCGACAACCTTGCGCTTTTTGGTCTTTGCACAGCGATACATTGCAAGAGCCGCACCGGGCAGACCGAAAATCATAAACGGGAACTTACCTGTCATAAAGCGCGTTGCCTCAACGCTGAAACCTGTATTTGCCGGGTCGGCAAGCTCGGCAAAGAAAATATTCTGCGCGCCCTGAACGACCTGTCCTGCAATAACTTCGGTTCCGCCAAGGTCCGTCTGCCAAAACGGCATATAGAACACGTGGTGAAGTCCGAACGGAATAAGAGCACGTTCGATTGTACCATAGATAAAAGTACCTATATAGCCCGAGATTTTCACAAGATTGCCTATCGCACTTATTCCAATCTGAATATACGGCCATACGAAGTACATAAGAATTCCGACAAGCAGAAAAACCACAGCCGAAATAATAGGAACAAATCTTGTGCCGCCGAAAAACGAAAGCATCTGCGGCAGACGTATCTTATAAAACTTATTATGCAGAGCCGCCGTACCAAGTCCGACAATAATACCGCCGAATACTCCCATCTGAAGCGAGGTTATCCCAAGCACCGACACAGTTGAGCCTTCAAGGCTTGCTCCCATACCGACTGATTTAATCAGCGCGCCTATTGTCGCATGCATAACCAAAAACGCGATAGTCGCAGAGAGCGCAGCAACAGCCTTTTCGTTCTTTGCCATACCTATCGCAACGCCCATCGCGAACAGCAGCGGCAAATTGTCAAACACAATCTGACCTGCGGCGTTTAATACCGTAAAGAATATATAAGGCCACGTACCCTCACCCATAATATCCCACAAACCGTATGCGCGAAGCATAGTTTCATTGCTGAGCGACGCGCCTATTCCGAGAAACAATCCGGCAACCGGCAGTATCGCGATAGGCAGCATAAACGACCGCCCTACGCGCTGCAGTACACCAAAAATTTTATCTTTCATAATATTACCCTCCATAGCTGACATAATGTTTCTATTATTGTTCCCAAAAGGGTAATTTATACAAAAAAGGAACGCCATAGCGACGTTCCTACGTAGATTTGTAGATTTGTAGATTGGTAGGTTGACAGGTTTACGGGTTAATTCTTCCCATATCTCTCGGGAAGGCAGTTACGGTACGAATATTGTCCGCGCCCAATAATTTCATTGCGAGACGCTCAAGTCCGATACCAAATCCACCGTGCGGCGGCATCCCGTACTTGTGCATCATAAGGAAGGTGCTGAACTCCTCCGGATCCATTCCTCTTGCAACTATCTTATCAAGCTGCATCTGATAATCGTGAATTCTCTGACCGCCGGTTGTTATCTCGGCGCCGTTTAAAAGCAAATCAAAGCTTAATGTATACTTCGGATTCTCCGGGTCGTCCATCGCATAGAACGGGCGCTTCTTTGACGGATAGTGCGTAACAAATACAAGCGGTGACCCGTGTTCCTCCATCACGTACTCGCCTATCATACGTTCCTCATCAGGATCCAAATCGTTATGATTTCTGAACTCCTTGCCGTATCTTTCAGCAATAACCTTTTTAATCTCATCAAAACGTACCTGCGGAACCTGCGTGATTTCGGGCAGCTCTACGCCGAGTTCTTTAAGCTCAGGCATATAGTTCTCGTTTAAATACTCGAACATAAACTTCATAAATCTTGCTTCAACCGCCATAATATCCTCAAACGATTCGATAAAGCCCATTTCAAGGTCAAGACCCTCAAATTCATTAATGTGGCGCGTAGTACTGTGCTTTTCCGCTCTGAATACAGGCGCTACGGTGAACACCTTTTTAAACACGCCGACCATCATCTGCTTATACATCTGCGGGCTTTGGTTAAGAAGCGCCTTCTCACCGAAGTAATCAACCTCAAACATATCCGCACCGCCCTCAGCGCCTGCCGAAACGATTTTGGGCGGCACAAACTCTGTAAATCCCTCGCCGTGAAGAAAAATCCTGAATGAATTTATAATACCGTCAACAATTTTAATCGCTGCGCGCTCGTGTGGATTTCTGAGCGATACCGGACGGTAGTCAAGCTTAACTTCAACGCCCGCATCAAGCTTTTTCTTGTTTATAACAAGCGGAAGCGTGTCTGCCGGTGATGAAAGCACTGTAATTTCTGTAATATGAATTTCAAAACCCAGCGCGCTTCTGTCGTCCTTAACGACCGTTCCTTTAAGGCGTACGCTGTCCTCCTGATGAAACTCGCCTATCGGCTTGTCGCCGTCCTTCGGCTCATACACACACTGAACCAAGTTTCTCGGAGTTCTCAATACGAAAAACGCGAACGACTTCATCGCACGTATTCTATGAATCATACCCTCGATTTCGACAACGTCGCCGTCTTTAATATCGCCGCTCTCAAAGCCATTGATAACGCCTTCTATATCATACTTGCCCGTATAACGGGTTAAATCCAGCATTTCCATTAAAATATAACCTTCCTATCCTTTTATATTATTAGAAAATATTTTAACATACAAAGAAAGTTCTGTCAATAGGCAGCATACACGTTCCGCGTAGGGGCGCCTTTTTGCCGCAAGTTGACTTAATTCGACTGATAATGCAAAATTGTTGGTTGAAGTTTTTTATAATTTATTCTATAATTTTAATAGATGATTGTTTATTATCTTTGTACAATTGAGGTGTGATTTATGTATAACACTTTTAATATTTCGGACTTTTTTGGCGGAATGTCGTTCACGGCGTATGACTGCCTTGGCTGTCACAGAAAAAGCGGCAATCGTTTTGTATTCCGCGTATATGCGCCCAAAGCGTCGCGAATTTCGGTCACCGGCGACTTTAACAATTGGGGTGAAACACCGCTTCGGCGTGATATAAGCACCAACATTTTTGAAGCTGAAATTGACGATGTGCAGCCCGGAATGATGTATAAATATAAAATATATGCACAGCCGGAAGGCTCACCGTTCGAAAAATGCTTCGAGCACTGCGACCCCTACGGCTTTGGTATGGAATTACGGCCGAACTGGGCTTCAATCGTGCGGGATTTGAATGAGTTTCAATTCACCGATGACAATTGGATGAAAAGCCGCGACACGGGCTATAACAACCCGATAAACATTTACGAAATACACGCGGGGTCGTGGCGAAAAAAAGATGACGGTTCGTGGTACACATACAAAGAGCTCGGTGATTTGCTCATTCCTTATCTCAAAGAAAACGGCTATACCCACGTAGAGCTTATGCCCATTGCGGAACACCCGGTTGATATTTCGTGGGGCTATCAGACTACGGGATTTTATAGTCCGACGTCACGCTACGGCACGGCTGAGGACCTTATGAATATGGTAAATAACCTTCATAATAACGGTATTGGCGCAATTCTTGACTTTGTACCAATACACTTTGCTGTTGACTCTTACGCACTCGGCAGATTTGACGGCAGCCCGCTCTATGAATATCCTGACGACCATGTCGGCAAAAGCGAATGGGGAAGCTATAACTTTAACTTCGGAAAAGGCGAGGTTCGCAGCTTTCTGCAGTCCGCGGCGAATTACTGGATAAGCAAATACCACTTTGACGGGCTCAGAATTGATGCAGTTTCACGCGCAATATTCTGGCTCGGCGATCCGGATAGAGGCGTGAATGAATGTGCGGTAGAGTTTATACAAAATATGAACAAGGGGCTTAAATCCCGTCACAGCGGCATAATGCTCATTGCAGAGGACAGCACCGACTATTTAAAAGTCACCGCACCCGTTGAGTATGACGGGCTTGGATTTGACTATAAATGGGATATGGGATGGATGAACGACACACTTGACTTCTTCCGCCTTCACCCGATGGAGCGCACCAATAACGTTGGTATGCTGACTTTTTCTATGCTCTACTTTTACAACGAGCTGTATATGATTTCACTGTCGCACGACGAGGTGGTACACGGCAAGGCGACAATTATTCAAAAGATGTGGGGAGATTATGAGGTAAAGTTTCCGCAGGCGCGGCTTTTATATATGTATATGTATACTCACCCGGGCAAAAAGCTCAACTTTATGGGCAATGAATTTGGGCAGTTCCGCGAATGGGATGAAACGCGCGAGCAGGACTGGTTTTTAAAGACCTATCCGCTGCACGACTCATTTGCGCGGTATATGCGCGACTTAAACCGCGTCTACATCTATAACAAGCCGCTTTACTGCGGCGAATACAACAGCGCTGACTTCAACTGGTACTGCCTTGGAACGAATGACCGCGCACTGTTTATCTATGAGCGCGGCAGTGATGTAAACGGCAGATGCCTTGTTATGCTGAACTTTTCGGACTGCCCCATCGAGAATTATACTTTTGAGCTTAATTATGCGGCATCTCCCGAGCTTATGCTAAACACCGATGCCGACATCTACAGCGGTAACACCAAAAGCGGTGAAACAGGCGTAATATTTGAACAAAAAAAAGACGGCAAAACCGCCGTCACCGTCAATCTCCCGCCGTTTGGCGGACAAATATTTAAAATATAAAATCACCGGGCGCCCCGTTGGGGCGCCTAAAATTATTAATTCTTGCTCATTTCAAGTGCTTGATCAAGCCAGAACATTCCTATGTCAAACGCCTTGTACAGCCCGTCACGCTCTGCCTGGCGCATCAGTTTTGACGCTTTGCCCTCGTTGGTCTTAAGCTCAATTATAACACGCTTTGACACGGTGATATCACCGAGCTCCTCGTTATCTGCAAGTCTGAATGT
>UQOT01000048.1 GCA_900542675.1 uncultured Eubacteriales bacterium | reverse complement strand
TTACAAATATTGACGAGTTCAAGACAGCGCTCAAAGAGGCGCTGAGTTTAACGGGTAAGCCGAGCGTAATTAATTGTATTATCAATTCCGACGCGTCGGTTCTCCCGATGGTTCCGGGCGGTCAGTCGATAGAGGAGCCGATACTCGAAATTGAAATAACATCGGACGGCGGTAAGGAGGGTAAGTAAATGAGCGATAAGAAAACACAAAAAGAAATGCATGTTCTGTCGATTTACGTTGAAAACCACGCCGGCGTACTGAGCCGTATCTCGGGTCTTTTCACAAGGCGTATGTATAATATAGACAGTCTTTCGGTCGGTGTGACCGAGGACCCGAATATTTCGCGTATGACAATTGTAACCCACGCGGATGATAATACATTCCGTCAGATACAGAATCAGCTCGATAAGCTCGAGGTCGTAAAACACATATGTGAACTGCATAAGGACACGGCGGTACTGAGAGAGCATGTCTTGATTAAGGTAAAATCAAAGGATAATATGGCAGCGATAATGCAGATGGCGGAGATTTTCAGAGCCAGTATTATCGATGTATCGCGTGAGCTTTTGACACTTGAACTCACGGGCGGACCGAGCAAGATAAATGCGTTTATCAACCTCATGGATGAATTTGAGATTGCGGGTCTTGTGCGTACAGGTCTTACCGGGCTCAAACGCGGAACGGCTACGGAGGCAGAAGAGGACTAAACCTGTTCATTCCCCGCAGCGGGATAAAAACATTAGAGAAATAATATTAATTTAATATATTGGAGGAATTTAAAATGGCAAAGTTATATCATGAAAGCGATTGTAATTTAGGTCTATTAAATAACAAGACGGTTGCAATCATCGGTTACGGCAGTCAGGGTCACGCTCACGCGCTCAACCTTAAGGAGAGCGGCGTTAACGTTATCATCGGTCTTTATAACGGCAGTAAGTCGTGGAAGATTGCCGAGGAAGCAGGTTTTGAGGTTTACACCTCGGACGAGGCTGCTAAGAAGGCCGACATTATCATGATTTTGATAAATGATGAGAAGCAGGCTAAGCTCTATGAGGAGTCGATTAAGCCGAACCTTGAGCCGGGTAATGTACTCGCGTTCGCACACGGCTTTAACATCCACTTCCAGCTCATTACTCCGCCGAAGGACGTTGACGTAATTATGATTGCGCCCAAGGGCCCGGGTCACACTGTTCGCAGTGAGTATGTTGCAGGCAAGGGCGTACCGTGTCTTGTTGCTGTACATCAGGATGCAACAGGCAACGCTATGGATCTCGGTCTTGCATATGCAGCAGGTATCGGCGGCGCAAGAGCCGGCGTGCTTGAGACAACATTCAAGATGGAGACAGAGACCGACCTCTTCGGTGAGCAGGCAGTTCTTTGCGGCGGCGTTACAGCCTTGATGCAGGCAGGCTTTGAAACACTTGTTGAAGCAGGCTATGACCCGCAGAACGCATACTTTGAGTGTATCCACGAGATGAAGCTCATTGTTGACCTTATCTACCACGGCGGATTTAGCGAGATGAGACACTCAATCTCAGACACGGCTGAGTTCGGCGACTATGAAATCGGTAAGAGAATTATCACTGAGGATACCAAGAAGGAAATGAAGAAGGTTCTCTCTGAAATTCAGGACGGTACATTTGCAAAGAGCTGGATTGCCGAGAATGCGGTTAACCGCCCGCACTTCAACGCTACAAGAAGAATTAAGGCAGACCATCAGCTCGAGCACGTAGGTGCAGAAATCAGAAAGCTCTATTCGTGGAACGACGAGAAATAACATAATATATTTTTAGGGGAGCGCTCTGCTCCCCTATTTTATGCATAAAAATAATTTTATAATGTGAGTACATCTATATTGCAGTTATTACATAAAGTATGCAGAGTACCGCTGACAGACGACCTTAAAACCACTGCCGTGCCGCCGCAAAGCGGGCATTTAAATTCATACTCTATTTCATCTTGTATGCAAATATTTTTTGCATACTGCACTATCTTAATCTGTTGTTCTATAAATGTTTCAAGATTATCCAAATCTGTTTGATGTTCCATAATATTTCTCCTTGCATAATAAGTTTTATATTTTTCAGACTAAACAGGTGAATGTTTCAATCGGGCATAATTTTTCTTTACTTATTTGTTTTTCTCCGCTGAAACAAAAATTATTATTCATATAGTAATAATTATGCCAATAATATCATATTTATATTCCGGTGTCAATAGGGTAAAATTATATCCGGTGATAAAATGAACAAGGACTTTAAGGATGATTATATTAAAATAGGATTAAAAATAGCATACTATAGAAAATTAAAATCTTTGACACAAGAACAGCTTGCAGAAAAATTAAATTGCGGTGTTTCTTTTATAGGACAAATTGAAGCTCCTAATATTTATAAAGCTATTTCACTTGATACATTGTTTAAAATTGCCAAAGCACTTGATATACCTGCATATAAACTCTTATACTTTGAAAATTAATTATATAATTAGTACAGTGTGTCTATTTTATAGATTATTTGCACCAATCGAAAAAGGCGCCTGGGCGGAGAGCCCGTTAGGGCCTCTGAGGGGGTTCATAATGCGCCATAGAATATGGGAAAGCCGAATACGGCGACCCCCTCAGTCGCGCTTCGCGCGCCAGCTCTTTGCGTATTCATCTGAAAGGTATTGCATACCATATCGTACAATCGCTCATTTTCTACCGTCGCACAATGCGTGTCCGGCCACGCCCGTAGGGGCGCCTAATTTATAATGTGAGTACATCTATATTGCAGTTATTACATAAAGTGTGCAGAGCACCGCTGACAGACGACCTTAAAACCACTGCCGCGCCGCCGCAAATTGGACACTTAAATTCATACTCTGTATCATCTTGTATTCAAATATTTTTTGCATACTGCACTATCTTAATCTGTTGTTCTATAAATGTTTCAAGATAATCTAAATCTATTTGATGTTCCATAATATTTCTCCTTGCATAATAAGTATTAAAATCTTTTCACTGTTATTTAAAAGTAGAATATTACTCCATAATATTATCATAAAATGTTTATTTTGTCAACATTTCGCTTGCTGATAGGTTTATATTTTATAATGTAGCTAATATTTTAGTAAAGGGATGTTGAAATGGTAGGCGAAAGATTATTGGATTTAAGAAAAGATGCCGGGCTTACTCAAGATGAGCTTGCAGATATACTTAAAATTAATAAACACTCTATATCTTCATATGAGAGAGAAAAAAGCGAACCGCCCGATGTTATAAAAATTGCTATAGCAAAATACTTTGATGTGTCTGTGGATTATCTTCTCGGAGTTACAAACAATATGCGGTCTCTAAGAAAAGATACAAAATACTTGAAATTGCCCTCCGATTTCCCTGATCACTTAGTGGGAGAGGTTATGGATTATGCGGATTATATTATGGAAAAACATGCTGATAAATAAAATGAAGCAGGGTTGGTAAATATGCAAATAAAAGAAGCTGTTGTTTTAAGAATTGACAAGCTTTGTAAGGAAAAGAATTTAAAATATAATGCACTCGCCAATCTTGCAGGAGTAACACCGTCGAGCATTTACAGCCTTATGGATAGCAGCCGCGCCGATGCAGGTGTTGTTATATTAAAGAAAGTATGTGATGCCTTTGAAATAACAATAGGCGAATTTTTTTCAGACGAGATTTTTGATAATTTGGAACAAGAGATTAAGTAATATCAAATAATAAAGGTGCAGAGTATATGACTTATAGCGAAAAATTAATAGCATTGGGTTTAAACATTGCTTATTACAGAAAGCTGCGATTGCTGACGCAGGAGAAGCTGGCAGAAAAAGCGGAAATCAGTATTTCAACGGTACGTAAACTTGAAAATCCCAATATGTTTTCAGGCGTTTCTTTTGAAATGATATGTGTTTTGGCAGCCGCACTCGAGGTTACCGAGAGTGAACTGTTGGATTTTCGTAATCCGAACAAAACGGTTTAGTAAATCGAATAAATTTATAGATTAATCGATTTTTCAATACACAAAGCATAGCCGATTTGGCTATGCTTTTAATATTGCATTATGTAAACGTATGTGATATACTTTACAATAATGATTTGTAAGATATGACTGTGAGGTTAAGAATATGTTGATTGATAAATTGAGCGCAGACGATAACAAAATCGAAATATTTGAGTCTACGCTCCGCGACGGGGCGCAGGGCGAAGGAATTTCGTTTTCGACAGAGGACAAAATTGCGGTCACAAAGGCGCTGGACTATATGGGCGCGGACTTTATAGAGGCGGGCAACCCCGGCTCGAATAAAAAGGATATGGAGTTTTTTAAGAATATAGACAGAGCAAAGCTCCGCCGCGCACGTCTTGCCGCATTCGGCTCGACACGCCGCAAAGGAATACGCGCGGAGGAGGACGATAACTGCTTAGCGCTGCTTACGGCTGATACCGACGTCGTTGTGATTTTCGGTAAGGCGTGGGATATGCACGTGACCGAAATTTTAAAGACCACACTTGAGGAAAACCTCAGTATGATTTCCGATACAATCAGGTTTTTAAAGGCAAACGACAAGTTTGTGGTGTTTGACGCAGAGCATTATTTTGACGGATATAAGCGTAATCCGGAATATGCGCTCTCTGCGCTCAGAGCGGCGGCGGACGCGGGCGCTGACAGACTTGTGCTGTGTGAGACAAACGGTGGATTTTTGCCTGACGAGGTTGGGCGGATAACCGGCGAAACCTGCGCGGCGTTTCCGAATAAGGTAATAGGTATACACTGCCACAATGACAGCGGCTGTGCGGCGGCTAACTCAATTGCAGCGGTTCGCGCGGGGGCTAAGCATATACAGGGTACATATCTCGGCTACGGCGAGCGGTGCGGCAATGCAAATCTCTCAACCATAATCCCGAATTTGCAGATTAAGCTGGGCTATAAATGCGTTCCCGAGAAGAATTTGCAAAGATTTACAAGGGTTGCGCGATGGATTTCCGAGATAGCAAACCAGACTTTGTTCAAGGGTATGCCGTATGTCGGCGGTTCGGCGTTTTCGCACAAGGCGGGTATGCACATTGATGCAGTTGCAAAGCGTTCGTCCTCATTCGAGCACGTTCCGCCCGAGAGCGTGGGCAACGAGCGCAGATTTTTAATGAGTGAGGTCGCGGGCAGAGGCACGGTGCTTAAAAAGATAAGCAAGATAGCGCCCGAGCTGACTAAGGACTCGCCCGAGATACAGAAAATCTGTGATGAGGTTAAGCGTCTCGAGTACGAGGGATATTCGTTTGAGGCGGCCGAGGCGAGTTTTGAGCTTTTGGTTCGCCGCATACTCGGTAAGACAAAGGAATATTTTAAGCTCAACTATTTCAAGACAATAGTTGACGAACCGACAGGCAATACGTTCAGTTCTTCCGCAATAATAAAGATTACTGTCGGCGACCGTGCAGAGATAACAGCGGCGGAGGGCGACGGCCCCGTTCACGCGCTTGATAACGCGCTGCGCCGTGTGCTTGAGGGATTTTATCCTTGTCTCGGCGGGGTACACCTGACCGACTATAAAGTTCGCGTACTCGAACCCCAGTGTGCAACAGGCTCAAAAGTAAGGGTTTTGATTGAAAGTTCGGACGAGAGCGGCTCTTGGAGCACAGTCGGCGTATCAACCGACGTAATCGACGCCTCGTGGATAGCCCTCGTCGAATCCGTGCAGTATAAGCTAATGAAAGAAAAAGCATAATGAATATGCGATACAGGATATTCCATTCAATTATAAATTATATATATTTGCATTATAACATATAAAGTGCTATAATGCAAATATAGCTTTACAAAATCCAAATTTAATAGTATAATATTACATTGAATAAAAATGTATTTTAAGAAAGGAATGAATATAATGGGAATGACTATGACGCAGAAAATCCTTGCATCTCATGCGGGGCTTGAAAGCGTAAAAGCCGGTCAGTTAATTCGTGCGAAGCTCGACTTGGTTTTGGGCAATGACGTTACGACTCCGGTTGCAATAAAGGAGTTTAAGGCTGCCGGTTTCGACCGGGTTTTTGATAAGGACAAGGTTGCGATAGTGCTTGACCACTTCACGCCGAACAAGGATATAAAGTCGGCACAGCACTGTAAGATGTGCCGCGAATTTGCGGGAGAGAGAGACGTAACTAACTTCTATGACGTAGGCGAGATGGGCGTTGAACACGCTCTGCTGCCTGAGAAGGGACTTGTGGCTCCGGGCGAAGTAATAATCGGCGCCGACTCGCACACCTGTACATACGGTGCGGTAGGCGCGTTCTCGACCGGCGTAGGTTCGACCGATATGGCGGCGGGTATGGCTACGGGCGAAGCGTGGTTTAAGGTTCCGCCCGCTATAAAGTTTAATTTGACGGGCAAGCCTGCAAAGTGGATTTCGGGTAAGGATGTAATTCTTCACATAATTGGTATGATAGGTGTTGACGGCGCGCTCTATAAATCAATGGAGTTCACGGGCGACGGCCTTAAATACCTCTCGATTGACGACCGTCTGACTATGGCGAATATGGCGATAGAAGCGGGCGGCAAGAACGGAATATTTGAGGTTGACGAGGTTACAAAGGCATATCTTGATGAGAGAGTAGACAGAGATTACACGGTGTATACAGCTGACGACGATGCCGAGTATGAGGCGGTATATGATATCGATTTGTCTTGCTTAAAGCCCACAGTTGCGTTCCCGCATCTGCCGGAGAATACCAAAACCATTGACGAAGTCGGTGAGGTTAAGATTGACCAGTGCGTAATCGGCTCGTGTACAAACGGCAGACTTGAGGATCTTCAAAAGGCGGCGGAAATATTCAGGGGCAGACACGTTGCAAAGAACGTGCGCACGATTATCATTCCGGCGACGCAGAAGATTTACCGTGACGCGATGAAAGAGGGATTGTTTGACATATTTATGGACGCGGGCTGCATAATTTCAACCCCGACCTGCGGCCCCTGCCTTGGCGGTCATATGGGAATTCTTGCCGAGGGAGAGAGAGCAATTTCGACGTCGAACAGAAACTTTGTCGGCCGTATGGGTCACCCGGACTCGGAGGTATATCTCTCAAGCCCGGTTGTTGCGGCGGCTTCGGCAATTAAGGGTTATATCTGCGGCCCTGACAGTCTTTAATTTGAAGGAGGAACAAGTCTGATGAAAGCACATGGCACAGTACACAAGTATCAGGATAATGTCGATACCGATGTAATTATTCCGGCGAGATACTTAAATTCGTCCGACCCGAAGGAGCTTGCGGCTCATTGTATGGAGGACATAGATATTGATTTTGTAAAAAACGTAAAGGGCGGCGATATTATGGTTGCCCATAACAATTTCGGCTGCGGTTCATCGCGTGAGCACGCCCCGATTGCGATTAAGGCTTCGGGAATTTCGTGCGTAATCGCCGCGACATTTGCAAGAATATTCTACCGCAACGCGATAAACATCGGTCTGCCGATAATGGAGTGCCGCGAAGCGTCCGAGAATATCAGCGCGGGCGACGAGGTCGAAGTTGACTTTGACTCGGGAATAATCCGCGACATTACAACAGGAAAGGAATTTCAGGCTGAGCCTTTCCCGGAATTTATCAAAGAAATAATCAACAAAAACGGCCTGATGAACTCACTTAAGAAATAAATTTGTCCTCTCAGGCGTTTCGATAGTATCAGTGTAAAAATTGTTCGCGAAGCCGTTTTGCAAGGCTTTTGCAACAATGCAGCCGCGGCTTGGAATGGCGGAATATGGGCTTTGGGCGGATCATTCAAGACAAAAGCCTTGCAAAACAAGAGTCATCGAAACGTTACCTGATAGGCCTAATTATGAAAGGAAGCATAAATTATGAATATAAAATTAGCAGTGGTAAAGGGCGACGGCATAGGTCCGGAAATCGTAACGGAAGCCGAAAAGGTCTTAAATAAAATCGGTGAAAAGTACGGTCATACGTTTGAATACACAGATGTTTTGGCAGGCGGCTGCGCAATTGATGAAACAGGCGTTCCGCTGCCTGAGGAGACGGTTAAGATAGCAAAGGCTTCTGACTCGGTTCTGCTCGGAGCGGTCGGCGGTCCGAAGTGGGATACTCTGCCGGGTCATTTAAGACCGGAAAAGGCGCTGCTTGGCCTGCGCTCGGAGCTTGGTCTGTTTGCGAACATCAGACCCGCGAAGATGCACGAAGCTCTTGCCGACGCTTGCCCCTTAAAGCCCGAAATCTCTAATGACGGTCTTGATTTGGTCATTGTTCGTGAGCTGACGGGCGGTTTGTACTTTGGTGACAGAGGCAGACGCGACGGCGGAAACGAAGCGTATGATGAGCTTAAATATTCAGTTGAGGAAATCGAGAGAATAGGCAGAGTAGCCTTTAACCTTGCGATGAAGCGTGACAGAAAGAAGGTCACAAGCGTAGACAAGGCGAACGTTATCGAGACCTCGCGTCTGTGGCGTGAGACAATGCACAGACTTGCGAAGGAGTATCCCGAGGTAGAGTTTGAGGATATGCTGGTTGACAACTGCGCAATGCAGCTTGTGAGAAATCCTGCACAGTTTGACGTAATCGTGACCGAGAATATGTTCGGCGATATCCTCTCTGACGAAGCTAGTATGACAACCGGTTCAATCGGTATGCTTCCGTCATCATCGCTCGGAGAGAGCACTCTCGGTATGTACGAGCCTATCCACGGCAGTGCGCCCGACATTGCGGGTCAGAATAAGGCAAACCCGATTGCAACGATACTTTCGGTCGCTATGATGCTGCGTGACAGCTTCAGCCTTACAGAAGAAGCCAAGGCAATCGAAAACGCCGTTACAAAGGTATTAAACGACGGCTGGCGTACAGCCGACATAATGGACGAAGGCGGCAAGCTCCTCGGCACCAAAGAAATGGGTGACAAGGTTGTCGAATATTTAGCATAGAGTATTTTATAAAAATTAATTATTGTCTATGACACAACAGCGTCGGAAATTAATCCGATGCTGTTTTTTGTTGATTTTTAAATGATATTACGTATATTCTTCCCCGCGGTGGCAATCGCAAAAAATCCCGCGCCCGCACAGGGCGCATATTGATATGTGGGGCTGCGGGAGCGCTGGTGATTGTTTAAAAATAGGTCTTGATATAATTTGCTTTATTTGGTATAATATTTTTTATATAGAGTTTTTATTTTTGAGGTGAAATATGTTTTATTATATAGAAGGAAGGCTTGCGCTTAAAACCGAAAATTTTGCGGTGATTGACGCGGGCGGCGTGGGTTATCGGATATTTTCGACGCGTACCTCGCTTGAGAGCTTGGGCGATATCGGAAGCAAAGCGAGGCTTTATATATATACGAATTTTAAGCCGTCATCCGATATGTTTACGCTCTACGGGTTTTCGACTCAGGAAGAGAAGAATATGTTTGAGATGATACTCGGCGTAAGCGGCGTCGGGGCAAAGACGGCGGCAAATCTGCTTTCCAATATTTCACCGTCAAAGTTTGCGATGTGCGTTGTAACAGACGACGCGAAGTACCTCGCTAAAAACACGCCGGGGCTTGGGCCTAAGGGCGCACAGCGTATTATATTGGAGCTTAAGGATAAATTTAAGGATGCCGATATTTCGGGTATGCCGGCGGATGAGATGTTTGCGCCCGAGACGGTGAGCGATAATGAAGCGGTCTCCGCGCTCATGGTTCTCGGCTATTCGAAGGACGAGGCGATGGGCGCGCTAAAGGGTGCGGACGGTTCAACCGAGGATATGATAAAGTACGCACTAAAGCAATTGATGTAGGAGAATTCTAATGATAATAGACAGCAATAACGAAGAGCGCATCGTCTCAACGGTTGAGACGAGTGACGACAGTGAAATTGAATACAGTCTGCGCCCCAAAACGCTTGGCGAGTATATAGGTCAGACCAAGGCTAAAGAGAATATGCGAGTGTTCATCGAAGCCGCAAAGATGCGCGGCGAGCCGCTTGACCACGTGCTGCTGTACGGCCCTCCGGGGCTCGGCAAGACGACTCTTGCCGGGATTATTGCGGGCGAAATGGGAGTTAACATCAGGATAACCTCAGGCCCCGCGATTGAAAAGCAGGGCGATTTGGCGGCGCTGCTCACCAATCTTTCGGAGGACGACATTCTTTTTGTGGATGAGATACACCGAATGAACAGGAGCGTTGAGGAAATTCTGTATCCCGCTATGGAGGATTTTGCGCTTGATATTATAATCGGCAAGGGGCCGTCGGCGCGGTCAATCAGGCTTGATTTGCCGAAGTTTACGCTTATAGGCGCGACCACAAAGGCGGGTGCGCTGACTGCTCCGCTTCGCGACAGGTTCGGCGTTATTTGCCGCCTTGAGATGTACAAGCCCGAGGAGCTTGCGGGCATAGTAAAGCGCAGTGCGGGCATACTCGGAATTGAGATTGACGAGGACGGCGCGGCTGAAATTGCGAAGCGTTCACGCGGTACCCCCAGAATAGCAAATAGGCTTTTAAAGCGGGTGCGTGACTTTGCCCAGCTGTTGAGTGACGGGCATATAACGCGCGAAATCGCCGACAAGGCTCTTAACCGTCTTGAGATAGACGAGCTCGGACTCGACGCGAACGACAAGCGAATGCTTCTCACGGTTATCAAGCATTACGGAGGCGGTCCGGTCGGACTTGATACGCTCGCGGCAACGATTAACGAGGAACGCGACACAATTGAGGATGTGTATGAGCCGTACCTGATGCAGATAGGGTTTATAAACCGAACGCCGCGCGGACGAATGGTTACGCCGACCGCGTATGAGCATTTCGGGATACCCTATGGCGATGGTAACCGTGTAGATATGGATAATTTTAGTTTTTAATAGAATAATCAGGATAATCAGATAATTAGGAAGGATTTGATATATATGAGTGAAAAACCAAAATATTATATAACAACCGCGATTGCGTATACATCGCAGAAGCCGCATATCGGAAATACCTATGAGATTGTGCTCACAGACGCGATTGCGCGGTTTAAGCGTTTTATGGGCTATGACGTGTGCTTCTGTACCGGAACGGACGAGCACGGTCAGAAGATACAGGAGCTTGCCGAGAAGGAGGGCATTACACCGAAGCAGCACGTTGACGAAATTGCGGGCGAAATCCGCAGAATTGCTGATATGCTGAATATAAGCTATGATAAGTTTATCCGCACAACAGACGATTATCACGAAAAGGCGGTACAGAAGATATTTAACAAGCTGTATGAGCAGGGTGATATATATAAGTCGGAGTACGAGGGCTGGTACTGTACGCCGTGTGAGTCGTTCTGGACGGACACTCAGCTTGTGGACGGAAAGTGCCCCGACTGCGGACGTGAGGTTCACAAGACCAGGGAGGAAGCGTACTTTTTTAAAATGAGCAAGTATCAGGACAGGCTGATGAAGCATATAGAGGAGCACCCCGAGTTCATTCAGCCTGAGTCGCGCAAAAAGGAAATGGTCAATAACTTCCTAAAGCCCGGACTTCAGGACTTGTGCGTATCGCGTACGAGCTTTAATTGGGGCATACCTGTTGAGTTTGACGATAAGCACGTAATCTATGTATGGATTGACGCGCTTTCAAACTATATTACGGCGCTCGGCTATACGCCGGACGGCGACAGTGCAGAGTATAAGAAGTACTGGCCTGCCGACGCGCATATTATCGGCAAGGATATTTTAAGGTTTCATACCATATACTGGCCGATTATGCTTATGGCTCTCGGTGAACCGCTGCCAAAGCAGGTGTTCGGTCACCCGTGGATGCTGTTCGGTAACGAGAAGATGTCAAAATCGCGAGGCAATGTTATATATGCCGATGATTTGGTGCGTCATTTCGGGGTTGATGCGGTGAGGTATTATTCACTGCACGAAATGCCGTTTGCTCAGGACGGAAACATAACATACGACGTGTTTATGGCGCGGTATAACTCTGACCTTGCAAATACGCTCGGTAATTTGGTCAACCGCACGGTTGCGATGGTTAATAAATATTTCGGCGGCGAAATTCAGCAGGGAGATATTGCGGGCGAGTTTGACGATGATTTAAAGGCGGTCGCGGTAGGTGCGCTCAAGGCCGTAGAGGACAAGATGGAGACCCTTCACGTGGCGGACAGCCTTGACGAGATTTGGAAGGTTGTAAACCGCGCGAACAAGTATATAGACGAAACCACGCCGTGGATACTCGCAAAGAATGAGGATGACAAGCCGAGACTCGGTACCGTGCTCTATAATTTGATTGAGACGATAAGAATTATCGCGGCGCTGCTCACTCCGTTTATGCCCGAGACTGCAGAAAAGATTGCGGCGCAGATAAACGCGTCGGAGCTCAGCGCTGAAAGCGCAAAGACGTTCGGCATTACAAAGGCAGGCGCTCGTGTCGGCACAGCGGAGCCGATTTTCGCACGTGTTGATGCTGAGAAGAAGCTTAAAGAGCTTGCTGAGGAATACGCGGCGGCAAGCGAAAGCGGAAACCGGACTGCGGATATCCCGCCGTTTAAGGACGAGGTCACGTTTGACGACTTTGAGAAGCTCGATATAAGGGTCGGGAAAATCAAGGTATGTGAAAAGGTGCCAAAGTCGTCCAAGCTTTTGAGGTTTGAGCTTGAGTGCGGCGGCGAGACGCGTCAGATACTTTCGGGCATAGCGAAGTATTATAAGCCCGAGGACTTAGTCGGCAAGAGCGTACTGTTTATAGCAAACTTCCCGCCGAGAAAAATGATGGGTCTTGAGTCACAGGGAATGATATTATCCGCCGAGCTTGACGGTAAATTGGTTCTGACAAGCACCTTAGACGAAATCGAAAGCGGAGCTTGTATTGTGTAGAGTGTAGAAATTGCGCGGTGTTAATTTGCGGAAACAACGTGCCCGCACCCGATAGGCGCCCCAACGGGGAGCTGGAGCCCGTTAGGGCTTCTGAGGGGGTTGCCGTTTGCGCATAGTAAATATTTTTTCGCCATTTCCTAAGATGTTTACTAAACTATTCGTTGCTCCCTACATACAGGAGTAGTGCAGACCTATTATGCTGTTCCATAGAATATGGGTTAGGCGAATACGGCGACCCCCTCAGTCAGACTATTGGCGCACACTTTTTGCGCATTCATATGAAAGGCATTGCATACTGCAGAGTACAACTGTTAATGCCTGCCGTCACACACTACGTATGTGGCCGCGCCCGTCAAGGCGGCTTTTTCGCGGAGCGGCAATCTGTACGGTTTGCGCCCGCACGTTCGCGGGCAGGTTTTGTGCGCGAATTATTCCCGCGTAGACCCTAGTTCCTACGTTACCTAATCCCTACGTTAAGCTTTTGTTTGTATTCGCGTGGGGTCATACTGTAGATTTGTTTAAAGGCGCGGTTAAAGGTGCGCTGGCTTGTGAAGCCGCTTGCGGCACAGATGTTTGTTATACTGTCGTTTGTGCTTCTGATAAGCCCCGCCGCGTATTCCGCACGTACAAGAGCGAGATATGCTCTTAGGTTCATTTTTATTTTTTCGGAAAAAATATGTGAGATATAGTATTTGCTTACCGAGAATTCCTCGGAAAGCATCTCAAGCGTTATATCCTGTTTAAAATTCTTTCCTATATATTCAATAATTTTCTGTGCCAAGTGTTCGACCGGCACGGTTTCGCTGCGTTTTAAATTAAGCCTTGCAAGCAGACGTGACAGAATAATTATTGACCAACCGAGTTTTTCGGTGTTTGACGTGCAGTCCGCAATCATTTTAAAAGCGTGTGCGGCAGTATCGTCAATATAAGTAATTATCGGAGTTTCGGGTACTGCGGCCGTGAGGTCGCCGAATACTCCAGTATACAGCTTCGGATTGCATATTACAAGCACCTGGTCGGTCGGCCGCCACACGTCGCGGTAGTAGTGATGCACGGTGTCGGGAAAGATTATTGCCGCCTGATGCGCGCCTATTTCGTAATCCTTGCCCGCAATATTTAAATGCTGACCCATGTCAAAAACATAGACAATCTCAATTTCCTTGTGCAGGTGCGAGTGAAAGTACAGCTCGCGGTTGTTGTGTATAACCGTAATGTCAGACGGCTGTAACTCATAAAAAGGTACCATAATTTTCTCCTTGATTTGCGTACCGCAATTTTTGGCTAATTTCTTGCTTAATTTGACTTTTATTATAAAGCATTGTGTGATAAAATACAAGCATAAAAAATAAATTTTTTGGTATTAAGGGGTGTTTATAATGAAGGTCAAAAAGATTTTGGCGGCGCTTGTTGCCGTGGCTATGGCGCTTAGTTGTGTGTCTTTGCCCGCGTTCGCCGCGGACGCTGACTACGGTACTGAGACGGTCGGCGCCGACGGTTCTTTAACGCTGAACTTCGGTGCGGATTCAATCACCGTAAAGGGCGGCGGAGCGATTATTAACGACGCGGCAAACGGAAATGTTAAGCGGCCGGATAATCTAAAGTCCGACGACAGCAATCTTGCTGTGCTTACGATGAACAGTGTCAGCCTTAAAGGTTCGGGTTATGAAAAGCTGGACTTGTACGCTGCGAGCAACAACGACGCGAAGGTTGTTGTAAAGGTCGGCGATACAGAGGTTGCGGTTTTTGATAACGTGTACAACGGTTCGTGGGATAACTATCAGGTGAATACGGCAGAGCTTTCGACCACTGAGGCCGAAGGCAATCTTACACTTAATATAACGGGAAAGGGCGCAAAGCAGTATTGCGGTAATTATGTATATGTAAAGCTCTACGGCAGCAATGTGACACCGCCGAGTGCGGCTCCTGCTGAGCCGAGCGTTGAACCGAGCAAAGCGCCCGAGCTTGATGCTGATATGCCGTATACGATTTATGCGGCGAATTTTGACGAAAGCGGAAAGCTCAGCGTATCGTACGGCAAAAAGGACGATGCGCCCGCGGCAAAGCTGTTTGCGGCGTCTTACAGCGACAGCTCGGAGCAGGTAATGACGAACTTTAAGCAGTTTGAGCTGAGCGATAACAATACATATGATTATGAAAGGCCCGAGAGCGGCATTACAAAGGTGTTTATATGGGACGGCACGGACAAGTTAACGCCGCTCAGCCGCGCGGCGAAAATCGGAGGAAATGTTGTGACAGAGGCGGAAGCGATATATCTTGATGAGAGCTACTCATTTGAAGAAAGAGCGGCTGACCTCGTGTCGCGTATGACGCTTGAGGAGAAGGTGTCGCAGATAGGACACAGCGCGCCTGCGATTGAGAGGCTCGGCGTAAATAAGTATTACTATTGGCGCGAGGGTTTGCACGGCGTTGCGAGACAGGGTAAGGCTACCTCGTTCCCGTCGCCGTTCTCGATGTCGAACACGTGGAACCGCGAGCTTGTGTTTGCGATGGCTGATATCACCTCAACCGAGGCGAGGGTGAAGAACAGCAGATACGACCTCTCGTATTGGAGCCCGACGGTAAATATGGCACGCGACCCGAGATGGGGCAGAAATGAGGAGTGCTTCGGTGAGGACCCGTATCTCACAGGTCAGCTCGGAGCGGAGTTCGTAAAGGGTATGCAGGGCGATGATGAAAAGTATCTTAAGGTTATATCAACGCCCAAGCATTTTGCTGCGAACAATAACGAGACGACCCGCCGCGGCGGAACCTCGGTTATGAGTGAGTTTAACTTTAGAAACTACTATACAAAGGTGTTCCGCAATATAACAGAAGAGGTTATGCCCGCGTCGGTTATGGCGTCGTACAACGGCATAACGGTGTACAGAAACGGTCAAATCCTTAAATCCTCGACAGGTCAGACGATAAATTATGTTCCGTCTGCGGCAAACTCGTATTTGCTTCAGGATTTACTCAGACGTAACTGGGGTTTTGACGGATATGTAACAAGCGACTGCGGCGCGGGCGAGGATATCACCGACAAAGCGCCTTATAAGACGGCGCTGCTCGGAAATGCGACGTCCGATAAAGAGCAGTACATCGCACAGGCGTATAAGAACGGTCTTAACGTAGAGTGCAGCTTAGGCGGCGGCAACCGTTCGCAGGCGTACGGACTTGCGGCAGTAAACAGCGGCTACTTAAGCGAAGAAAACCTTGACAGAGCTGTGTATGAGCTCTTCCTGCAAAGGTTTAAAACGGGTGAGTTTGATGTGAACGCACCGTACAGAGATTACAAAGTCGATGAGCTTGAGTCGGCGGAGCACGTTGAAGCGGCTGAAGCTGCGGCGGAGGAGACGTGGGTTCTCTTAAAGAACGACGACAATACGCTTCCGCTAAATTCAGAGGATAAGAATGT
>UQOT01000047.1 GCA_900542675.1 uncultured Eubacteriales bacterium | reverse complement strand
ATTGAATTTCTCGCCGCTGTGCATAGCTTTGTTCTCCGCGGCGCCTCTTGCCTCGCTGCCGTTTTCACTTATATTATTTTCTTCAACAATGTTTTCTTCGGTACGATTTTCGTTACTGTTTTCGTTCATCTAATCCCATCCAATACATATGATAGTCTTTGTTTATTATCTCACATTTTCCGCCTAAAATCAACATAAACTTCGGGTTTTTTCAAATATTATAAAAAACAAATAATATCCGTATGAAAAATCACATACTGCTTAGCAGATTTGATACAAACTGCGCCGCAGTTCTGCCCGAAAACCCGTTGTACTGTATCTGCCAGGTAAGAGCTCGGCTTCGTATACTGTCGTCCATTTCTATATTTTCACGCCTCAGCATCTCAGCCACAATCATAAGATATTCATTCTGAGTGGGAGTTAAAAAGCTCAAGTTAATACCGAACCTTGACGCAAGTGACTTTCTCTCCGCAAGCGCTTCGCTCCTGTGGATTTCGTCACCGCCGTCTCTGTCCGACCACGTTTCTTTAATCAAATTACGCCTGTTTGAGGTCGCGTATATCAAAACGTTTCCGCCTCTCGTCTCCGCCTGACCGTCAAGCGCAACCTTAAGCGCCTTGTAACTCATATCGTCCGGCTCAAAAGATAAATCATCTATAAAAATAATATATTTAAGTATGCTGTTATTTATGTTATTAAAGATTACGGTAAGGTCATCAAGATCCGATTTTTTAAGCTCGATTAATCTAAGGCCCCTGTCTTTGAACATATTAAGACACGCCTTAACACAAGACGACTTTCCCGTTCCGATGCTTCCGCTTAGCAGCACGTCGTTCGCGGGCTTGCCGCAGACAAAGCTCTCGGTATTTGCAATAAGCACCCGCTTCTGGTGCTCTATGCCCGTAAGGTCGTCAAAGGTTATCGGGTCTATATTAACTATACCCTTAAAATCCCTGTTCTCCCATTTGAGAGCGGCATAAGCTGACGTCTTTCCTGTGCCGAAAATCTCTGCGTGCGCCAAATACGCCCCCATAAGCGCCTCACGCGACGACGACTGAAGAATTCCTTCAATCGAGCGCGTATAGCCGTTAAGCCCCGTATCAACCGCACCGGAAGTAATTAGCGATATAGGCACAAGCCCCTTCTCCGCAAACAGCCCGTTCCAGTCGACGCACAATATTTCGTCATAAACCGTCTTGATATCACTGCGCAAAAAGTCGCGGACATTCTCGGGATTTGGCAGACCGTCCTGCTCAAGCATAGAGCGTATGACATACTCGTCAATCAAATCCATATCGGTAAGACGGTGCGCCGAAAACTCAATAAGCTCTCTCGCCGCTTCATAGTATTCCTTTATCTCGCCGCTCTTTTTAAACTTAAGCAGCGACTTTATAACCTTGTTGTGGTTTAAGTTATCAAAAATAAATAAGTTCATTCTAATAAATTACTCCTTTTAATACTGCAGCATTAAAGCAGTTTAATTGCCATCTCAGCCGTGCGCTGCGCTTCACGCGCGGCAATGTCCGCTGCTGCGCTAAGCTGCTTTATTATTTCGTCACGGTTTTGAATTACGCTGTCGATATAGCTCTTTAGCGTCTCTGGATTTAAATCATCTACCGGCAGCATATAATTCTGCCCTACCTGCTTCATAACCGCGCTGATTTTGGGGTCGTATATAAGACCGATAATCGGCGTGCGCATAGCCGCTGAGTATATAAGCGTATGAAGCCGCATACCGACAATAAATTTCGCCCGCTCCGTAAGACCGAGTATCTCGGACGGAGTCAGGTTCTCAGGTGCGACAACGCCGGACTTTGACTTTATCGCTATGCGCTTTGATATTTCAACATCCTTCGGGCACTGCATAGGCACCAAAATACACTCAAGCCCGTATTTCTCTCTGACATAATCTATTGTATCCGCCAATGCGTCCTCAAAATCATTGCCGAGGTGCTTCCAAGGCCGAACCGAAACGCAAAAATATTCTCTGTCCGTCGCAAGTCCGATTTTGCGCATAATTCGGTTCACCGTCTCATCATTCGTCGGCTTAAGAGTAAATGCAGGGTCGGCGGTGACCGAAACATTCGGATTGTCAACACCGATTTTCTTGAGCTCCTCCTCAGATGACCGCTCGCGCAGAGTAATCAAGTCCACTTTATCGAGCGCCTTTTTTACTTTGGGATAATTATGCTTGTTATGGATAGGTCCTATGCCGTTTGAATACAGCATAACCTTTGTGTTCCTCAGCTTCGCAAGTCTGATTATAGATAAATAATACGCTAGCGACTTATCGCTCGTAACGTCCTGTATAAGACTTCCTCCGCCGCTTATGAGCAGCGAGGTTGACCCAAGCTTTCTGTAAATACCGGGAAAATCAAACCTGTGTATAGCGTCAATACCGTACACCGACCTGGTCTGCGACGGATTGTTTGAGAGCGCAAGAATACTGATATCCGGCTTTAATTCTTTAAGGCTGCCGACTATCGCTTTAAGTATCGAATCATCGCCGCTGTTGTCAAAGCCGTAATATCCAGAAATCATAACGTCATAGTGATTTTTTTTGTAGAGCGGCGCTATATATTCGTCTATGGTGTCAAACTCATCGTTTGTGACGTCGTTTATGCCCTCGTTTTTGATAACGCTGACATACATCTTCATAGCATCGTCCGCCATTGTATCTATTGAATAATAGTTCTCTATAACGCTCTTTGAATATGCGCCCAAAGCTTCGCGCTCCGCATCGCTCATATTCATAAGCTTTAATATGTCGCGCTTTAGGTTCTCCGCACTGACCGCCTCGCAGCCGCGGCAGCAGAAGTTTGTATCGATTGACACGTCAAGCTTGCTCTTATCAAATATGCCGATATATCCCTCGTTGCCCGCGATTACAGACGGCTTTTCCGCCGCCATCGCCTCAAGCGCCGCACGGCTTACACCGACAAAAATCTCACCGCTCGCAACAAGCTTGTTTATATCAGTTCGGCTGCCGGTATACTTGATAAGCGGTCTTTTAAGCCTTGCGTTGACACTGTCGGCCTCACTCTTCATATTTGCAAAATCATTGCCGCCGCCGACAATAAGTATTTCAAGGTTATCAATCTTCTCTGCAAGCTCGGGCGCAATTTCTATAAGCCGATGCGCGACAAAGCTCCTGTCCTCGTCCATACGGCTGACATAGACAATTCTGCGCTTATCCGCCTTTAAATCAAACTCCTGCGAAACGCCCGACCAGTCGGTATCCTTAGAGAACTTCTGCGTATCAATCCCGTTAATCGTAACACGGATATTTCCCGGCTTAATTCCGTAATTCTCAATTAAATATTTCTTTATATCATCGCTTACGGCAAGCGAGCGGTCGCCCCACTTGGTGATATACTTATACGGGAATTTAAGACTGAAAACCCAGTGTGCGGTTGTCACAAACCTGAAATTCACGGATTTTCTGATAAGGTTTAAGATAAAGCACGGTATTCTCGCGTGACCGTGAACCACGTCAATATTATTCTTTATAATAAAATTTTTAAGTATTCTGTACGCGCGTAAAACGTCCCCCGGACTTTTGTCGGACATCGGAACGCGAATATGCTCAATTCCCGCCTCGGTAAGCTCCTGTTCATACGCTCCTCCGGCGGACGCGACATACACATCAACGCCGCGGCGCTTAAGCGCCTTTGAAAGTTCAACAATATGCGTCTCGGCGCCGCCGATATCCAACTTCATCGTAGCCATAAGGACCTTCATAAGTATATCTCTCCCCGCATAAATTTCTGTTATCTAATATTCTAAGCCACAGCGGCAAAAAAAGCAAGCACTTTTTTAAATATTATTGTTTTAATACACATTTTTCGACTAAAACCGCATAAAAAATCCCCGGCGCAAGGCCGGGGCAGGAATTTAAAGCTTAATTATGCTCGTGACCGCAGCCGCAGTCACAATCACAGTCGTCAAGACCGTCAATGTCAAGTCTTATAATCTCGCCGCAGTTCGGGCATTCAATACCTTCGCCCACGAGGTCGTCAATATCCTCATCCGAAAACTGCACGTCACAGCCGCAGTTTTCACACTTAATCTGATAGAGTCCGTCATCGTCATAATCGCCTTCCATATCCTCGGCAATCGCTTCAATGACCTCTTCGATATCGTCAAGCTCATCGGCAAGAAATCCCTGTTCATCATCAATCATATCAATTTGCTCCGCCGCCTTCTCAAGAAAACCTGCAATAGCAGAAAAAAGCTTAGTTTCATCCTTTTCGGGGTCAAGCTTCATTCCGTCAAGCAGGCCTTTAATATAAGCCGCTTCTTTAGCTAAATCAGCCATAATATGCCTCCTGAATAAAATTCTTATAAATTAAAGAATTAAACTCTCTCCATATAGTCGCCCGTACGTGTATCAACACGGATTTTATCGCCCTCGTTGATAAACATAGGAACCGTAACAACAGCGCCCGTATCAACTGTCGCGGGCTTTGTAACGTTAGTCGCCGTATTGCCCTTAACGCCCGGCTCTGTCGCAGTGACGGTAAGCTCAACAAATGTCGGCGGCTCAACCGAGAAAACACTGCCCTTAAACGATAAGAACTTTACAACCATATTCTCCTTAACAAACTTAAGCGCGTCGCCGAGCTGGTCAGCGCTGAGCGGTACCTGCTCGTATGTTTCGGGATCCATAAAGTAATAAAGACCGCTGTCCTCGTAAAGATACTCCATATCCTTTCTCTCAATCATAGCCTTCTCGAACTTCTCGGTCGGGTTAAATGACTTTTCAACAACAGCGCCTGTTATAACGTTCTTAAACTTAGTTCTTACAAATGCCGCGCCCTTACCCGGCTTTACGTGCTGAAATTCAACAACCTGGCAAACGTTGCCATCATATTCAAAAGTCATTCCGTTTCTAAAATCACCGGCAGTTATCATTGGTGTTTACCTCCTAAAAAATATAAAAATCTATTTTATTAACCTTTATTCTATACTAAAACGCCCAATAATGCAAGTATTTTTTGAATATTTATAAAAATTTTTGTATTATCCGCCGCCGAAATCGCAAGAACAAAAAAATTTAAAATTTGGTATTGACAAAAGCCCCGGTTTATAATATAATAATGTAGTTCTCATTTGAGATACGGACCTTTAGCTCAGTTGGTTAGAGCAACCGGCTCATAACCGGTCGGTCCGGGGTTCGAGTCCCTGAAGGTCCACCATAACCCGACTGCAATTTTGATACAAAGTTGCAGTCGGCTTTTTTATGTCCGTAAGCCCCGGTTTTCAAGCGGTTTAAGCGTTTTTGAACAATTAAAATAAACCGTCCCGAAGATTTTCCGAGACGGTTTATTTTTTTTCGACGTAAACCTGCGAAAGCTATCGTTTTTTATAGGAGCTATCGTTTTTTTTGTTGGCAGCTGTCGCTTTCTATTAAATGACAGCAATCACATTTAAAAGCCACAGCTTAATTTATACTTTATGCTTCTATCTCCGCGCCGTTTTTAAATTTGAATACGCACCGTCCATCGTGATAGACGGTCATCTTCTCAACCGAAGCTACCCATAGCTTTTCATCAAATTCAATTGGAGGCTGTGAGAGTTCCATCACCTCAAACATAAATGCGTCTATAGCATTAAACTTGAGCTGTCGTTCGGTTTTTGTTTTCTGCAAAGACGCAATTTTAGATTTTAAATTATCGTATCGTTTCACATACTCATCATAAACCGCTGTATAATCCTGTTGATTTTGTGTCACCGTTGAATTTTCCTCTATGCCTTTTCGAGTTAATTCTGTAACGACATTGACTACTGCTGACAGCCGTTTAAGCTCAAAATCAATTTCGGCAGTGTCAGTCAAGGTCTTCTGTATTATGCGGCAGTCCTCTATGAGCTGTTCGCGGTTTTCAAACAACAAGCTGAAAGCCTTTAAAAAGCGTAGCTTGATTTCGTCTTCGGTTAAGTGCGGGGTAGTACATCGTTTTTTGTTTTTGAATTTATCACGGCATTGCCATATTACTCTGCGATACTCTGTGTTTGAATGCCACACTTTTGAACCGTAGAATTCACCGCAATCCCCGCAAATAATTCTCGTGGAGAAAATGCTGTTTCCGCTGTATGCTCTTCCTATGCTATCTCTCCGTGCCATTTCCAATTGTACCAACTCAAACTCTCGAGGGTCAATAATGGCTTCGTGACTGTGTTCTATGTAGTATTGCTTGACTTCTCCCTCATTCACTTTTTGCTTTTTTGTTAAAAAATCAACTGTAAAGCGTTTTTGTAGCAGCGCAGCCCCTTTATATTTTTCATTTGTCAAAATGCTTCGAATAGTGGTACTTTGCCATTTTGTTTTTCCCGCCGGAGTTGAAATCCCCTCATCTGTTAGTATTCGGGCAATTGCCCCTGTTGTTTTACCGCTGATGAACATACTGTAAATTCTGCGTACAATTTCAGCTTCCGATTCCACAATTTTTGGAAACCCGTCCTTACCTTTTTCATATCCAAGAAAATGTTTATAAGGCAAAGTTAGTTTTCCGTCTGCAAATCGTTTTCTTTGACCCCATGTAACATTTTCCGAAATAGAGCGGCTTTCTTCTTGTGCAAGACTTGACATAATGGTAATAAGCAATTCACCTTTGCTGTCAAATGTATAAATTCCCTCCTTTTCAAAATATACCTCTACACCGTTTTCTTTCAACTTACGAACATTCACAAGGCTATCAACTGTATTCCGAGCAAATCGACTGACCGATTTGGTAACGATGAGGTCAATTTTGCCATTAAGTGCATCGTCTATCATTCGGTTAAATCCATCACGGTGTTTTGTGCTGGTTCCTGTTATACCTTCATCAGTATAAACAGACACAAAAGACCACTGCGGGTTTCGTCTTATGTATTTTGTGTAATAGTCAATCTGAGCCTCATAGCTTGTAAACTGCTCATCGCTATCGGTTGAAACGCGAGCATAAGCTGCAACTCTGCGTTTTGTAGGCTGTGCGATGGAAGTTTGAGCGTGTATGTTTATGGTCTGCGGAATAACCTGTACTTTTCTTGTCATCCTCTTTCCCTCCTTAGGTTATAATACTCTCGTTCTTTCATTTCGTTCTTTCATTTCGTTCTTTCATTTCATCCGTCCACTTTCGGTCAATTTTCCAATACTTGACCTCGTTTGAACCGTCCGCAAATACAAACTGCACCTTACAACCGGGACAAATAATTATTCTGTCGATTTTCTTCTCAAAAGCATCTGCTAAGTGACAAAGGATATCATCGGGGATTTGCTTGTTAGCACAAAACTTTTTCCCTTTTTTCGTATAGGTTGCACACTTCCAAATAATGTGTCGGCTATTATTTTTGACCCATAACCGCCAACATACATATCAAATATTGTTTTAACAACCGCGGCTTGTTCTTTGTTAATAACCAGCTTTTTGTCAACCATATCATATCCGTACACTCTAAAGTCATACGCTATACCTTGTTCAAAATTACGCCTTTTGCGCCATTTACAATTTTCACTGACTGAGGCTTTCCTCTTGGGCATACGATGCGAGAATGGTTAATAAAAGCTCTCCCCCGGAACTCATTGTATGGATTCTCTGTTCCTCGAAATAGACATCAACACCTATTTCTTTTAGTTCTCGTATGGTCTGAAGCAGAGTAACTGTATTTCTTGCAAATCGTGAAATTGACTTTGTAATAATTATGTCAACTTTACCCGACTTGCAATCGGCTATAAGCCTTTGAAACGCCTGCCGTGAATCCTTAGTTCCTGTTTTCGCTTCATCAGAATAAACTCCGCTATAAAGCCAACCTTTATGATTTTGGATGAGATTACTGTAATAACTTACCTGTGCGGAAAGTGAATGCAGCAAGGCTCACGTCTTTTTCGTGCAGTGTAAAATCGTCTGTTGTCGTAATAAACAACCGCAAATCTTCTTTGGAAATGTCAACATCTACCTTATCAAGCAGTTTTTGAATTACATCATATAAATTCTTGACCACCTTAGATTTTCTGTAATACTGCGGTAATTTTTCTATCATGAAATCACCACACTTCCAAGCACCGGAACAGTGCCGTCGGCGATTGATATATTTGCTACTTGGTTATTCACCTTAAGGTTTGAATAGTCCTCAACACCATCCGTCGATAATATCAGACTGCCTATTTTGGCGTAGGATATGTACGATTTCCGTAATGCTTCGCCGCCGAGATACGCAGTTATAAGGCTTTCAATCTTGCTTTGAATGTCCGTACCGTCCGCCGTCAGCTTGACGGAAATATCAATCATTAATGCCGACACACTCACTACTGTGACATTCGCTCCAACAGGTCGGTTTTCCTCAATGTGCATCTGTACAGCCTTAATTAAATCATCACTTGCGGGCTGATTATCCGTATCTGTAATAACAACCTTGACCGTACCCGCGCCATTCCATAGCGGGATAACGCGCACATCACCAACGCCGCTATCTTCGCTCCCTTCAGAACAACCTCGCCTCGGTTTCCCTCTATCCGTACCGTGCCTTTTGCATAAGTGGCAGCCTTTCGGATAATGCCCTGCTCCGCAACCTTCCTATCGAGGTATTCACCCATAGCCGTCAGAGCAAATGCATTTACAGAAAGATTGGATATTTTATTTTGAAGCAGGTACACCTGCTCAGCCACAGGATAAAGAAGGTCATAAAAAAACGAGCCGACCGAAACATCATAGTCATTCGGTACGCTCGCAAGCATATATTCAAGTATTTCACTATGTTCCATACACATATTCCTCCGTTATTTCGCCGTACACGGTTGACAATGTGAAGCTGACATCAAGCGTTGTTCCCATTCTCAAGACTGAAAAGCTGCTCAGGCTTTTTATGTCATCGTGTCGCAATAACGCCTTTTCAAGTTCGCGGCGAAGCTCCGACTCCTTCTTTATTAAGGTGAATGTACTCTCTCCGATTATCCGTAATCCTCGTTTCATAAAGGTCAAAGATTGCCTTCACATCTTCCGCATCAAGAAAGATACGGCTGCCAAGCTGAATTTTTAGTTCCGGCAAGGAGATAATTGTACCAAACACTGGCGTGTACGGCACGGGATTGTCCCTTGACTTGATGTGCCTTGCTAAATCAATTATTCCACCCATGATAGCCTCCTTCAGGGTATAAAAAAGCGCATCATTTCTGATACGCTTATATATTTTATTTATGACAAACTGCACGACAAACCGGAATTTGTAGATGTAATTAACAATATTAATCTTCCTGTACTTTTATGATATCAGCATTTTTAATACTATATTCCTTTATAAGATACCGAACATTTCTTTCCTGTTTTGCGCCTTTTACATAAAATCTCCAACATGCGTTTGAATATCTTGTATTTAGATAAATGAAATAGTCAAAATCAATTGCGCAGGAATGTCCATAAACAATAATCTCTTCAATGTTACATTGATTTTTATCCAGAAAGTCTTTTAACAAATCAATTTTTATTTCTTTATAAAATGATTTGCACTTATCAACTAACTCTTCGTATGCTGTTCTTACATAATAGTCTTCAATGCTGTTGATATAATCTTCTATTTCAATTTTTATATAAGGACCACTTCCTTTTCCTCTTGCATCATAAGCATATTTTTCAGGTGTAAAATTTCCTTTTGGATATCCTAATACCAGATTGTCTTCTCCTACTTCACCATGAATATGTAAAATTTGTTCCCTCGGTATATCATAAATTTCTTCCAAAGTATGAGTATAATTAAAATTAATATAACACCCATCTGAATCAAGAATTTGTTCTATTAAATCGTTAGCTTGTATATTACGCAAAGAATCATCCGCCTCATCAGCAAATTCATATAATGCATTCTGTAAATTCCCATTCAGTTCCACCTGATAAATAATGCTATCACGGTCGCTTTCTCTATCTGATAAATAATCTGGCGCATAGCCATCAAAAATTTCCTCGAGAGTATTAAAGTCTGGACATCCAAGCAGATTTTCAAAATCAGACCAGATATCATCTTTACAGGATTGATATAAATCCCAAAAATTATCCTGTTCATATTTTTCGGCAATATTTTTAAAGTCTGAATCAAATCCGGTTGGAAGATTATGCGCCAGATCAAATCCATTTCCTAAAATAAATAATTTGTTTTTCATAATGTATCTCCTTATATTTTTTTATACATGGGAGGTCTATATTAAAGCTATGTAGGAACAAATAATTTCAACTGATTTATCTTATTAATCTACACACTGTCAAATCCCGATTTATCGCTAAGATCATACCACACAAACCGCATAAAATCAAGCGTTCAGCTAAGTCTTCCTTAGCTCCAATTTATCAAAATGCCATCCGTCTTTGATGCTGTGGTCAGTACTTTCAATGACATATTTAACGCCGTCAACGAATATTACCTCGCCCGCTCTGGTGTAGCTGTCGTACTTTTCAACAATCTCAAAAGAATAAGTTTCTTTCGGGACTGCGTTTTCATCAAGCTCACGCTTTGCGACAGTGTCCGCGCTTTCTTTTTCGGGGTCAATCTTGACAATTTTCTGCAAAAAGCCCATACTTGTCAATCAGAGCACGGTTCTGAAGAACAAGCAGCTCTGTATAAACACTGTCCTTTTCGGATGTAATCTTTACGGAGTTTTTCATTTCCTCAATCGAAAGACTGTGGCTGACGCTGCCCTTGTAATCGGGAGCATACGCCTGCGCGACATTGCTTGCAACCCTGAATTCGGGATAGGCAATTAAATCACCGATTTTGTAAATTCTCAATCCATCCGGCACAAAATCATAGTTATAACCGCCTCCGCATTTATCAAGAATATCCTTCAGAATATCCGATATGGTTTTATCAAAATATATCTGCTTAATATTTGTATCAAAATGTCCATAGCTCCGCGCAGCCGAAAGCCTCCTGCGCGTCCTTCGACTTGAGGTTCGGCTCTTTGACGCACTCATAGCACATATACTTGTCGCCTTCACCCGGCTCCATATCGTTCGCGTCACAACATAATGCGCCGTCCGGCTCCTCTATTGTGATAGTCGCGTCGAGCGATTTGACATACAAATCAAGCGTCTTTTTTGTTTTACGCGCCGCAAGCATTTGCTCCTTGCGTCTGAGTAACTCCGTGAGTGTTAATTTTGTAGCTTTATTCATTTTCAAAATCCTCTCTTTCTTTGCATAAAAATAACAGCCTTACGGCTGTCAAAAGCATTTTAGTGTCCCTGTGTTAAACACACGGGTCGGCAATAGTATCTAAATACTTAAATCCAACGAAACCGCCGATGAACTCATCCTCCGTGATTTTTCCGTTTTCAACATAAGCTGTATGAAACTGCCGCGTTCCGTCCTCTTTTACAATACCGAAAATATCACGCACGATCTGCTCCTGCCACGGAAGCAACCAGAACCGTTTACCCGCCCATTTGCCTTTTGCTGTAATTCGCTTTTGTTCGTTTGCCATTTTTATAAGAGCTTGAAAGAATGTGCTGTATTCTTTCATATCCTCCGTCGATGTCTCTGCATTGAACCACGGAAATCCAATGTGGTCATCGTAATCCTTAACCTCAAGTGTGTCAACTCCGAGGGCGGTTTTTATAAGGCTGCCCTTTGCTTTGATAAGCTTTCTAAGGTTCTCAACTGTTGTTTCGAAAAAGTCCGTCTTAGGGAACTGCAGTTCAATTGCATCACCGTCATTCTCGACCGCTTTTGCGGAGGTATGTTCACTTTCGAAGCCGCGTCTGTAAAGTTCCTCCGTCAGTATTTCAATTTTCGCGTTGTCCGCTGCGCCTGAAACCATAAGATTGCCGTTTTTTGAAACGGTATACCAATCTCCGATTTGATATGCAAAGCTCGGTGCGCCGAGGTACTTTGATGGTTCGCAAATAATGTCACTTATTGCCTCGACAAGTGCCTTTTTGTCCGTTCCTGTTACATTGAATTTGATTTCCATTTTGAAATCCTCATTTTTTTGTTAGGCACATATTACCGTACAACCGCACACATATCAAGGTGTAGAGTACACAATAATAAAAACATTATTTGTGGATATTACAGCTATTCGGTTATGTAAGCAATACCGTTTAAAACATAGAACACGCAGAGGTGCGTTAAATTATTCATCCAGTGCCACCTCACTGTATGGAATTTTCTTATTATCGCGCAATAAAAAAACGTCATCTGAATTTTCTTTGAAATCCACATAACGTCTCACGATAACATCAACAAATTTTTCATCAAGCGTACCTTTCGTAATCAAGTGATGAATGACAACCGTATTCTCCTGTCCCTGTCTGTACAGTCGGGAATTCGTCTGCTTGTATAGTTCCAAACTCCATGTAAGTCCGAACCAAACAAGTGTTGAGCCGCCCGCTTGCAGGTTCAATCCGTGTCCTGCGGATTCGGGCTGAATAACCGCAATGGGAATTTTACCGTTATCCCAATCAACTATGTCCTTTGAACTTTTAAGTTCTCTTACAGAGAAACGCTTTTGTATTCGTTCCAAATCGTGTTTAAACCAGTATGCAATGAGAACAGGTTTTCCGTTTGCCTGTTCAATCAAATCCTCAAGCGCGTTAAGTTTGCGGTCGTGGATAATGTGAACTGATTTATCATTTCCGTACACTGCGCCATTCGCCATCTGACACAGTTTCCCCGACAGAGAAGCCGTATTTCCGGCACCTACTTCCTCGCCTCGGTTGTAATACTCCACAGCCTCTGCCCAAACTTGGTCGACATCTGTAAGTTCCCAAGTGTGGTATTTTCCCTCACCCGTTACCCGAACAGGGAAAAATCTGCGGTTACCCGTGATGTCACGCAGAAAACCGCCGTCGCTGTTGGTAGTACCAACTATGATGCTCGATCTCGGGTGACTCTCAACAGACACACCATAAGCCTGCCGAAACTTATCATCGGTTCGGGATATAAAGGATTTGACGGTTTCAACGTCAACCTTTTTCATACCGTTAAACTCGCTTATTTCCAAAATCCAATATCCCTGCAGCTTTTCGGGCGCGGTCTTGTCCTTCATATCTGCAATAGAGAGCGAATCGGAAAACCACTGCCTTCCGAGTTTCGCAAAGAGCGTGGATTTCCCGACTCTCTGCTTTCCGTTCAAGACAAGAATGGAATCAAATTTTGTGCCGGGAGGGTATTCTTCTTCGGAAATATCACGCGAAAACGGAATAATAAGCCGAAGGCGAGGATTTTCGGGTGTGTGTTTATGCGTTGAGTAGATGCAGCATTTGAAATCAAAAAGCATCTTAATCTGCTCCAAATATCAGGAGTTCCGTAGTCCATGTCAAGCGTTAACATACTGCGGCGACGAAGGCTGTGCGGATGAGCTGCGAAAGAGTATCAGGGATGTCTTCATACAGAAGCTGCAAAGTGTCGTAATCCCCGCGTCTTACAAGCGACCGCGCTTCGGCAAGGTCGGGGAGATGGTTTGCAGGCAGATTTTGCATTTGGACGAGCCGTCCTGCGTATCTTCCGGTTCGGTTCGCTCCATAAAACTGAAACATCCCATGTACTCTTCCGTCCTTACACACAGCGTTCTGCATCGCCTGATACTTCTTGACCGAGGATTTTGCAAACTGCTGCCTCAAAAACAACACCTCACGCAACGGCTCCGGCACGCTTTTCAATAACTCATTCACTTGCTTTTTCCCGAGGGAATCCGTTTCTGTTCCGTTATCTGCGAGCCATTGTTTTATCTGCTGCACGGAGTTAGGATTTTTAACATTTGTCAGATTGGACATTTTCTCCGACAACAAAACCTGTGTCTTGGAATCAAGCAATATTGCGTTTTTAACAATTTGTCTGTCCAACATAATGCCTCGGTCGTTAATCTCTTGGTCGAGTAAATGGTTCTGCCATTCACTTTCAGGCACAGGAAACTTTGACAGCCGTGCTTGAATTGACATTTCAACCTCTACATCCCGTTTGTTATTACGAAGATAGACAGACACGTTCAAACATGGCATTATATGCCCATTTTATAACCGATTCATCCGAAAGCGCAGAAATAACATTGGGCGGGATCCTCTCCCCCTGTGCTAAATCCACAGCCTTAACTTTCCCGCCATCTGCAGAATAACCAAACAGCAAGACCTCAAAATCGTCTGCCTCGCAGTAACGATACACACCTGACTTTGAGAGATTGACGGAGGAATACGTTTCTATGTCTATACTAATTGTTTTCATCGTTTCCACCTGTTTCATTAAATTTTAGGTTGACTTTATCCTAAAATTCGAATATACTATTTATATAAATGGAGGTATGCAGTATGAATGTTAATACAAACACAATGGTTTCTATTTCCGAAGCCAATCAAAACTTCTCAAAAGTAGCACGACTCGTTGACCAGTACGGCTCGGCAGTAATTTTGAAAAACAACTCACCTCGTTATTTGATTTTGGAATTCAATCAAGCGGATGAGCAATTAGCTGCTTCAAACGATGATGTAATGGCAATATCAAAAAAACTGTTATCCCGAAACAAAGCTGTATATGAGGAGCTTGCAAAATGAAAATTCTTACTAAAGAACAAGTTTTAAAGCTCCATGCACAGCTTACCGACATCTTTGGCGGCTCATCTGAAATTCGCGATGAGGCGCTGCTTGATTCGGCAATCAACACACCGTTTCAGACATTTGACGGTGAGGACTTATATCCGACCCTATTGGATAAGGCTTCACGCCTATGTTTTGAATTGGTAAATAACATCCGTTTGTCGATGGAAATAAACGCATCGGAACTCATGCAATGCTTGTGTTTCTTGCAATAAATGATATTGAATTAGAATATTCCGATACGGAACTTATTGACCTAATATTAGCGGTAGCATCAGGCAAACAGTCCGCATCGGATTTACTCAAATGGCTTCAAAAGCATATCATTTAAGAACATCTATGCAGATGTTCTTTTTTGCATACCTTCAAAAACTCCGTCAACTTAAGAAATCTTCATCCTCAAGCGAGGTGAAATCGTCCTCTGCTGTGCTTCTGCTGCTCAATGGCTCACCATCCGCAACTTTCTGAATGTTACCAAGACCACAGGCAATTCCTTTATTTCCGTTGGAATTAAATGCATAAAATGTAATCGACACACGCGCAAAGCATCCGCTGTAAACTTCATCATGGTCAAGTATGGGTTGAATCTTTGAATCCACTATCTGCGGCGCAGTGGTACTGTTTGCGTTAACAAAATAACTTTCCTTGTACGCTTCATCGTCACGCTCTGCATCCCCGTCGCGGAGCGGAAGTTTGAGCGAAACCTTGTTCGGAATTTTACCTCCAAACTTGCCGACACCCTCCTTAATAGCCGTATCAACAGCCCTGTTGATGGCATCGATGGTCTTTGTATCGCTCTTTGGAATGATGAGAGAAACCGAATACTTTTCCTCTCCACCGTTTATCGACTTTGGTTGCCAGATGTTTGCGTATGAAAGACGTACTACGCCTGTTATTACCTTTGTTCCACTCTGATTTGTCATATCTAAATTTCCTCCTTAATTTCTGTAAATTCATCCTTTGGATTTGTTGTTATAGCCGGACGCTTATCCGAAACAGGAACAAGAGTCGGTTTGCCCGGCGGCTTATATACAAGTTCACCGAGTAATTCGCTAAAGTTCGCTTTGCCCATCAGCTTCTCCATTTCAGTAATAGAAATTAACGTTTTTCGGAATATGTCTTTATATCCCGCTGACTGCGCTGCCGCAATTACAGCTTCTTCATCGACATACCTACGATTAGAACGACCTTCGACCACCTTGAAGCCTCGCCATTCCTTGCCATGGTTAAGCGCAGCGTCCTTTGCATAAGCTGTAATCTCGTTTGCCCATTTTGTAAGATCTTCAAGTTTTCCGAGAATATCCTCTATCTCCTCATCGGAAAGCAGCGGCGGTTTCTTAAACTCGTGCTGTGCAAGCTGTAGCTTTGCCTCGGCTCTTGCTCTGCACTTTGTCCGCGCCTTGCAAAACGTACACCATGCTCCGCTGCAATAATCGCCTTTACCTTCAAAGGCAAGAGAGGCTTTTGGAACAAGTGTGTGTTCAGCCCAATCATGAAGAAACTCGGTTTTCACCGTCCAAGTGCTTATGTTCTCTCTTCGAGGCTGATAAATGGTCATCGAAACCTCTTCAATGTCGTAAAGACTGTCGAAAACCTCCAATGCGCCGAGTGCGTATAGCATCATCTGCGGATTGTGTTCCGCTTCAACAAGCACACCCTGTCCGCACTTGAAATCAATTACATGAAGCGCACGGTCTGCAATGATAATACAATCACCCGTTCCGAACCCGTCCGGCACATA
>UQOT01000046.1 GCA_900542675.1 uncultured Eubacteriales bacterium | reverse complement strand
CGAACGGATCGTTCTCGAAAATCTTAGCGTCGTAGTAAGCGTCGAGGAACTTGCCCGCATCGTCTCTTGAGAAGCCGAATGTCATCTGAGTCAAGTCGTTTGTACCGAAGCAGAAGAAGTCAGCCTCCTTCGCAATCTCGTCAGCGAGCAGCGCAGCTCTCGGGATTTCTATCATTGTACCAACCTCATACTTAAGGTCAGCTCCCGCTGCTGCGATTTCAGCGTCCGCTGTCTCAACAACTACGCTCTTAACATATTTAAGCTCCTTAACCTCACCAACCAGCGGAATCATAATTTCGGGAACTATATTCCAGTCGGGGTGAGCCTTCTTAACATTGATAGCTGCGCGTATGATTGCACTTGTCTGCATCTTCGCGATTTCAGGATATGTTACCGCAAGACGGCAGCCTCTGTGACCCATCATCGGGTTAAACTCGTGCAGAGAAGCTATAATTGTCTTAATCTCCTCAACGGTCTTGCCCTGCGTATCAGCTAAAGCCTTAATGTCAGCTTCGTCTGTCGGAACAAACTCGTGAAGCGGCGGGTCGAGGAAACGGATAGTAACCGGATTGCCCTCAAGAGCCTCATAAAGCGCTTCAAAGTCGCTCTGCTGCATCGGCAGAATTTTTGCAAGCGCTGCTTCTCTCTCTTCAACCGTATCAGAGCAAATCATCTCTCTGAAAGCGTCAATTCTGTTACCGCCGAAGAACATATGCTCGGTACGGCAAAGGCCGATACCCTCAGCGCCGAGCTCACGAGCTCTCTTTGCGTCCTCAGGAGTATCCGCATTTGTTCTTACCTTCATAGTTCTGTACTTGTCAGCCCAGCCCATTATTCTGCCGAAGGTTCCGCTGATAGATGCGTCAACGGTCGGAATTACGCCGTCATAAATATTACCTGTAGAACCGTCAAGCGAAATGCTGTCGCCCTCGTGAAACTCCTTACCGTTTAATGTAAACTTCTTGTTCTCCTCATCCATAGCGATATCGCCGCAGCCCGATACGCAGCACGCGCCCATACCGCGCGCAACAACCGCTGCGTGAGACGTCATACCGCCGCGTACTGTAAGAATACCCTGAGCGGCCTTCATACCCTCAATATCCTCAGGCGAGGTCTCAAGACGTACAAGAACAACCTTCTCGCCTCTTGCAGCCCAGTCCTTAGCGTCGTCTGCTGTGAATACAATCTTACCGCACGCTGCGCCCGGTGATGCACCGAGAGCCTTAGCCATAGGCGTAGCCGCCTTAAGAGCCTTTGCGTCAAACTGCGGATGCAGAAGCGTATCAAGGTTTCTCGGGTCAATCATAGCTACCGCTTCTTCTTCGGTTCTCATACCCTCGTCAACAAGGTCGCACGCAATCTGAAGTGCAGCCTGTGCTGTTCTCTTACCGTTCCTTGTCTGGAGCATATAGAGCTTCTTGTTCTCAACAGTAAACTCCATATCCTGCATATCTCTGTAGTGATTTTCGAGTATAGAGCATACTTCCTTAAACTTTGAAAATGCCTCCGGGAACTCCTCTTCCATCTTAGCGATAGGCATAGGTGTTCTAACGCCGGCAACAACGTCCTCACCCTGAGCGTTGATAAGGAACTCACCCATAAGCTTCTTTTCACCTGTAGCAGGGTCACGTGTGAATGCAACACCTGTACCGCAGTCGTTACCCATATTGCCGAAAGCCATCATCTGTACGTTTACAGCCGTACCCCACGAATACGGGATATCATTATCACGGCGATATACATTCGCTCTCGGGTTATCCCACGAACGGAATACCGCTTTTATAGCGCCCATAAGCTGCTGCTTCGGGTCGGTCGGGAAGTCATCTCCGATTTTGCTCTTATATTCAGCCTTAAACTGGTTAGCCAGCTCCTTTAAATCCTCCGCCGTAAGCTCGATATCCTGAGTAACGCCGCGGTCAGCCTTCATCTTGTCGATAAGCTCTTCAAAATACTTCTTGCCAACCTCCATAACAACGTCGGAGTACATCTGAATAAATCTTCTGTAGCAGTCCCAAGCCCAACGCGGGTTGTTTGACTTTGCAGCCATAGTTTCGACAACGTCCTCGTTAAGACCGAGGTTTAATATTGTATCCATCATACCGGGCATCGAAGCTCTCGCACCCGAGCGAACCGACACCAGAAGCGGATTTTCCTTATCGCCGAACTTCTTGCCGGTGATTTCTTCCATCTTTGTGATGTGTTCGTTTATCTGAGCCTGTATTTCATCGTTAATCTGCCTGCCGTCCTCGTAGTACTGCGTGCAGGCCTCGGTTGAAATGGTAAAGCCCTGCGGAACGGGAAGTCCCAGGCTTGTCATCTCGGCAAGGTTTGCACCTTTACCGCCTAAAAGCTCTCTCATTGTTGCGTTACCTTCACTGAAAAGATAAACGTATTTTTTTGCCATTGGTATTTTCTCCTTATATATTAAAGTATAAATTTTTACAAAATGAAATCTAAAGTCTTAAATCTTTAAAAAACTCATCGAGGACAGCCTTGCACTCATCCTCCATAATACCGCAATAATATTCAAACTTAATGCGCGGCTTTAAAGCATCATTTGACGCGATATACCCGCGCTCAGTATCATACGCACCGAAATAAACGCGCCGCAAGCGCGATTCTATAATAGCGCCGGTGCACATCAGGCACGGCTCAAGCGTAACGTATAAATCACAGTCGTCAAGCCGCCAGTTATTAAGTCTGTCACACGCCTTTTTTACAGCGTTAATTTCAGCGTGTCCCAGCGGGTTATTCTCCGCCTCACGGGTATTATGCGCCCTTGCAATAATTACATTTTTGCGCACAATAACGGCGCCTACAGGTATATCCCCGTGGCTCAGCGCCGACCGCGCCTCTTCAACAGCCGACCGCATATACTTATTCTCAAAAGCCGTCATACTTGCCCCTATACGTGATAATAGCCCTACTTTCTTACAAAATAGGGCAATTATGTTTTACGCAATATAACTCTTGATTTCGTCCATAAAAGCATCGCAGTCGTCGCTGTGAACCTGAACATCAATCGGCTTTGACAAATCGAGACTGAAGATACCCATAATCGACTTCGCGTCTACCACATACTTACCCGAAATCAGATCAACGTCAAAATCGTACTTGGTAACAATATTAACGAAGTTCTTAACATCATTAATTGCTGCCAAAGAAATTGTAACCTTTTTCATTTCAATCAACCTCCAAAATTTTATTAGAAAACAATAATATTTTCTCTTTAAATTATATAATTTTATCGCGCATTAGTCAATCAAAAATACTATAATTATTACATAATTTTAATTAAACTTTTTTATGCAAAATACCTAATAATTCCATTAAGAAAAATACATAATCTGTAAAATGTTTCATTTTATGCTAAAATTCGACATAAACTACTGAATTTTTGAACTCACAATTATACATCGTGTCTATAGACTTCCTCTGCAAGTTTAATTATTAACTTCTGCTTTGAAACACTGCACTTATCGAAAAAATATCCCATTTCTTCTTTTAATGTATTCATTCTTGCCGATTTAATACTGTCCTGAGTTATGTAATCAAACGAGCTGTCCAAAGCATCAATAATTCTTGCATAGGTCTCAAAGCTTCCCTTTCTTTTGCCTATTTCTATGCACGCCAAAAAATTTGTGCTGATTTCAACCTTTTCCGCAAGCATCTCCTGCGTCATTCCTCTTTTAACACGCAGTTCTTTTATTCTCATACCAATAAGATAATAATTCATTCTTAAACCGGCTCTCTGTATAATTATATAACTCTATATTTATTTTATCAAAACTATTGTATTAAATACATTGATAATTAATCAAATAATTTTCTATCAATATTGACAATTAGTCAATATTGATGTATGATATTTTCAGTTTATCAAACATATATATGTTAGAAAAAGATTAATTTTAAAAACCATAAATAAAAAGAGAGAGGATAATTTTATGAAAAGAATTGTATCTTTAATAACGGGCCTATCGCTGCTGTGCAGCTTAATATTCATCGTTCCGGTTCAGGCAGCGAGTGAAATTGACTTTGGCTCAACCGTTACGGATTCCATTTCCGAGAATAACGAAGAAAACAAGTATACGTTTGACCTATACGAGTCAGGTAAACTGTCTGTTAAATACATTGCCGAGAACATAGAAGCTGCCAACCTCAAAATATATGATGAGGACGGTCAGGAAATATGGAGTGACAGACCTTGGTGGAATGATACTTCAAAACAAATTTCTTACCGCAAAGACGTTGAGTTGACTTCGGGAATATATCATTTTTACGTATCCAAATACTCCGGTTGTGGCGATTATGAACTTACATTGAACTTTGAAGGATCAAATGAGAGCTTTTCCGAAGCACAAAACGGCAGTGACAACACATTTAAAGCTGCAAATGAAATCAGCCTTAACAGATCTTACACCGGGCAATTGGCAGAGAATGATGATATAGACAATTATTCCTTTACGCTGAATAACTCCGGTGGATTTGAGCTATACTTTACCGCGGAAAATATTGAAGCTGCCAATCTCAAAATATATGACGAGGACGGTCAGGAAATTTGGAGCGACAGACCTTGGTGGAATGATACTTCAAAACAAATTTCCTTTAGCAAAGATATAGAATTAACTTCCGGCACATATTACTTTTCAGTTTCAAAATATTCAAGATGCGGCACTTATACATTTGAAATGAACTTCGAGAAATCAAACGAAAGCTTTTCCGAAGCACAAAACGGCAGTGACAACACATTTAAAGCTGCAAATGAAATCAGCCTTAACAGATCTTACACCGGGCAATTGGCAGAGAATGATGATATAGACAATTATTCCTTTACGCTGAATAACTCCGGTGGATTTGAGCTATACTTTACCGCGGAAAATATTGAAGCTGCCAATCTCAAAATATATGACGAGGACGGTCAGGAAATTTGGAGCGACAGACCTTGGTGGAATGATACTTCAAAACAAATTTCCTTTAGCAAAGATATAGAATTAACTTCCGGTACATATTACTTTTCAGTTTCAAAATATTCAAGATGCGGCACCTACGAATTTAAACTTATAACAGGAAAAAATATAACCGATAATACCGACAATGACAATGATGTAAGCCAAAATGATTGGACAAACGATAACACAGACAATTATACATATGACGACACAGACGACAACGAAACATCCTTCGGCTCTTATGTATCAGATTGGGCTAAACAAGAGGTTGAGGAAGCATATGACAATGACCTTATTCCAGAAACAATAGCGGGCAGGGACTTAACGGAGATTGTCGACAGGTCGGAATTTGCGGCAATAGCTGTGCAGCTTTATGAGGAGTTAACCAAGCGACATGTCTTAGCAAGCGAAAATCCTTTTTTTGATATAAGCGGCAACGAAAATTCAGACGCCATTATAAAAGCATATAAATTGGGTATTACTAACGGAACAACCGATATAACATTTGAACCGTATTCCGATATAACACGTGAAGACTTGGCAACAATGCTATGCAGAACAATAAAAAAATATTCCAACAGCAGCTGGACACTAGAAAATGACTCAAATTATTATCTCGACACAAGCGGTGTAAAAAAATATGCAGATGACAGCGATATATCGGATTACGCTAAACCGTCGGTATATTATATGACAAAGCTCGGAATAATAAAAGGAATTGATTCAACTCACTTTGCACCAAAAAATGTTACTGCACGTCAAGAAGCAGAAGGCTATGCAACAGCAACAAGAGAACAGGCAATACTTATGTCTCTGAGAATATTTAATATTTCTGAAATTCTATAACTAAATCAGATATCTAAGAAACTTATAGAAACAGACTTTCACATCGGCGCAGTTCCTAAAATTTATCAGGGACTGCGCCTGAAATTGTCGAAAAAGTTTGAATATTTAAACAAACGATAACTCTTATATTTTTCGTCCGTCATCAAAAACAAAACTTCCCTCATATGTAACTCCGCAGGCTTTTGCAATAGCGTGCAAATTATTAATCGTAAATATCGCGTCGGTGTCCTATGTTTAAAACAAGAACTATGATTTTGTCGTCTTGTATTTCGGCGAGTAGGCGATAATCCCCAACTCGGTACCGCCACTGACCGCTTCTGTTTGCGGTTAATCCCTTACCGTGCAAACGCGGATTTTCGCAGTTTTCAAGATTTTTCCTGACCCAGCCCAAAATCAAAGCAGCGGTATGCCGATCCAATTTCTTCAAATCCTTTAACGCCCTTTGCGTAAATTCAACTTTATATCTCATTGTATACCGAGTTCCTTTTCAACTTCATCAAGAGAATATGCAACGGGATTTTTTTTGTATTCTTCCATAGCCTTGTCAAACATTTCCAAATCGTATTCACTTTCAATGCGCTCTATAACTGTTTGGCGAATAAGCTCCGATACGGAAAGCCTGTTGAGCTCCGCGTATTTCTTTATCAGTATTGTGTCTTCATCATTTAATCTTAAAGAAATCGTCATATAAAGCACTTCCTTTCTGTATTACATTGTATTACAAAAACAGTGTTTTGTCAATAGTATTTGCAATGCTTTCAAAATATATTTCTTGCATTAATTAACCTCAGATGTTATAATATTTGAAGTCTAAAACTTTGATTTTAATTGCTAAGGGCGTGACGAAAATTACTGTTAAATTTGTGACTTTGGGATGCAAGACCAATATTTATGAGAGCGAGGCTATGGCGGAGCTTTTTAAGGAGCGCGGCTATGAAATAATACGCGATGGCGTGGCGGATATATGCGTAATTAATACCTGCTCTGTTACGGGAACGGGTGCGAAAAAATCGCGGCAGCAAATCAGGCGCGCACGGCACGAGAACCCGAACGGGATTATTGCCGTAACCGGCTGCTTTTCGCAAACCGAGCCGGAGGTTGTTCGTGAGCTTGGTGCGGATATAATCATCGGCAACAGCGGCAGATCAAAAATTGTCGAATTAACCGAGCAGGCGATTGGCGGCAAAAAATCAAATATAGTCGGCGATATACTGGGCGAGCACGAATATGAGGAACTGCCCATCACCAAATCGCAGAGCCGCATACGCGCCGGCGTCAAAATCGAGGATGGCTGCAATAACTTCTGTACCTACTGCATAATACCGTATGCGCGTGGGCCTGTGCGCTCACGTCCTCTTGAAAATATCGTGCGTGAGACAGAGTCGCTTGCCGAGCACGGCTATAAAGAAGTGGTTTTGACGGGAATACACATCGGTTCATACGGGCGGGATATTAATCCCGAAAAAATCGGTCTGATTGACGTAATTGAAAAAATTAATGAAATCAACGGAATTGAGCGGATACGCCTCGGGTCAATCGAACCGGTTCTGATTACTGACGACTTTGTTCACCGTGCGGCGGCCCTTCAAAAACTTTGTCCGCAATTTCATCTGTCGCTGCAAAGCGGCTGCGATGAGACCTTAAAGCGTATGAACCGCCACTACACATCGGGCGAATTCTTCAAGGCCGTACAGCTTTTGCGTGATAATATTAAGGACACCGCAATCACCACTGACCTGATGGTCGGGTTTGCGGAAGAAACCGACGAGGAATTTGATAAGTCTTATGCATTCTGCAAATCAATCGGCTTTTCACAGATGCATATTTTTAAGTATTCAATCAGAAAAGGCACACGCGCCGAAACTTTTCCAAATCAAGTTCCGGAAAATATCAAGGACGAGCGCAGCCGAAAGATGCTCACCCTTGCAGAAGATATGAAGCGCAGCTACTACGAGTCCTATATCGGAAAAGAACTGCGCGTGCTGATTGAGCAGGAACGAACAGACGGACTCTACCACGCTACAACAGCGAACTATATGGACGTTCTTGTGCCCGCAGATGAAAGCAAACACGGAAAATTCATCACATTTACACCAAAGGAATACAAAGACGGATTTTTAATTTAAAACGGACGCAGACCTTAAATCGGGTCTGCGTCCGCCGATCGGAACGATTTTGTCATACTACGCGGTTGCCGCGCTGAACTTCTGTTTAACCGAATTAATTTTGTTCTGCTCTGCCTGCTCGGTCGGATACCAACCCTTCTGAGCCATTTTGTCGTACATACAATCCTGCATCTCAATCGCCTGAGTCAGTGCGCCGCAAAATGCCGTGTGTACATTATCTGTCGACGACTCAATCGCACCGTGCATAAATAAATCGCAAACGCCCTTTTCAAGCAGCAAAAGGTCTTCCATTACTTTCTTATCTTCCATATCTTATACCTCCGTAATCCGTCCGATGCCTAAAGCAAGTTGTAGAAATTCTGAAAAATGTTCTCGTGCTTCTGTACCATCTGTTCAACGCACGCCTTAAGCTCCGCGTCGGTAATGCTTGCCGCAGCCTCGGCGCACTTGGTCTTGAAATACTTTTCGTGACCCAATACATCCTCGATATACAATAACTCTTTTGACGTCATAATAAAATCCTCCAAATAATTAAAACTGAAAATCCAGACAGCCGTCCCGACCGAAACATTTTCAAGGGTATTATGTGCAGTTTTTGAAAATTAATACATATTATATGATAATGGCAACTGAGCGCCTTTTGCATAGCGTAATTTGTGCCAAAATTATTGATATTTTTCTTGCAAGGAGCTGCTATTCCAGATAAAAATATATTTGGGCTCAACACAATCGGTTTGCGCCAAAGCATTCGTAGGGATTGTGCATATCATTGTTTAGGAATATTTTTTTAAATTTATTGTTTACATTTTTGTTATTCTGTGGTATTATTATTTATGCGAAACATCTTTATTGATGGATTTATAGTATATAATCAGTTAAAAAAGCAAACGTTGATAGTATACGTTTTTGCAAAAAAACGTATGCTTCGCTTCTTTTGCTGTCAACGTTAGCTTTTAACTGACTATAATATAGCAATTGAGATGTTTCGCGGCATCGAAGCAGCGTTTTTTGGGCGCAGCTTCGGCTGCGCTTTTTTATTTATTAATTTATAAGGAGTTTTTGGATATGAAATGCTACATCTGCGGTGCGGAATTTGATGAGAATGAAGAGAAAATAATCAAGGGTTTAAGACATTTTTGCAGAGAATGTCAAATTATTATTAAGGATATTAAAGAAGATGATTATCTAAATCGTCGGACAATGGAGCCCGACGCTGCAATAGCTGCGATGAAGAAGCAAGAAAAGTTTATTCGCGCCTTTGACCGTGGTTTTGAGCGCGGCGTTACCCCATATCCTGAAAATTATAAAGAATTTAAAACGCCAGATTACGAGGCGATGAAAAAAGAATATACAGAGTTTTATGATTATTTGCGCAGTGATAAGACAAAAAAATAAACATTACGACCCTACGATAGGGATGACGCGGGCAAAATGATACGCAAATTATTCTCGCGTAGTACATAATTCCTAATTTCTATTTCCTGCGTTTCTGCATACTAAAAGGACTGCCGCACCGCGGCAGTCCTTTGAATTTGTATTATTCGCCGAATTTTTCAGCAGCCTTTCTGAGGTATACATTGTATCTCTCGGTAAGGTCTTTTTCAGCCTTGTCAAACAAGCCCTGTGCCTCGTCCGGGAATGCTCTGAGGAGCTGGAGGTATCTGTTCTCGCCCTTCATAAACTCCTGGATGCTTCCTGTCGGAGCCTTAGAATCAAGTGTGAACGGATTTGTTCCTTCCGGTGCTGCCGGGTTGTATCTCCAGAGGTGCCAGTAGCCTGCTTCAACAGCCTTCTTCTCCTCTGCGATTGAGTTACCCATACCGCCGCGAGCCTTAATACCGTGATTGATACACGGAGCGTAAGCGATTACGAGCGACGGACCCGGATATGCTTCAGCTTCCTTGATTGCCTTAAGCGCCTGCTGCATATTTGCACCGAGCGCAATCTGAGCAACGTATACGTAGCCGTATGTTGTAGCAATCATACCAAGGTCCTTCTTCTTAACTCTCTTACCTGCAGCAGCAAACTTAGCGATTGCAGCAGTAGGTGTAGCCTTTGAAGCCTGACCGCCTGTATTTGAGTAAACCTCTGTATCTACGACGAAGATATTAATATCCTGGTCTGATGCGATTACGTGGTCAAGACCGCCGTAACCGATATCGTATGCCCAGCCGTCGCCGCCGAATACCCACTGTGAACGCTTAACTAAGAAGTCTGTTCTGTCAGCGATTTCCTTAACAGCGGCATTTGACATATCAGCGTCCTTGATGAGAGCTTCAATCTTACGTGCAGCAGCCTTTGAAGCGTCTGCGTTGTCCTTGCCCTCAATCCATTCTTTAAATGCAGCCTGAAGCTCAGGTGAAACAGCGTCCATAGCCTCGTTCATACGGCTAACGAGCGTCTCTCTGATTTTCTTATTTGCTGTAACCATACCGAGACCGAACTCAGCGTTATCCTCAAACAGCGAGTTAGCCCAAGCCGGACCTCTGCCGTTTTCGTCCTTGCAGTACGGCATTGACGGTGCGCTGCCGCCCCAGATTGATGTACAACCTGTTGCGTTTGCAACCATCATTCTGTCACCGAAGAGCTGAGTGATAAGCTTGATATAAGGCGTCTCACCGCAGCCTGCGCACGCGCCCGAGAACTCAAGATAAGGCATAGCAAACTGTGAGTTCTTGATGCTCTTGCCTACATCAACCAAATCAGCCTTGTTGGGAACTGACATTGCATACTCCCAGTTCGGCTCTTCTGCCGGTGCAATATCGTCAATCGGCTTCATAACGAGAGCCTTCTCCTTTGCGGGACATACGTTAGCACATACTCCGCAGCCAAGACAGTCAAGAGGTGCAACCTGAATTTTAAACTGCAGACCCTTAAGCTCAGGACCCATAGCCGGCTTTGTTTTAAAGCCTTCGGGAGCATTCTTAGCTTCCTCATCGGTAAGGAGTACCGGACGTATTGCAGCGTGCGGGCAAACAGCCGAACACTGGTTACACTGGATACAGTTCTCAATCTTCCACTCCGGAACCATAACGGCAACTCCGCGCTTCTCGTAGCGTGATGTGCCTGTCTCAAATGTACCGTCCTCAATACCTGCAAATGTGCTGACCGGAAGCTTGTTACCGCGCTGTGCGTTTACAGGCTCAACAATATTTGTGATGAACTTCGGCTTACCTGTATCTTCAGCCGGAGCGTCAACAGCATCCTTCCAAGCCGCCGGAACGTCAACCTTGTGAAGTGCGTCGATTGCGCCGTCAACTGCGTCACAGTTCATCTTAACGATTTCGTCACCCTTCTTGCCGTAGGTCTTTTTGATAGCCGCCTTGATATAGCCGACAGCCTCGTCAAACGGGATAACGTTAGCGAGCTTAAAGAATGCGCTCTGCGTAACCATATTAATTCTGGTCGGGCCAAGGCCAACCTTTACAGCAACGTCTACAGCGTTGATTGTGTAGAAGTTGATGTCGTTTTCAGCAATATATCTCTTTACGTTAGCCGGGAGGTTAGCGTCCAGCTCATCGTCACTCCATACGCAGTTAAGCAGGAATGTACCGCCGGGCTTTAATCCCTCTAAGATATCATACTGATGAACGTATGCAGGCTTATGACAAGCGATATAATCAGCCGAGTCAAGCAGATATGTAGACTTAATCGGCTTCTTACCAAATCTAAGGTGCGACATTGTTACACCGCCCGACTTCTTTGAGTCATAGTCAAAATATGCCTGTGCATACAAATCGGTGTTATCACCGATAATCTTTATAGCGTCCTTGTTAGCGCCGACTGTACCGTCTGAGCCGAAACCCCAGAACTTACAGCAGGTTGTGCCTTCAGGTGCGCAGTCAACAGTCTTGCCAAGCGGCAGAGACAGATTTGTAACATCATCAACAATACCGATTGTAAAGTTTGACTTAGGCTCGTCTGCTTTAAGGTTATCAAATACAGCAACAATCTGAGTCGGAGTTGTATCCTTTGAACCGAGACCGAAACGTCCGCCAACAATCTTAGGAGCGTTTGCGCAATCCTTATATACATTGCATATATCAAGGAAAAGCGGCTCACCGAGTGAACCCGGCTCCTTAGTTCTGTCGAGTACAGCAATCTTTTCAACTGTCTTAGGAATAACGTTGAAGAAGTACTTCGGTGAGAACGGTCTGTAGAGGTGAACTTCAAGAACACCAACCTTCTCGCCCTTAGCGTTTAAGTAATCAACTGTTTCCTCAGCAGCTTCGCAGACACTGCCCATAGCAACGATAACTCTTGTTGCCTCCGGGTCGCCGTAATAATTAAACGGCTTGTAATCTCTGCCTGTAATCTTTGAAATCTCAATCATATAGTCATTAACGATATCCGGGATAGCGTCATAGAACTTGTTTGACGCCTCTCTGCCCTGGAAGTAGATATCGCCGTTCTGAGCCGTACCTCTGAGTACCGGATGCTCAGGATTGAGTGCGTTATCCTTGAATGCCTTAACAGCATCCCAGTCAACGAGCTTCTTGAGGTCTTCATAGTCCATAACCTCAATCTTCTGAATTTCGTGCGAGGTTCTGAAACCATCAAAGAAGTGCAGGAACGGAACTCTGCCCTTAATTGAAGCAAGGTGAGCAACACCTGCAAGGTCCATAACTTCCTGTACGCTGTTTGAAGCCAGCATAGCAAAACCTGTCTGACGGCAAGCCATAACATCCTGGTGATCGCCAAAAATATTAAGAGCGTGAGCCGCAAGAGCTCTTGCACTTACATGGAATACTGTCGGCAGAAGCTCACCGGCAATCTTGTACATATTAGGAATCATAAGAAGCAGACCCTGTGAAGCCGTGAATGTTGTAGTAAGCGCGCCTGCCTGAAGCGAACCGTGTACAGCGCCTGCTGCGCCTGCCTCAGACTGCATCTCTACCATTTCAACAGTTTCACCGAAGATGTTCTTCTGACCCTTTGCACTCCACTCATCAACGTATTCTGCCATCGGTGAAGACGGAGTGATAGGATAGATAGCGGCAACTTCCGTAAACGCATAAGCAACGTGTGCGGCAGCGCAGTTACCATCCATAGTCTTAAACTTAGCCATAGGATTTTATCCTCCTTTATACTTTAAATATATTAAGATATATTTTATAATTTTTTACATATTTATACTGCTATAAACGAAATAAAATAACATTTCCCCTATAGCTTAATAAAGTATACCATACTATTCAAAGAATTTCAAATGTTTTTATAGAAAAAATCTAAAAATTTTTAAAAAATATTCAAAACCCATATGCGCAGTGCTTCCCGCCGCAAAATTTGTAATTTTATAAGACAAATTTATATGAAATTTCTCACAAAATTTTTTATATGCAACTATTTACTAATGAGGAGTTATGTGCTATAATTGAGCTTAATTGAGTTATAATGGACTCCTTTATTGAAAAGAGGTTAATTATATATGAAGATACTTAAAGAACTCTCAAAATATCTTATTCCGTTTATATTCGCCGTGCTGGTGATTGCGGTGTATAAGACTTTTGACAACCTCTCTTTTATCATTAAATATATAGGCTCGGTGCTGAAAACGCTGACACCGTTTTTTATCGGATTTGTACTGGCATACGTGCTGCTCACACCGTGCAGGTTTTTCGAGAGAATGTTGGGCAAAAGCCGTTATAAGTTTTTAAGCGTCCACAGACGTGCAATCTCGGTTGCGGCGGTGTATATTTTATTTATTGCGGTCATCGCTCTTTCGCTGCTCGCGATTATTCCGTCGATTGTGTCGAGTCTTGCTGACTTTTACACGCAGCTGCCGTCATTTATTGTGGATTTTGTAAGTTGGTTTAACCACCTTAATCTTGATTTCAAGCTCGGCAATGATACGCTTCAGCAGTTATTTAATAACGATTTCTTCTCGTTTGAGAAGATTGTATCGTGGCTGAGCTTTGACAACGTAAATAAGTATGCGCAGGGCGTTAAAAATGTAGGCTCAGGTGTATTTAACACCTTCCTCGGAATAATCATCTCGATATATATTCTGCTTGACCGCGCAAACCTGAAAGAAGGCGGCAAGCGTTTAGCCCGGGCGGTTATAGGTGATAAAACACGTACGTTTCTGATGCGCTATCTGCGGCTTATCAATGAGTTTGCAAATAAATACATCTATTGTATGATAATTGATGCGGTTATTGTATTCATTGCCTCATTTATCGTGCTTTCGATTGAGGGCGTAAAATATGCGCCAATGCTTGCATTATTGATGGGGCTATTGAATATAGTTCCCTACTTTGGTGCAATTATCGCAACAGCAACAACCGGAATAATTACGGTTTTTACAGGCTCGCTCACCCTTGCTATTGTAGCTGTTATCTCGATGATTGTACTGCAGCAGCTGGATGCTAATCTCCTGCAGCCGCGGCTGCTCTCCGGTTCGCTTGAAATTAAACCGTTTTGGGTTATTTTCGGTATACTGCTCGGCAGTAATCTGTTCGGCATACTCGGATTTTTCCTTGCCGTTCCGCTGACTGCCCTTATAAAGAGTATGCTGATTGATTTTATGGAGCATAGGGAAGCGAAAAAGGCTGAAAGTAACTAAACGTATTATTATGAAGATACTGATTATTGATACAGATTTAAAGTCTGCGCAGCTTACAAGCGACTGCCTGATGTCATACAGATATGAATGCGATATAGTACCCGACTACGCCGAGGGGCTTCAAAAAATTATGAATAATGACTACGTTGGCGTTATTCTTGAAGCCGACCTGCCGGTGCGTGACGGTTTTTATGTCTGCACCCAGATACGGCAAAAGAAAAAGCTGCCCGTCATATTTATCACGTCAATGCAAGACGAAGCTGATATGGTTCGCGCATTTGGCGTCGGGGCAGACGACTTTATAAAAAAGCCGTACTCGATATCCGAGATGGTAGCGCGCGTCAATGCGCACATAACACGCTATTTGTCACTCAGAGAGGATATAGATGCACAAAACAAAAAAATCATCATAAACCGAGGCCTTAAAATTGACAAGGATTCGCGGCGGGTATATATCGGCAGCAAAGAAATTCCGATGCCCGTAAAAGAATATGAGCTTTTGCTGTTTCTTGCCGAAAACCCAAATATTGTATTTAACAAGGAACATCTGTTTGACCGTGTTTGGGGTATGGATGCAATGGGCGATTCTTCAACCGTCACGGTTCATATCCAGCGTATCCGCGAGAAAATAGAAGGCATCGACGGTAACACATATATAGAAACCGTCTGGGGTGCAGGATACCGAATGAGTTCGTAAATAATTAAAGAAGATTGAATAAAGACAGAAGTTACACTAAGGAGGAAATTTTTAATGAAGTACAGTGATATTAAAGTTACGGACACAATTAAGTATGTGGGCGTTAACGATTACGACCTTGATTTATTTGAGGGGCAGTATATTATCCCGAACGGAGTTGCATACAACTCATATGTTATTCTTGATGACAAAATTGCCGTTATGGACACGGTTGATAAAAGAGCCTGCGATGAATGGCTCTCGAATTTAGATGAGGTTCTCGGCGGCAGAACACCGGACTACCTCGTAGTTCAGCATATGGAACCCGACCACGCGGCAAGTATTCAGGTTATTGCCGAAAAATATCCCGATATGAAAATTGTCGGCAACACCAAAACCTTTACTATGATAAATCAATTTTTTGATATGGAATTAAGCGCACGTGAAACCGTGGTTAAGGAAGGTGACACTCTTGAACTCGGCTCGCACACTCTCACGTTTGTTATGGCGCCTATGGTTCACTGGCCGGAGGTTATGGTAACTTATGAGAGCTCAGAGAAGGTTCTTTTCTCGGCGGACGGCTTCGGCAAATTCGGCACGCTTGATACCGATGAAGAATGGGACTGCGAAGCGCGCCGCTATTACTTTAACATAGTCGGCAAGTACGGCGCACAGGTTCAGGCGCTGCTCAAAAAAGCCGCAGCACTCGAGATAAAAACCATATGCCCGCTGCACGGCCCGATTTTAACTGCGGATTTAGGTCACTACATTGGTCTTTATGACACCTGGAGCAGCTATAAGCCCGAATCCGAGGGCGTGTTTATCGCATACGCCTCAGTTTACGGCAATACAAAAAAAGCAGCCGAAGCTCTTGCCGAAATGCTTAAGGCAAAGGGTGTCAAAGTCGCAATTTCAGACTTATCACGTGAAGACTGGGCCGAGTGCGTGGAGGATGCTTTCAGATACGACAGACTTGTTGTGGCATCGCCCACATATGACGGCGGTATATTCACAGCCGCGCACGAGTTTATTGAGCATCTTAAGGCCAAAACCTACAGAAACCGCAAAGTCGGCATAATCGAAAACGGCTCGTGGGCGCCGATGTCGGGTAAGAAAATCCGCGAAGCATTCGAGGCTATGAACAACATAGAAATCGTCGAGCCTATGGTTACAATAAAGTCGGCAGTAAAACCCGAAACTATCGAGCAGATTAAAAAGCTCGCTGACGCGCTTGCGTAAAACTTAACAAAATAGGGGTATAGTTCACAAACTATACCCCTATTTTTATATGCAATATGACAAATTTCACTATCACTATATACAAAAATGTGTTAAAACTGTTGACTAATTCGTAATAAAGTTGTAAAATAATAGTATCTATTTTTTAACATTTTTTTGCTAACGTGCAAAACCGCGTTAGCCGGCGCTCATCCATAGAAGGGTGTTTGTCACTCGAGCGAAGGGGGTGCTCTAAGTAACGTCGCTTCGACCGCTCAAATTTTTGGGCCATTTGATGTTACCGATTTTCTTAGATGAGCGTTAGCTAACGCGGTTTTCATAAAGATTATTGCCGTAATTCGAACTTTTTATTTTCCCCCCGTCCTTTTAAGGTCGGGGATTTATTATTTCTCCTACTCACCAAATCAGATTTTTGCCGCAAAGTTCGCATATAAAAAGCGGCATTACATTTGTAACACCGCTCATAAACACTTTGTAATTACGTAAAGTGTAGAAAAATCGACGCTTTCGCTGGCGCTCACCCTTTTTGAAGATAAAAATGTTCCTCGAGCGAAGGGGGTGCTCGCAGCAACTAACCGACTTCTAAAAAATGGCCATTTTCAATCCGTCGGCTCCTTCATAGATGAGCGTTAGCGAAAGCGTCTGTGGTTGAACCCTGTGGGGGCGGAGGTAATCCG
>UQOT01000045.1 GCA_900542675.1 uncultured Eubacteriales bacterium | reverse complement strand
ATTTCTGTTTTTTCTTCCTGTTTTGCTCATAAAAATATGCACCTCCAAAAGTGTCTAACTTTTGGGGTGCATATCAAAAGCTCTGCCCTTATTTTATTTTTATGCTTTGAGTTAGCAGTTTTCACCATCCTCGGTCATTGCGTCGTAGCCGGTTTCGCCTGTACGAACCTTGACTACATCCTGAACGCCGTATACGAATATCTTACCGTCACCGATATGACCTGTGTACAGAGCCTCCGTCACTGCCTTTATTACATCCTGAACAGGTACTCTGCATACCACGATGTCTATTTTAACCTTCGGCAGGAGTGTTGCTTCAACAGCTACGCCGCGGTAGTATTCGCTTCTGCCCTTCTGCATACCGCAGCCGAGCACGTGAGTGAGCGTCATTCCCGTAACGCCTACATCGTTAAGCGCTCTCTTTAACAATTCAAACTTATTCTCCTTACATACAACGGTAATCTTTGTAATCGGATGACCATTGCTGTCAACCGCCTCGCCGCCTGCTTCCTTGGGAACCTTAACCACCGGAACCGCTCTCGGAAGCGGAACGCCGACTTCAGCCTCAGGCTCAACAGCGCCCTCGGATAACGCTAGATTTGACGGCATAAAGTCAGCATATGCCGAAGTCATACCGTGTTCGTAAATATCCAAACCGCCGATTTCTTCCTCCGCCGAAACACGCAGTCCGATTGTATGCTTAATGATGAGATAGAAGATTGTCATTGTAACAGCCGTCCACGCACATACCGTAATTACGCCGAGCAGCTGATAGCCGAGCTGTGTAAACCCGCCGCCCGCGAACAGACCGGGCAGAATACCCGCCGTCTCAAATGCCGGAGATGCAGGGTTTGCAAACAAGCCGACAGCGATTGTTCCCCAAACACCGTTTAAGAAGTGAACCGCAACCGCACCGACAGGGTCGTCAACGTGCAGTACATTGTCAAGGAACCAAACGCCGAATACAACCAAAAGACCCGCAACCGCGCCAATGATTATTGATGCGCCGCCCGTAACAACGTCACACGGAGCCGTAATGGCAACAAGACCCGCAAGCGATGCATTAAGACACATTGAAACATCCGGCTTGCCGTACTTTAGCCACGTAAAAATCATACATACCACAGTCGCAACACCCGGGGCAACCGTTGTCGTTAAGAATATCGAGCCTAGCTCTGCGGTATTCGTCGCAGCCGCACCGTTAAATCCATACCAGCCAAACCACAGTATAAAGCAACCGAGCGCACCTATAACGATATTGTGACCCGGAAAAGCGTGAGCCTTAACCTTTCCTGTCTTCTTATCCTTTGTAAACTTTCCGATACGCGCGCCGAGAATTGCCGCGCCGATTAAAGCAGACAAGCCGCCGACCATATGTATCGCGCACGAACCTGCAAAGTCGTGGAAACCGAGCTGTGCGAGCCAGCCGCCGCCCCAAATCCAGTGCGCCTCAATCGGATATACAACCGCCGAGATTACTGCCGAATAAATACAGTAAGCCGAGAACTTAGTTCTCTCTGCCATAGCTCCCGAAACAATTGTCGCGGTCGTCGCACAGAACACCAGATTAAACACAAAACTTGACCAGTCGAAATTTGCATAATCCGTAAAAATGCCGAGCGTCGGAAGTCCTATAAATCCGCCGAGAGCATCCTCGCCGAGCAGCAAGCCGAAGCCCAAAATAATGAACATAACCGTACCTATACAGAAGTCCATCAGGTTTTTCATTATAATATTACCCGAGTTCTTGGCTCTTGTAAAACCGGCCTCCACCATAGCAAAACCTGCCTGCATAAAAAACACGAGCGCTGCACCGATTAAGTACCAGACCGGGAAAACTTCACCCGCAACCAGTTCCGATAAATTTTGAATCATAATTAACTCCTCCTCATAAAATAAAAACGGAGCCTGAGAATTAACTCAGACTCCATTGTCTTAACTAATATTTTAACCTCATCCACCGCAAGCGCAATAGGCGCGGCGAAGATGATACGCGATACAAGGGTGCGTACTCCCTAGTTCCTATTCCCTACGTTGTTAGTCCTGAATTGAGAACAGCAAATCGCCGTAAGTCGGGAACGGCCAGAACTCTTCGGCTGTGTACTGCTCCATCTCGTCAGCAACTTCTCTTACCGACTCCATATCGGCAAGAACTGTGTCGTGATAGAACGCAGCCTGTGCCTGATAATCCGTCATATCAAGCGCCTTTTTAACATTTGCATCGAGCTTTTCAACTCTTGTATAAAGCTCAGCCTCCAAATCAGAAAGTCTCGGTATAAGCTGCTCTTCAAACGAGCAATTTGCACCCGCAATCTGCTTCTTTGCGATAACCGTATCGGTGAGCTCCTTAACATACTTAGAAACCGCCGGCGCGATATCGCGTCTTGCCATTTCGATAGTCGTCTTTGCCTCTATGTTAATTGCCTTGCTGTAGTTTTCAAGGTTAATTTCATAGCGCGAGTACGCCTCGTCCTTGGTAAGAATGCCATGCTTTACGAACAGCTCAACATTCTTATCCTTAATGAACGCCTGCATCGCCTCGGGCGTGCTCTTTAAGTTATAAAGGCCTCTGCTCTCAGCCTCGGCAACCCAGTCGTCCGAATAGTTATTGCCGTTGAATATAATTCTCTTATGCTCTTTCATCGTGTCCTTAACGATGCTGTAAACCTCAGCGATAATATCGTCCGCCTTCTCAAGTCTTACGGCAAATTCGTCAAGAACTTCGGCAACCGCTGTGTTTAATATGAAGTTCGGTCCCGAAATCGAGAGCGCCGAGCCGGGCATTCTGAACTCAAACTTGTTACCGGTAAACGCAAACGGCGAAGTTCTGTTTCTGTCCGTGGTATCCTGAGCAAAATCGGGAACCGCATCAATGCCTGAATCCATAACGTGCTTTTTCTTGTTAGTAAACTCGCTGCCCATCTCAATTGACTCTAAAACCTCGGCGAGGTCGTCGCCGATGAACATTGAAATAATCGCAGGCGGAGCCTCGTTCGCGCCGAGTCTGTGGTCATTGCCCGCTGTCGCAACCGATGAGCGGAGCAAATCCTGATATTCGTCAACTGCAGTAATAACCGCGCTTAAAAACAGCAGGAACGTCGGATTGTCGTGCGGCGTCTTACCCGGCTTTAAGAGGTTTTTGCCGCTGTCGGTCGAGATTGACCAGTTATTATGCTTACCGCTGCCGTTTATTCCTTCAAACGGCTTTTCGTGAAGCAGGCATTTAAGACCGTGCTTCTCGGCAACCTTCTTCATAATCTCCATTGTGAGCTGGTTATGGTCGGTCGCCACATTTGCCTGTGTAAAGATAGGCGCAAGCTCGTGCTGTGACGGAGCAACCTCATTATGCTTTGTCTTTGCCAAAATGCCGAGCTTCCACAGCTCCCTATCAAGGTCTGCCATATACTCTGAAATCCTTCTCTTTATAACACCGAAGTAATGGTCATCGAGCTCTTGACCCTTTGGCGCGGGCGCTCCGAAAAGTGTTCTGCCGGTATATGTAATATCTTTTCTCTTAAGAGCAACTTTTCTGTCAATCAGGAAGTATTCTTGTTCAGGACCTACAGTTGTGATAACGCGATTAACATCTGTATCACCCATAAGATGAAGCACCTTTACCGCCGACTGACTCAAGACCTCCATCGAACGCATAAGCGGCGTCTTTTTGTCAAGCGCCTCGCCCGTGTATGAACAGAATACTGTCGGAATACATAAAATTCCGTCCTTAATAAATGCATTTGAAGTCGGGTCCCATGCGGTATAGCCCCTCGCCTCAAATGTCGAGCGCAGTCCGCCCGACGGGAAGCTTGACGCGTCAGGTTCGCCCTTAATAAGCTCCTTGCCGCTGAACTCCATAATCACATTGTCAATACCGTCCGGCTGAATAAAGCTGTCGTGCTTCTCCGCCGTAACGCCTGTCATCGGCTGGAACCAATGTGTGTAGTGAGTAACGCCGTTTTCAACCGCCCAATCCTTCATCGCATTTGCGACTACGTCTGCGACCTCGCGTGTAAGCGGCGTGCCTTCCTCCTTAGTTTTTCTCAGTTGTCTATAGATGTTGTCGGGAAGTCTGACTTTTTGTACAGAGTCTTCAAATACGGCGCTGCCGAAAAGTTCATTCATCTTATCCATAGCAAAACATCCTTTCATAAATCGAATTTAGGCAATTATCGGATGATAAAACAAAAAGCGCTGCGAGTAAAAACTCACAGCGCCTTTGCTGTCTATGCCGTGATTATACAACGGGCTGTATACTTTGTCAAGCCAAAATTTTCAAAATACGATAATTTTAAGCATACTTAACATATAAAGCCCGTAAATTCATAGCATATTTCAGTAAAAATTTCACCGAAAACCGCCCTGTGCTTTTTATCTCCGAAATTATTATACTATATAACAATATTTATTTCAAGAGGATTTTATGATAAAAAGCGGTCTTAATCTAAAGCGCCTCGTAGAGGTTACGGGCTTCATCCTTTTTAACGGTCTCTTTAACGTCGGTCACGCGTATTTTAAGCGGTTTTTCGCCAAACATTATTGATATCTCATCGCCCGGCTTTACGTCGTACGACGCCTTAACCGTACGCCCGTTTACCGATACTCTGCCGCCGTCGCAAGCTTCGTTTGCGACCGTGCGGCGCTTTATTATACGCGACACCTTTAAAAATTTGTCAAGTCTCATAATTATTGCTCCTGTTTCGTGTTTTCAAATTCTTCAAAATCTTTAATGAATTTTTCGGTATACGCCGCGAGTGCAAGCTCCGGGTCGATGCCGCTCCTGCGGCACTTGTCTGCCGCTTCAAACAGCATTTGTCCGCACTTATCCTGTGTGAGTTTTTCTTCGCCCTCAGTGCAGCAAGCTGACGTATAGCCCGCCTTTTCCGCCTTCTTTTGCATTTTTTCGGCGCGCATAAGCGACGGCAGGTATTTCGAGACTCCCCTAAGCTCGTCCGCAATTTTTGCCTGTCCGCGGTCGGCACGCTTTATCGCATCCCAGTTTTTAAGCACCTCGCCGCTGCCCGAAACCTCGGTATCGCCGAATACGTGCGGGTGGCGATGTATCAGCTTTCGGCAGATTGCGTCGGTCACGTCGTTTATCTCATACTCGCCAAACTCCTTGCCGATTACCGCGTGAAACACTACCTGAAGCAAAAGGTCTCCGCTCTCGTCAGCGATTTTTTCGGGCTTACCACCGTCTATTGCCTCAATCAGTTCATAGCCCTCCTCGACAAGGTTTCGCTTTATGCTGTCGTGGGTTTGTTCCCTGTCCCACGGGCAGCCGCCCGGAGCACGGAGCAGCTCCACGATTTTAACCAACTCGTCAAAATTGTATTTTTGATTTTTATCTTTAAAATTAAAGTCCATTTTTTCCTCCGTATACTACTTTATCAATTTAAATTTTTCAAGTATCCCCGCTATTTTTTCACCCTTGGGCATACGCAAAACGTCCTCGCGTTTTACCGCTCCCACAACAAATATCATAATCAGGTATACAACTGCGCACGCCGCTATTTCAAGCAGAGTAATAACTCTCGACTGCGGAAGAAAGCCGTCTATGAACCACGCGAATACACCCATAACGACAGCGGCGATAACAGGCTTTAGCACAACGTCTGTGAACTTAAAGCGGATTTTCGCGTGATTTACAATCTGCACCGTATTTATAACCGCTATAATCAAATAGCACAGAAATGTTCCGATCGGAGCCGCCTCGATACCGAGCAGCGGAATTGCGAAGAAGTTAAATATAACCTTAACCGCGCCGCCGATTAACATATTAAACACGGGATAATACATTTTTCCGTACGCCTGAAGTATTGCGTTGGTAACCTGCACTACCGCGACGGGAATAATCGCTATCGCGAGTATGCTTAAGACAATTTCGGCGTTGTCGGTGCTAAACAGCAGATTAAGCACATCGCTTGATAATACCGACATTCCGACAGCGCACGGAGCGCCGAACAACAGAGCTATTTTTATCGCACTCAGCGTTATGCTTTGTGCTTCACCGCTGTTCTTTTTAGCAACCGCCGCTGAAATTGCGGGCACTATGCTTGTGGCAAGTCCCACGATTATCGTAAGCGGCAGATTAAACATTGTAAGAGCCTTGCCGGTGTACATTCCGTAAAGGCTCGTAGCCTTCTGCACGTTTATCTCCGCGGCGTTCCAGCCCTCCTCCGCCGCTTTTCTCATAAATTCCGCGCTGCCTTCAAACATAAACGAATATCTGTCAAACACGGCCGGGTTAATCACCAGCCGTCTGCCGATTGTTGTCATATCTATAAGTGTGGTAAGACTCGATACAGACGCGCCTATCGTAATCGGTATCGCAATGAGCACAAGCTCTTTAAGTATTGTCTTTTTCGGTCTTATTCTGTCGGCTGCCGCTGTCATAGGTGCGGCAAGCTCAGCGTGTCTTTTTGCTGCTGCCGAAGTAAAAATATAAATAAGTATTAAAAGAGCCGACGACAGGAAGGTTCCGACCGCAACTCCGAAATTTGCGCCCGCCGAGGCGTATATCTTTCTTATATGTTCACTCTGAAAAACTCCATTAGCGAGGTCTGCCGCCTTGTTAAGAGCGGGGCTGACCGCCATACCCATAAACAGTCCTGCAAGCACAAGTCCAATTATGAGTTTGCCGCTCGACTCTATAACCTCAGAAAACGCGGTGGGATACATATTCTGTCTGCCCTGAAAGTATCCGCGCAAAGCCGAAGCCATAGACACAAAGAATATAGCGGGAGCAATCGCCTTGATGCCAAGCTCCGAGTCGGGAATACCGACAAGCCGCGAGAGCGGACCCGCAAACGCGAAAAGTATTACGCTGCCCAAAATGCCTATTATAAACAGAAGCGTGAACGAAGTCTGAAATACGCGCTTTGCGTCTCTTTCATCATCACGCGCAAGGCTTTCCGCCACCATTTTTGAAATCGCTACCGGGAAGCCCGCCGTAGCGACAATAAACATAAACGTATATATCTGATAGGCGATGTTAAACCAGCCCATACCGTCATCGCCTATTAAATACGTAAGCGGAATTTTAAATCCCGCGCCGATGAGCTTAACTATAAGACTCGCCGCGCCGAGCACAAGCGCACCTTTTATAAAGCTTCCGCTTTTATTTTTTGATTTCTTTATGTTATCTTCTCCCAAAAGTTTCACTCCTTAGTATAAGTGTTATCCCGTATCTTTATTATTATATTATAATTCTACGTAAAAAACAACCGTTAAATATATATAAAATGCCACATTTATCGCTTTGTACCGCTGTGTGTTTTTGCCATTTTACGGTATTGACTTTTGGCGTGTAACGTGATAAAATATCTGTACTCAGATAAGTTTATGATTTTGAATTCAACATAACATATTGTTCTATTTTGAAGTTATAATACCCCTTTTACAATAGGTATTAATATTTTTTGGGAGACTGCTATAATGTTCTTATCGGATAAATGGAAAGACTACGAGCTTCTCGATGCATCGGACGGAGAAAAGCTCGAAAGGTGGAAGGATAAGGTTCTATGTCGGCCGGACCCGCAGATTGTATGGAAAACAGACGTCAGGGACAAGCTCTCCGACTGGAAAAACGCGGACGCAAAATATAACCGCAGCAGCTCCGGCGGCGGAAAATGGCAGGTGTTTAAAAAGTTGCCCGAGTCGTGGACAGTCAGTTACCGTGAGCTGACGTTCGGTATAAAGCCTATGGGGTTTAAGCATACCGGACTTTTTCCCGAGCAGGCGGCAAACTGGGATTGGTTTTCGGATATTATAAAATCAAGCGGACGAGAAAAGAATTCAGTTAACGTGCTTAATCTCTTTGCCTATACGGGCGGCGCAACAATGGCTGCGTCAAGTGCAGGCGCAAGCGTGTGCCACGTTGACGCGGCAAAGGGTATGGTGTCGTGGGCAAAGGAAAACGCAGCGCTGTCGGGACTCAGTGACAGACCGATACGGTATATAATCGATGATGTGAAAAAATTTGTCGCGCGCGAAATCCGCAGGGGCAGAAAATACGACGGCATAATTATGGACCCGCCGTCATACGGCAGAGGGCCGGGCGGCGAGGTGTGGAAGATTGAAAATGAGCTGTTCGGGCTTGTTGAGCTTTGCACCGAGGTGCTCAGCGACGACCCGCTGTTCTTTCTTGTAAATTCGTACACAACAGGTATGTCAGGCAGCGTAATGGATAATATATACAAGCTGACGATAGGCAAAAAGTTCAAGGGCTATACCGATATAGACGAAATCGGACTGCCGATTACAAACGGCGGACTCGTATTGCCGTGCGGCTACTCCGCGCGTTGGCAACGTAGGTACTAGGGAATAGGGAGTAGGGAATACGCATAAATACGTTGGCGTATCATTTCCGCCGCGCTTAGCCGCATACCAACCTACGAACCTACCCGACTATGTCGGCTCCCCTTTTAATGGGAGGCTTGCGGGCGGATAATATCCGCCCCTACGGTGTGCGCTAACCTAGCGACCTACCAATTAAAGGAATTGTTTGTTTATGGATAATATAATAAGTATAAAAGATTTGATTTATGATTACAAGGACGAGGAAACCGGCCAAAATACGCGGGTGCTAGACGGGATTAATCTTAACATCCGCCGCGGTGAGTTTTTGGCGGTTTTGGGTCACAACGGTTCGGGCAAATCGACGCTTGCAAAGCACCTAAACGCGATACTTACGCCGACGTCGGGCAAGGTTACGGTTGACGGGATAGACACTTCGGATGAGAAAAACCTGTTTGATATTCGGCGCAGGGTCGGAATGGTGTTTCAAAACCCCGATAACCAGATGGTTGCGACTATTGTTGAGGAGGACGTTGCGTTTGCGCCCGAGAACTTAGGCGTGCCTCGCGGCGAGATACGCAAGCGTGTTGACGATGCGCTTGATATTGTGGGTATGACCGAGTTTAAGCGTCACGCGCCGCATATGCTGAGCGGCGGTCAAAAGCAGAGAGTGGCAATTGCGGGAGTACTCGCAATGAAGCCCGAAGTGCTTGTTATGGACGAGCCTACAGCAATGCTTGACCCGAGCGGCAGACGCGAGGTACTGCGCACAGCGAAAATACTAAACCGCGACGAAGGAATGACGGTCGTGCTTATCACCCACTATATGGATGAGGCGGTACAGGCGGACAGAACGGTTGTCATAGACAATGGCCGTATCGCTCTCCAAGGAACTCCGCGCGAGGTGTTTCCGCAAGTGGAGCGGCTTAAAGAGCTTGGTCTTGACACGCCGCAGTCAACGTATCTTATGTATATGCTAAATAAGCAGGGGCTTGATTTTGATACGGCGGTGCTCAATGATGAAGAATGCGCCGAAATGCTGATAGAAAAAATCAAGTCTTTAGCGTGACACATTAATTTCGGAAGGCATAAATATGATTAAACTTGAAAACGTAAGCTATATTTATATGCAGGGCGGCCCCTTTGAGAAAAAGGCGCTTGACAATATAAGTCTTGAAATTAACAGAGGTGAATTTGTCGGAATTATCGGACATACCGGTTCCGGCAAATCCACTATGATACAAATGCTAAACGGACTTATAAAGCCGACCTCAGGCAAGGTGATAATAGACGGAGACGACCTTTCGGACAAGAAAGTCAAACTTCGCGATATACGCTTTAAGGTCGGGCTGGTTATGCAGTATCCCGAGTATCAGCTGTTTGAAGAAACGGTTCTTAAGGATATCTGCTTCGGCCCGCTTAATATGGGACTTTCTAAAGAGGAGGCAGAAGCGCGTGCACGGTTCGCCGCATCTATGACGGGGCTGTCTGAGGATATGCTGCAAAAATCGCCGTTTGACTTGTCGGGAGGTCAGAAACGCCGTGCGGCGATTGCGGGAATTTTAGCGATGGAGCCTAAAATTCTAATCCTTGACGAACCGACGGCGGGGCTTGACCCCGCGGGACGCGATGAGATTTTATCGCAAATCCGCGATATGCACAAGCGTATGGAACTCACGGTCTTGCTTGTGTCACACAGTATGGAGGACGTCGCGCGGCTCGCCGACAGAATTCTTGTTCTAAACAGCGGACATATCGAAATGTTTGACAAGCCCGCAGAAGTATTCAAGCAAAGCGAAAGGCTTGAAGGAATCGGTCTCACGGTTCCGCAAATAACAAAGGTAATGGACAGACTTCGCGCCGCGGGAATTAATATTGAAGATGGAATATATACAACGGGCGATGCGTACCGCGTTCTGCTCCCGCTTTTAAAGAAAAAGTAATTCACTGATTTCAGAAGGAATAAATATGCTAAAAGATATTACACTCGGACAATACTTTCCCGGTGAGTCGTTCATTCATCGGCTGGACCCGAGAACCAAGATTTTAATAATGCTCGCATATGTGGTCATTGTGTTTTTGATACAAAACTTTTGGGGCTACCTTATGCTCACGGCGTTTTTGGCGGTCTGCGTGACCGTATCAAAAATTCCGCCCAAGTTTCTGATAAAAGGCTTAAAGCCGATAATGATATTTATAGTATTCACCGGGCTTTTTAATCTGTTCCTGACCTCAGGCGAAACAGTATGGCACTGGTGGATTTTCACTATTACCAAAGAGGGCATACGCTTTGCGGCATTTATGGTGCTGAGGCTTATTTTTCTGATACTCGGCACGTCGCTGCTGACGCTGACCACATCGCCTATCGCGCTGACCGATGGCATTGAGCACTTGCTCGCACCGTTTAAGAAAATCCACATACCGGCACACGAAATCGCGATGATGATGACAATTGCGCTCAGATTTATACCTACTCTTCTTGACGAGACGGACAAAATTATGAAGGCGCAGTCGGCGCGCGGCGCAAGTATAGACAGCGGAAATATATTAAGCCGCGCAAAGGCTATGGTTCCGATTTTAATACCGCTGTTTATCAGTGCGTTCAGACGCGCGGACGAGCTTGCGACGGCTATGGAATGCCGCTGTTACCGCGGCGGCGAGAACCGCACACGACTGTATGAACTGAAATACACCTCGGTGGATATACTCGGCTGGATGTTTACGCTTATGCTGCTCGGTGCGGTAATTACTCTTAATATTACTTTGGGAAAGTTTTAGAATATGGGAAAAGATAAGAATATCGCCGTGAGAATTCAATACGACGGCACAAACTATCACGGCTGGCAGTGGCAGGAAAACGCGGTCACGGTGCAGAGTACGGTTGAGACCGCGCTCCAAGAAACTTTCGGAAAGCCCGTCAGGGTTACCGGCTGCAGCCGCACCGACGCCGGCGTTCACGCACTTGACTATATAATGAATTTCAAGACGGATACATCTATACCGACGGACAGACTGCCGTATGCGCTTAACTATCGGCTGCCAAGCGACATCACAGCCGTAAACGCGTGGGAAGCGGCGGAGGATTTTAATTCGCGCTTTTCGGTAAACGGCAAGAGATACATCTATCAAATATGGAATTCAGTCTTTAAAAATCCGTTTTTAGACCGCTATAGCTGGCATTATCCATATAAATTAGATTTTGAGAATATCAAAAAGGCCGCGGGATACTTTGTCGGCAGACACGATTTTGCGGGCTTTATGGCAAGCGGCGGACAGCAAACAACAACGGTAAGAACCGTACGAGTATGCACGGCGGAGAGAGACGAAAATCAGCCAAGCCTCATCACCGTATCAGTTGAGGCGGACGCGTTTTTATACAATATGGTAAGGATAATCGTAGGTACGCTTACAGACGTCGGCTGCGGCAAACTTCGTGCCGACGATATTCCGGAAATTATCGAAAGCGCAGACAGGTTAAAAGGCGGCGTTACTGCGCCTCCGCAGGGATTGTTTCTTAAAAAAGTGTATCTTTAAAAACACAGACAGATTAAGGTGACTTAATATGAAATTTGACTTGAACAAGGAGTTCAGCTTTTCGCAAATCGGCGAATTTATAAAAAATAAATGGCTGAAGCTTGCAGGTACGATTAAAGAACTCGACAGCAGCAGTATAAAAGATTTAAAATTCGGCGGCAGAATATTCCGCGTAAACGCGCTGAGACTTTGCAGTGCGGCGGCTGTGTTTGCGGTTTTGCTTGCGCTGTTTATAAATTTGGTCGTAATACCGCACACTACCTACAGAGCATATTCCGACCTCGAATTTGACACGGGCGGAGAATATGCGATGCACCCATACGGCAGTGACATACTGCTTGTAAATAACAACGGCTTAAAGCTTGTAAATAACAAGGGTACAGACGTTTGGATAAAGCCCGTTACGCTTACAAACCCGATGGTCGATATCGAGGGAAATTATATGCTTCTCGCCGACCTTGACGGAAACAACACACTGAACCTTTATGATAGAAAAGGTAATATCATTACAGAGTATCCGATAAAAAGCGATATATTATCGGCAAAAATCTGCAAAAAGCGTTATGCGGCAGCAGCAGTGAGTGAGGAAGGCTACAAAGGCAGCGTGGTTGTGTACAACAAAAAGGCAGAGGAAATCTTTAAGTGGAACAGCGGCGAAGGATATATTACCGATATTGATATATCAAATAACGGAAAGTACATAGCGGTTGCACAGATGATGAGTGACCGTAACGAGGTATATTCAAAAATTCACGTAATAAATGTATCCGCCGAGAAAGAAGTCTCTGTGACCGAGTGCGCCTCACAGCTTGTAACAAAAATCAGCTTTGACAAAAATGATAATATAACCGCACTCGGCGACAGCAAAGTTTACGGGTTAAAGAAAAACGGCTCGCAGATATTCTGTATTGATTTGGCAGGAAAATCGCCGCAGTCTTACGACATATCGGGCGGTGACAGAATTGTATTCCTATGCCGCGACAACCGCGGGAATTCGGTGCTTGAGATATACTCGCGCCGAGGCAAGCTTTTGGGAACATACACTTCAAGCGACAAAATAAATCATTTTTCTGTATGCCGTGACAGCATAGTCGTGTCAACAGGGCGGAATATTGTTTCGCTTAGCCAAAAGGGCAGACCGAAGAAAAATATAGAAATTAAACACGATATAATGAATATCGGAATATACGGCAATAATCGAAATGTTCTCGTTCTCGGAGGAAACAAAGCCGATATAGTCCGCATACATTGATTTCGGAGGTTATTATGATAGACATACTGACCGCGGCAGTGTTTATCCTTTTTATAATTATAGGGTATAAAAAGGGTCTGCTGCGTTCACTTTACGGAATTGCCGCGCTTGCGGCAAGCATAATTATCGCATATCTTTTGTATCCATATATAAAGGACATTATTTCAAACAGTGTTATAGGCGACAGCATACGTGATTTGGTGAGAACAAAATACGTTGAACCCGGAGTATTATCCAAAAGCCTTGACGCGTCCGACCTCCCGGATTATATGCGAAGTATGGTTTCAACCGGGCGTGTCGGACTTGAAAACGCGCTTACAGGGTTTGTATCAAACCTTGTGCTTAACTTGCTTTCGTTTCTCGCAGTATTTTTAATAACGCGAGTTTTAATCAGTGTTATAGGACGAATTCTGCATATAATTTCACGGCTGCCGCTTATCAGACTGTTTGACAGAGCGGGCGGCGTTATATTCGGCACAGTCGAAGCTCTTCTTGTGCTTTATCTTGTGTTTGCGGTTGTATACGCGGTCGCTCCGCTGCGCGAAAACCCGACAACAAAGGCGTATATATCAGAGTCCACATTGACTAAAACTATGTACGAAAACAACCCATTGGTGAAATTGGTGACACCCAAGGATTATGATAACATAACATCGGCGAATTAATTTTTAGGAGGAATTTATGAACAATCAAACGGTAAACATAACTCCCGAACAAGTGGAGGCTATGAAGATACTGGAACTTAAACAACTGGTTAAAACGCTGGGAATAAAGGGTATATCCAAGCTTAACAAAAAGGAACTGTGCGAAACCGTAAAGGAATATATATCGAAAAATTCGGCGGAGCATAGCAGGGACGATGAAACACCTGATAAAGCGGAGTCTGCGAAGAAAACTTCTGTTCACCGCAAAAATGACGCGAGCGAAGAAAACACTCCCTCAAACGAACAAAAACGCGAACAAAACCGGGAACAAAATAACGAACAGAGCAGTCAAACACATAAGAAGAACAATCAAAAGCAAAATAACAGCGACAAGTTCAAAAACAACGAACAAAACCGAAACAATGTGGCAAGCGGAATTCTTGAAATAATGGAGGACGGCTACGGCTTTTTAAGAACCGATAACTATCAGTCGGGCACGGGTGATATTTATGTGCCGCAAACGCAGATACGCAGATTTAGGCTGAAAACCGGCGACTTTATTGAAGCAAACACAAGACAGCACGATGATGAGCGTTTTGAAGCGCTGATTTATGTTAAATCGGTAAACGGCGACGGCGTTGACGTTGTACTGCGCAGAAAGGCGTTTGAGGATTTAACTCCTATCTATCCGACCGAAAGGCTTAAACTTGAAACCTCGTCGAATGATTATTCTATGCGCATAATTGACCTGATTGCACCGGTCGGAAAAGGGCAGAGAGGAATAATTGTTGCGCCCCCAAAGGCGGGCAAAACCACGCTGCTTAAAAACATAGCCAATAGCATAACAACGAACAATCCCGACGTGCAGCTTATAGTGCTGCTGATAGACGAACGCCCCGAGGAAGTAACCGATATGCAGAGAAGCATCAAAGGTGACGTAATATATTCGACGTTTGACGAGGAGCCGCAAAACCACGCCAAGGTTGCCGAAATAGTTTTAGAACGCGCCAAGAGACTGGTTGAGCACAAAAAGGACGTAGTTATTCTGCTTGACAGTATAACAAGACTTGCAAGGGCGTATAACCTCACAATTTCACCTACAGGCAGAACGCTTTCGGGCGGTCTTGACCCCGGCGCTCTTTATAAACCTAAGCGTTTCTTCGGCGCGGCACGTAATATTGAGGAGGGCGGAAGCCTGACTATACTTGCAACGGCTCTTATCGAGACCGGCAGCCGAATGGACGATATGATTTACGAGGAATTCAAGGGCACCGGCAATATGGAGGTTCACTTAGACAGAAAGCTTCAGGAACGCCGCGTATTCCCGGCAATTGATATAGCGAAATCCGGAACAAGAAAAGAGGAGCTTTTGTTAAATCCCGCCGAAAGAGAGGTTATCTGGAAAATTCGCCGCGCTCTCGCAGGACAAAACACTGCGGATGTAACCGAAAAGATTTTACGCTATATCGTCGGTTCTGAAAATAACGAGACCTTTTTAGCAGTCGCAAACAAAATTTTTAAGTAATTTTTGTTTGAATAATAAAAGTTTTTTTGCGGATAACAACAGTAAGGAGAGTATACGATATGAAGAGGACTTTGATTACAGCGGCATCCGTTGCTGTGTGCTGCGCAGTGCTTGCGGTTTTTGTATTCTGCGGCAGCGGTAATGTTGAAGCGTTCGGCCCAAGCAAAGCCCCTGTAAATACAACAGGCACAAACAGCACGGATAGCGAAAAAAATCAGAACAGCAGCGCGCCTGCGTGGGTTTCGGGCGGAAAAACAAGCCCCGAAGCAAGCGCTGACCCGGCTGTAACTCCGACACCGACACCGTCGGCTCAGCCCGGCATTGTAAGGGCAGGTAGCAAAGAGGCAGAGGTGCTCAAGGTTCCGATTTTACTCTATCATCATATATCCACGGACTTTGACACGTCAAACGCAATATCCATAATATCGCCGAAGGATTTTCGACTGCATATGACAGCGATAAAGGCTCAGTTTACGCCCATAAGCCTCAGGGAATATGTGGACTTTGTAAACTGCACCGACGGCTCAAAGACAATGCCGTCCAATCCGATAATCGTAACGTTTGACGATGGATATCTCTCGAATTATGAGGTCGCATATCCTATTCTTAGAGAGCTGGAAATCCCCGCCACGATTTTCATAGTTACCGACACAGTCGGCGCAAAGGGCGGCGATGGCAAAGTAAACTATACGCACTTTAACTGGGAACAGGCGCGCGAGATGATAAACAGCGGACTTATTGAAATTCAGTCACACACGAACGACCACGTAAAGCTTGCAACGCTCACAAGAGACGCTGTGAACTTTGAGCTTAGAAAGTCCAAATATTTGATAGAGAAAAATCTCGGTACCACCTGCGATATGATAGCATATCCCTACGGCTCATACAGCGACAGCGTTATTGAAGCATCGCATAAAGCGGGCTACAAAGCGCAGTGTCTTGTCGGCGACGACGCAACAGTCATTGACTATGAGGTCAATATCCCGCGTGACGGCGTTGAGCATATGACCCGAATTACGGTAAGCGGTCTTATGGGCAACGTAAATGTAATTGAACTCGTCCGTCAGGCGCTCTCGAACAAAATTGTTAATTAACCATAATAAATAAAGCGAGGAATAACTATGTCAAAAGAAATTACGCTGACAAGCGGTAACTTTACCGAAGAAGTTCTTAATTCGGATAAACCGGTGCTGGTTGACTTTTGGGCATCGTGGTGCGGCCCGTGCAGAATGCTTGCTCCGATAATCGAAGAGATTGCCGAGGAACAAGACAGCATAAAGGTCTGCAAGCTAAATGTCGATGAAGAAAACGGACTTGCGGGAACCTATGAAGTTATGTCTATCCCGACTCTGATTTTATTTAAGGGCGGTAAGCCTGTAAAAAAATCGGTAGGTATGAAGTCAAAGCAGGCAATTTTAAGCTTTGTAGGAATTTAGGAGGGTATTATGCTTGACGCAATAATAATCGGTGCGGGGACGGCGGGGATGACCGCCGGGATTTACCTTGCGCGTCGCGGAATGTCTGCAATAATTTTTGAAAACAACGCGTATGGTGGTCAAATTATTAACTCACCGCATATCGCAAACTATCCCGGCATAAAAGATGTGTCGGGATTTGACTTTGCAACCGGGCTGTTTGAACAGGTGACAGAGCTCGGCGGAAGCATTGAGTTCGCCGACGTGACCGAAATTAGGACAGAAGGCGGTAAAAAGACTGTTGTAACGTCAGATGGCGAATATGAGTGCCGCAATATAATAATCGCAAGCGGTGCGTCAAACCGTAAAATAGGGCTTGACAATGAGGACGAGCTCATAGGCCGCGGAGTGTCTTACTGCGCAACCTGCGACGGCGCATTTTTTAAGGATAAGGACGTCGCGGTTGTCGGCGGCGGAAACACTGCGCTTGACGATGCGAGGTTTTTGTCCGAAATCTGCAAAACCGTGTACTTAATCCACAGACGGGATACATTCCGCGGCGACAACACGA
>UQOT01000044.1 GCA_900542675.1 uncultured Eubacteriales bacterium | reverse complement strand
TCCTCCTAATATCTACGCATTTCACCGCTACACTAGGAATTCCGCTTTCCTCTCCGGCACTCAAGAATCGCAGTTTCAAATGCAGCCCCGGAGTTAAGCCCCGGTATTTCACATCTGACTTGCTATCCCGCCTACACGCCCTTTACACCCAGTAAATCCGGACAACGCTTGCCACCTACGTATTACCGCGGCTGCTGGCACGTAGTTAGCCGTGGCTTATTCTGTGTGTACCGTCATTATCTTCCACACTTAAAGAAGTTTACAACCCGAAGGCCTTCTTCCTTCACGCGGCGTTGCTGCGTCAGGGTTTCCCCCATTGCGCAATATCCCCCACTGCTGCCTCCCGTAGGAGTCTGGGCCGTGTCTCAGTCCCAATGTGGCCGATCAACCTCTCAGTTCGGCTACCAATCGTCGCCTTGGTAGGCCTTTACCCCACCAACTAGCTAATTGGACGCGAGTCCATCTTCAGGCGATAAATCTTTGATTATTAAATCATGCGATTCAATAATTTTATGCGGTATTAGCATCCCTTTCGGAATGTTGTCCCCCTCCTGAAGGCAGGTTACTCACGCGTTACTCACCCGTCCGCCGCTTTCCATCTCTGGCTTCTTCCCGAAGGATTCCGTCACAGACTTCTCGCTCGACTTGCATGTGTTAGGCACGCCGCCAGCGTTCGTCCTGAGCCAGGATCAAACTCTCGTTAAATATTGTTATTTAAACCAGCTCTCACTGTCTTAAATACTTATTTTTCGATCGTTCTTAGCTCATATACTAATCACTAACGTTTGTAAAGTTCGTTTGAACTTTGGAATTGACAAGGTTTTCTTCTACCTTGTGCAATTGTCGTAATGGAACATCTCTCGATGTTTCTCATTACCGCTTCTTCACTATTTATTTTTCAAACACCCTGCTGACGCTTACCGGCGTCAACTCTCTAAGTTTACCACATCTCTAAAACTTTGTCAAGTATTTTTTTGCTTTTTCCTTAGCTTGTCTCAGATTTGCGACTTATTTATATTACCACCCTTTACCCTTTTTGTCAACAAGAAATTTCAAAAAATTTTCAAATTTACATTTTGCACAAAACAGTTTATATTTTGTTGGGCTTCATATATTAAATTTTACCTTTTTCACGCCTGCTATGCGATTTAAAACTACCTTTCATCGGTTCTGCTGAATACTTCCGCAACCTCACTTATAGAAAGATACGCGGTCGGGTCAACCATACGCACAACATCTTTGACCTTGCCAATCTGAAAACGGTTGATTATAAAGTATATCATCATCTTTTCTTCTTTTGAATATGCGCCCTCGGCGGCAAGCTTTGTTATCCCTCTCTGAAACTCTGTTAGTAATGCCTCGCACACCTTTTCGCCCTTGTTTGTGATTATGAACACCGCCTTTTCGCGGTCAATGCCTTCAACAATATAGTCTATAGTTTTAAGCGCAGCAAAATATGTAACAATCGAGTACAGCGGCAGTATCCAGCTTTTAATCACAACACCGCAAATGACATATAAAACTACATTAAATATCATAACAAACGTTCCCACGGATATGCCTATTCGTTTTGCAAATATGACCGCCAATACTTCAATGCCGTCCATCGCACCGCCCGACTTAATTGCAAGTCCGCTGCCAATGCCCGAAATCACACCGCCGAACAGCGCGCAAAGAAGTAAATCCCTGCCGGCAAGCGGTGATGCAAAACTGACATCAATCGGCAAAACGTCCGTTATAAGCCACGAACATAAAGAATATATTACTACGGTATAAATTGCATAAAACGTAAACACGCTCCCCTGCTTTTTAAGGCCATAAATAAATATCGGTATATTCAGCAAAATAAGAAATACCGATAAGGAAATATACTCCGGCGTAATCTGCGCAAGCAGCATTGACGCACCTGATATACCGCTGTCGTAAAGCTTTACCGGATACAAAAATACCGTTATACCGAACGCATTAATAATCCCGGCTACAGTCAGCAACAGTACGTTTTTTAATCTAACATCTTTAAACACCGTTAACATATAACATAACCTCTCTAAATTAATCTGCTTACTGAGATTATATCATACAATAACACCAAAAAGCAATAGCGGGAGTAATAATCACTTTCACCAATTGCGCAGTTTATTTTTAGCTTGACAAGAATAAATGACGGTATTATAATATTAATATAAATTGTGCGGGAGTGGCTCAACGGTAGGGCGTCACCTTCCCAAGGTGAATGTTGCGGGTTCGAGTCCCGTCTTCCGCTCCATACTGCGGCAAGCTGTTTTGGCTTGCCGCAGTATTTTTATCGCTTTTGCCGCCAAAGTAACTAACGATCGATATTCGGAGGTATTCAAATTTCGGACGCTAAAGTGAGTATAAAGTCAATTAACATTAGAATTGCAGCTAAATTAAGCACAATTCCCCAAACGGGTTTGGTCATTTTATAAATATACCTTTTCTTATAGCTTTTCACTGTGCCTATAATACTTAAAATCAATCCGATTATTTGTGTAAAAAATGCTGCGCCAAAGGTCACAACCGAAATAATGCCCAGAACAAAACCAGCTTTCGATAATTTTTCACTCGTTTTTTCGGTAATGCCCAGCATTTTATATACTTCGCTAACCTTTCCGTGCTCTTTTAAGGCATCAACCTTCTTGCAAAAGCTTGTAATACCGCTGCAGTCCGCCTCAACTGCATTTATGTACCGCCGTATTATTTCATCGCCTTCGGAGGTTTTTCTCAATTTTTTTCTGAGCGCCTCAATTATAATATAATACATACTGTACCTGTTAAGCGGGTCAATTCTAATCAATATCTCATACAATTCCCTGGGCAGCTCCAGTGAATATTCCCCGAACCGAACACTCATATCGGAAAGATATTTTGTTATCATTATTCCAAAAGGACCTCTTTCGGTTAGCATAGCAGATACAACAGCATTTGAAACAATCAAATCCACAGGCGAAATTACGTTCTTAAAGTTCGCCCCAATTTTGACTGTATTTCTTTCCGTAACTAGTATACTTATAAACATATTACACCCCTTTTAATTTTATCTATTATATCATCTAAACCGAACACGCTATAGACAGTTTAATAAATCCGCGGCAATATGAGAAATTTTTTCAATATGGACCGAAAATGCACTATCAACACTACCCACTATTCAAACATATTGCGCCTCAAAGCTTAACATTATTATTGTTTTTGGCATTAAAATAAGCTCATACTGATTAATTATTACTGTATATCCACAACATCGTCTCTATCTTCAATAAAAACGAATGCTGTTCCGAATATATTCTTACAAATTTCCAATTCCGTGTACATTATCAAAGCTATGCTCTGTATATATTCTTTCAGAACAGCCCGGACATCTATACCACCAGCTGCCGTCACTGGAATACGTCTTCGCTGTAGGTAGTGGAGTACCACAGTAAGGACACTTCATAGAACCTCCTTCTTCATTGTCAGCTCCCTCAGTTTTTGTTCCGGAATCCCATTTGTATCCGCACTCTAAACATCTTGCCGCTTGATTACCGGGGTTATTACGATTACCTACAAGCGTTATATTCTTGCTTCCGCACTTTGGACAGCCGTCGTTGCTTGCCACCTTTGGCGTCGGGGTTGGCTTGGGTATTGTGACTTTATATTCAAGCGATATTGTTTCGCTTGCTATATCGTTTTCTGCATCTATTATCTTCACCTTTACTGTTGTGCTTCCTTCGCCGATATGTATTTTGCCTTGATACTCATTGGAACTTGTCGTCGGTTCGTCTCCGCCTGTTGTATAGTAAATCTTACCGTCTGAGTTAGGATTATTAAGCACCAAATCCACTGCACTGCTGTACGAGCCGGGTTTAACGGAATACTCCGCCGGCATAAGCGGTGCGCGGCTGAGTTCGTATTGCATGTGTACCATATCGCTCGGTATAAACAAATCATCATATACCGCTGCCGTTATATGCGTTACAGAATTATTCTTTTTTATGTATATAGGCTCGCTGTATATGGTCGACTCCTTCAGCCTAAAGCTTTCATTCCTGATGCGATAACATATCGTACCCTTATTTCCTGCCGACAATTTTACTACCAGAGGCTTATCATACTTTCCGCTTTGCGGGTCTGCGGTCGGTTGGTTTGGGCGCGTATAAATTTTAAACAATGCGTTAAGACCGCTTAAATCTATCGCTTCCATATTAAGTTCATTGTGTTCGGCGCGATCGGATGCAATATTATACTTACACTGCCATACAAAAAGAAAACGCAGAATTTCAGCTATGTAATCCTCGTTTGTATTTTGCGGTTCATAAGTATGCCGGTCATTCTTGGCATCACCGCCATCATTGCCGCCAATGACGGCAGAGGCATCATTACCGCCTCCGCCATCGCCATCGCTGCCGCCTAAATCTATGTTCCCGCCAAAATTACCGCCGCCGGAATAACTGTCGCTGTCGCAGTTATTCCACATTTCGCTTATAGTACTGTCAGCGCCGGCATTATCGCCCATTTTAATTTGAGCCGCCGCCTTTCCCGCATAAGCCTCTATATTCTTGCTATCCTGTGCAATAACCTCATCAAGCTCACTTATAGCTCCCTGAAAATCATTTGAATTAATCTTTGCATATGCATTTTTCAAATGCGCACCGGTCGAAAACTTCATAAAATACAGCAACACCGCCGCGGCCGCTAAAATTAGCGCCGCTATAATTATGCTTACCGCAATTACGGTATTATTATTTTTCTTTTTGTGGTTGTACCTTAAATATATCTCACCCGTATCGTCAATTCTCATATCTCCGCTCCCCTTGATAAAATTAAATCACTGTCTTTGTGTCCCTTATTAAATTTAATCCCCAAACATCTTTGCCATACGATAGCAATCAGCAATTAGCACTCAGCACTTTCTGCCCTAACCCCCTTACTCAAGCCATTGTCCTAAATCCTCTGAAAATAACGGACTGTCCGGATAGCACCAATACTTATGTCCCTGCTCGCAAGTCCATTTGCAATTTTCATTAAATAACATATACGAACCGCATATATGACAGAAAACATCATCTTTTACCAAGTTAGCTTTATAATACATACCATCGCCAACATTGCTATTTATAAAAGTCATACCAAGATATGTATCGAATGAGACATCATAATATTCTTCGCCTATTTTGATTTTATCATCATATACAGCATAATTTCCGCTTTCCTCATTCTTAGGATTAGATAGTTCAATTTTTTCATATGTATTATCTTCTTTAAAATAATACACTACCGATGGTTTATCAACCATTGCACACGCCCATGGTTCACTAATTAAATCGTTCTTTATTTCTCGTGCTGTTTCTGATAATTGTTGCTTATTTGATGACGCCGTTTCAGCGTCCTTATGCGTGTTGTAGCCGCAGTCCATACATTCAATAGATTCTGCCCCTCCGGGAGTATAAGTTCTTGAAATTTTTGATGAGCCACATTTTGGACATGTGGGGCCGGTTGGTATGTCCGGTTTCGGGTTGTCATTATTTAGATACGGACAATCCCCCCAGTCAAAGCTTCCTTCGTGAATATAAAAATCACCATATGAAAATTTAATGTCTGCAGGTTTATATGATGGTTTTGCAAACAGCAGCTTTACGAACACTTCAAATGTAAATTTAAGTCCGGCAGAACCCTTTACACATAGCAAGTGCTTCGTTTCAGTCTCAGTTTCAAATCCACCTGCAAGTGTTGCGTTTACGCCGCAGCCTATATCATCGCATATTCCTACGCTCAACTCCATCTTTGGACCAACATATATTGAACCTGCGATTTTCGCATTTGGCGTAAGACCGTCACCGCTTTTTTCGTTAATTGCTCTAAACTTCCCATTTTTATATTGAAATCCAAAACTATTTTTCTGCTCAAACTTAACACCAACGCTGCCGTTTACTTCTATGCTCAAATATATGTCACCCGTAGCTATTAATCCGCTTGTTCCAATAGGCATACTGACCGTTCCGAGTTTAACATCCTCTGACGAATGATTCTTACCTGAGGCTTTAAACGAAAGATCAAATGAAGTTTCTGTATTCGCTTTAAGTAATACGTTTGGAGACATATCAAATTTACAATCAACAGATAGGCCTAAAGTCAAAGTGCCGGTCAATGTGGAATTATCGCTTAACTTATGGTTAACAGCGATTGGAACAGCAGAACGCAGCACCGCTTTTGCGGCTTTCGGATTATACTTCGCATCGTTTGAAAGACTGTCCACAGCATTTAGTTGCGTGAATGAAACATCATCTACAAACTCAAATCCATCCTCCAAGGTAATATACTCTGCCTCTACAGGCACAGACTTTGATACATCGATGTACGAAAAAACTTCCTCAATATCGGCAGCTTCTTTGTATATCATTGCCGTATCACCCGAAACGCTAATGGACTTCACCTTTGCGACAAACCCGTTCGGTACATCGGGGCAGGGCTTCACAAAGAATACACTTCCCACGGATAGATTTCTGATCGTTTCATCAATATTATTCATAAAAACGTATTCATCGGTGTTTTCTGTAATAACATTTGTGTCCGAATCCACCGTCGGCATAATTAGGTCTTCTTTATACGCGTAGTCATCCTTATCCTCGTTTACGAATTCGAGCTCGGCATATTTATCCATAACTTGTTTTGCTATGTATGCAGCATCGGCTCTGGTAAAGTTCTTATGCGGATTAAATATATTATCTGTCGCTGTCATAATCCCTAAGTCAAGAACGGATGCAACAGCTTCGGGTTGAGTGATTTCGTCTTTGTCATCAACCGTTAATTCGGTTTCCATCAAGCTTCCGATAGCTCTTGTTATCCAAAGTGCAGCCGTCTCTTTATCTATATAATCATCGGGACGAAATTCGCAATTTGTAAGCTCACTGCAGTCAAATATTCCTACTTCGAGAGCCCGCATAATATAGCCGCTTGCCCAGTGCTCCTGGGGCACATCTGATAAAATGTTTTTATACTCCGAATTCTCATTTTTATTTACCGAATACAGTAACATTTTTAAAAATTCGGCACGTGTAGTGTTGTCATCAGGTGCATATATATCCTGAGCTATTCCTATAATATACTTTCGGTTTTCAAGTTCGGTGATTTCATTGTAATATTGATGCGACTCATTAACATCATCAAATGCAATATTCGGCAGCAAACTACCAAATCCGGATGCTGAAGCAACCATATTGCATAGTATTAAAGTAACCGATATCACAATCGCTGTTATTCTTCTTGTATTTTTCATTTTTTTCTCCATTAAAGTATTAATATTTTTTATTTTACTATAGCTGATACCTGAATTAAATTGTTCCAGCCGGCTCCGCCATATGACCCGCCTGCCGATGTATCAGGCAATGTAAATCCGTTGCCTGAGTTCGAACCGTTCGATACGGCCGGATCAAAGAATAACGGCTCTCCGGAACTATTTATTCCAACGGCAACCATACAATGATTCCATCCTCTGTTTGGCTGATAAAATGCTACCATAACTCCCTGTGGATACTGTTTGACAGCGTTTATAACAGATTGCTTCGATGCCTCTAATTCCAACCGTCTGCAACCGAATTTTCCGGGAGTTCCTCCGGATAAAGACGGTGTATATCCATTTGCAGCATAAACATTTGAATATGTTGGAGATTTTCCGTTCCATTCAGCTCCAATATTTGACATAATCATCGCTGCTGATGCCGTATAACACCCACCGCTCTCTTGTTTTATAAATGTTTTTGCGCTAACAGATGATGCCACGCCGTTGTTATTCCCAGCGCCATATCCGTTTTGGCTGAGCCAATTTATCATCGCGGATCTTGTTGCCGAACCGAATGAGCCGTCCTGAGACATACCCATTGACGACTGAAATTTTTGTGTCGCTAATTTACATGCCGGTCCAAAACTGCCGTCTGTTGCAAGGCCGTAATTACCATATGCATTAAGTGCCGCCTGCACCCACTTTACATCACTGCCCTTCATCGTTGGAAGGGTATAATAAATCGCCCTTGACGGAGCTTGTGAATAGTTATACGGATTTTCAGACTTATGACTTGTTACAGTAGTATTTGCTGCAACCGAACCGGTTGCTCCGCCTATTGATGAAGAATTCCCCGAATTTTGATTGAGCCACTTTACCATTGCCGCTCTTGTTGCCGGACCAAATGAACCGTCCTGTTCAAGTCCCATTGATGCCTGGAACTTTTTTGTTGCCTCTTTGCACGCGGGTCCGAAACTACCGTCTATCGCAAGCCCATAATTGCCGAACTTATTAAGCGCTGCCTGAACCCATTTTACATCATTCCCCTTCATAGTCGGCAGCGTAAAATATATTGCCCGTGTCGGTTCTCCTGAATAATCATACGGATTTTCCGCAGCGTTTACGGAAAGGGTAATCGCAGGAAATACTGATGTAATAACTGCAATTGCTAAAATAAATAATAGCGCTTTTGTAAATTTCATCGTTTATTCCTCCTAAAATATAAAATTTTTATTCTGTCTCACATTCACCGTTTTCCAACACATATACTGTAACACTGCCGAGCAATTCTGAACTGCACACAAACCTGTACGCATACTGTCCGCCTCTTTTAACCGGTGTCTTGCTGCCCGTATAATCTATATCATCTTCACCTTTAACTTGACCGTAAATAAAATTCTTCAAAACCTTCTCGGCTTCGGAATATGTCATTTTTATTCCATCTGCACCGTCAAGGCTATCGTTCGTCATATCGTCAGCCGGTTTTTTAGTTGGTTTAGGTGTAGATGCAGACGACTCTTCTGTCAATATGTTTGAATTACCATTATTGTTATCTGCATCGTATTTATCAGGCAAAAGCTCGCTTAAATCACCCTTATAACCCATATACTGATTAAGCAATGTATGTCTTTCTCTTCCGCCCGAACCGTCGAAAATTACGTAATCTGAATTTTCTCTCTGCATAAGGGGCGTGTCAATAGCGTTATACATCATCTGCGCAACTTGAGCTCTCGTTGCCGCCCTGCCCTCTCTTGCGTCGACTACGCCGTCCAACACATTCATTTGTCGTGCTGCAACAAAATATCCTGTAGGATAACCTCCGTTTTCTGAAGCAAACGGCTTATATCCTAGTGTTTCCATAATCATCTTTACGACTTCCTCGTACAATACAGGATCATCCGGTCCGAATGTGCCGTCTCCGTAGCCATTTACAATTCCGTTGTTGGTGGCTCTTGCGATATATCCTGATGCCCAATGTTTTCTTGACACATCAATAAACACCGTATCGGTCTTTGAAACTGAACCCAAATTACCCATAATTCTACTAATAATAACAGCTGTTTCTGCCCTTGTTATAGAATCATTGGGGCGAAAACTGAGTACGCCGTCTCCGTCATTATCATCTCCGCTTAAAACGCCGATTTCATTCAGTGTCTCCACAGCATCATAATAACTATCATTGCTTCTGACATCATCAAATGTTGTGCCATAAACACAAGTAGTTAATATTGACAGCACAATCAATACCGATACCGTTTTTTCTAATAACTTCAAGTACTACACCTCCGCTTAAATTATTTAATTTTTCTTCTTTTTACATTTATACGAATGTAATTTAGTATAGTTTATCACTTTTGTGATAAACTGTCAATACATTTATTTAGATGTAATATAGTTTATAAAGGACGGCGCAAATTTTATGGCGTATTATCCGCATTTGCGGGATATCCGAGAGGATAACGATTACACGCAAACTCAGGTTGCGAAAAAACTCTCTATAACACAGCAGCAGTATTCTCTTTATGAAAACGGTGTTCGTGATATTCCCGCTGTTCTGCTTGTTGTTCTTGCCGACCTTTATAACACATCAACGGACTATCTTTTAGGACGAACCAATTCTACTCTGCCGCCAAAATAAGCTGCCGCGTGGGTTACGCGGCAGCTTGTTTTTTTGCTGCTTAATATTAAAATTTTCCGCTTGCTCCGCCTCCGCCGAAGCCGCCTCCGCCGCCGGAAAAACCTCCGCCGCCCGAAAAGCCGCCGGAATGTCCGCCGCCGTAGTAACCGCCAAAGAAGCCGCCTCCGAAGCCTCCGCCGCTGAAGCCTCCGTCATCACCGCCGCCGCGGTGACGTCCCTTTATCTGCATAATCACACTCAGCACAATCAGAATAATAAGAATTGCAATAGGAACCACCACTCCCGCTGCACCGTCATCTTCTTCATCATTGGTCGGGTTTTCAAGCTCGCCTACCACATCATTATAAATCTGTTTTATGCCGCCGCTGTAATCGCCGCTTGAAAGCATAGGAGCAGCGTTTCTGATAAATCTGCCGCACTTTCCGTCATTCAATACTCCCTCAAGGCCGTAGCCAACCTCTATACGTATATCGCGGCTTTCCATAACAATCAAAATAAGCACGCCGTTGTCCTTGTCCTTATCGCCGAGTCCCCATTTACGCGCGGTCTCAATCGCAAAATCCTCAAGCGATGCATTACCTATCGAATTAACGGTCAGCACCGCGACCTGTGCTCCTCCGCCGTTATTGTACGCCTTTCCTGTTTGAAAAATATATTCCTCGGTTTCGCTGTCGATTATGTTTGCATAATCGTTTACGAAGAATTTATCCGTAGGGTTCGGTACGTCAATTTTTGCGTATACACTCAGACAGAATGTCAGAGCTGTAGCAAAAGCTGCGATAAACGCAAGACCGCGTATTCTCAATCTTTTCATAGATTAAAACTCCACCGCCGGTGCGTTCTGCGCTGCCTCGTCAGCCTCAAACAACTCCCTCTTCTCAAATCCGAACATACCGGCAATGAGATTGGTCGGAAAACTGCGAATTTTAACGTTAAGCGCCTGTACCTCCTCGTTATAGTCCTTGCGCGCAACTCCAATTCGGTTTTCAGTTCCCGCAAGCTCATCCTGGAGCGACAGGAAATTCTCGTTTGACTTAAGCTCCGGATAAGCCTCCGATATCGCAAGCAGCCGGCTGAGCGCTGATGTAAGCTCTGCATTTGCTTCCGCCGTCTCCTCGACTGAGCCCGCTCCGGCAAGCTTTGCACGCGCGTCCGAAACAGCGGCAAACACCTCTGTCTCGTGTGCCGCGTAGCCCTTAACAGTATTTACAAGGTTCGGGATTAAGTCGTTTCTGCGCTGAAGCTGAACCTGAATATCCGAATATGCGGTGTCGCAGGCGGTGTCAAGCTTTACAAGCCCGTTATAGCTGCCGATAAGCGCTATTACAAGCACGGCGATTACGGCAATAACCGCAATGATTACTATGCCTTTCTTCTTCATTATATTAGTCCTCCGTTTCGATTTTGGTCACAATGGCTGTGCCGTCTTTTATTTTAAATTTAATATTAATTTCTCCGTAGGTAATACCGTAAACCCTATTCGGATCATTCTGATATCCGGGACGCGGGTCGCCTGCGAGCAGCTCCGTTATTGCTTCGCGTTCATCTTTAGGAATTAACTCAAGCAGCCCCGGTGCAAATTCCACCTCAAGGCTCTTATCTTCGCTCAGCGCAAAACCGTCGCTTGCGTCCTCGTGCATATCCGCGTATTTCAAATACGGCTTTATATCATAAATCGGCGTGCCGTCGAGCAAATCCACACCGGTCACATATATCACCGGAGACTCCGGACAGTTAAAATCTATTTTATCAAGCCTTACCGACGACAAGCCGAGCGAGTTCGGTCTATACGGCGAACGTGTGGCAAACACGCCGACACGCTTGTTTCCTCCAAGCCGCGGCGGGCGCACTGTCGGAGTCCATTCGCGCTCTGCCGTCTTTGAAAACTGCCATATAAGCCAAAGATGTGTAAACTCCTCAAGCCCGCGCACAGCGTCGTTCACGCGGTACTCGGGCTCGAAAATAATTTTTGATTTCGCACATTTCGCAAGACCGCTCTGCCGCGGTATTCCGAATTTTGACCTAAACTTATTATGTATTACGGCTATCGGTTTTATGTTCATCTGAACGAATATCCGCCTTTTACCATTACAATAACGTCGTTAGACGCGGTAAAGCCTCTGCCGTCGCCGCGCGGAACTATGAGCATATGGTTAGCGGGCAGTTCTGTGCCGTCACCTAAGTCATATCCGTATGTTGTATCTGAAATTCCGCCCTGCTGACTGCCGATTATGACGCCCTGACCCTTTCTTAAAATAAACTCTGCGCCCGCGTCAAAAATCATCTTCTGCCCCGCCTTAACGTCAACTACCGTGAACGTATCTGAATACGAGTCAGATGAACCGCCCGAGACCTTCTGTTCTACGTACGCTTTAAGCTGCGGAACAACAACGTCAACTATGTAACTCTTTGTAACAACCGGGTCGTCGGTATCTCCGGGTTCGGCAAGCACAAGAGTGGCGCCCGCCAAAGCAGCTATTACCGCCGCCGAAATCAATATTTTTGTAAGTCTGCTCTTTTTAAAGAAGTTTTTCACTATATTTCCTCCTTTGGTTTTTAATTTGTGTATTATACACGCACAAGGCGCGGGCGGATATTATCCGCCCTTATGGTTTGGCGTCAAACCTATGATTATGCGCCGTTATTCTCTGCCGGCGTTTAAGCCGAAACTTATGCTTATTGCCTGATTTACACGGGTCATAAGCCCATCGTCCAAATGGCCGATTTTCTCCTTAAGCCTGCGTTTGTCTATCGTTCTGATTTGCTCGGCGAGCACGACCGAATCCTTTGAAAGACCGTATCCGCCCGCGTCAAGCTCAATATGCGTCGGCATCTTCGCTTTGTTAACCTGTGAGGTTATTGCGGTTGCTATAACAGTCGGACTGTACTTGTTACCTACGTCGTTCTGAATTATAAGAACCGGACGCACTCCGCCCTGCTCCGAACCGACAACCGGGCTTAAATCGGCATAATAGATATCTCCTCTTTTTACTACCAAATTTATTCACACTCCGCAAGTTAATTTCCCTTTTATGTCTTTGGTAGTATTTTATGCCGAATAACCTGTTTTGGTTCTGTGAACCCGGACAACTTGCGGTAATGAGCGGTTCACTTTATGTACAGGTCATGGGCTAATCCGATATCGGACTATCGAGCAGGTAGTTATGCACGTCTGCAATCCTGCCGTCCCTAATATATACGCGAGGGATGCGCTTACCAATTACACAAAGGATTTCATAATTGATTGTCCCCATAATTTCGGCAATTTCCTCGATGGGAATACTGCTTTTGCCATCGCTGCCGAATAATATGACCTCATCACCGATACGTATATTATTGACATCAGTTACGTCAATCATACATTGGTCCATACATATATTTCCGAGTTGCCTGCACTTTTTTCCGCCCGCAAGCATCTGCACTTTTCCCGACAAAATACGCGAATATCCGTCCGCGTAGCCTATAGGCACCGTTGCAATTACCGTGCGTCCGCTTTCGGACTTGTACCTTCTGCCGTAGCTCACGCTCGTACCGCTCTCTACGCACTTGACGTTTGTAATCTGAGCTTTAAGCGACATAGCGGGTTTCAAATCAAGAATTCCGTCCTCGACAAACTCGCTCGGCTTTAAACCGTAGAGTATTATTCCCGGCCGCACCATATCCATATGGTACTCAGGAAAGCGCATCAGCCCCGCGCTGTTGCAGCAGTGGCAAAGCTCAACTTCAATTCCCGCCGCCTTAACTCTGCCGCAGACCTCTCTGAAACGTCTGAACTGAATTTTTGTATACTCGTCGTCATCCTCGTCCGCGACAGAAAAATGCGTGAAGATACCGTTTATTTCGATATTCGGAAGCTTTGAGATTTTAATAATCTCTTTAACAGTCGCGCTGTTTACCTCTTCATCCTCGGTATATCTGAATCCCACACGACCCATACCTGTGTCTATCTTTATATGAACCTTGCCCGTTTTGTTAAGCCTCTCACCCGCCTCGGACATTGCCTGTGCAAGCTCATATGTATAGCAGTTCGGCATAATATCGTTATTTATAAGCTCCCCCGCATATTTCGGCGGTGTATAGCCGAGAATTAAAATAGGTACGTCAATTCCACACTTACGCAGCTGAATTGCCTCGTCAAGTACCGCTACGGCAAGACAGTCCGCGCCGTTTTCAAGCAAAGTCTTGGCGACTTCAAGATAGCCGTGACCATAGCCGTCTGCCTTGACAACGCCCATTACTTTGACGCCGCTTCCGACATATCTGCGGATTTCTTTAATATTATTCTCAATTGCGTTTAAGTCAATCTCCGCCCAAGCTCGTTTTTCAGTAACCATTGATTTATTTCCTTTTATTATACTATTTATTATTTAATATCTGAAACGCTGTCGGTATCATCTCGGCAAGGTCGCCCGCCGTCATACCGTACATACTCTTGTCGCGGCATGCCAAATCCCCGGCAAAGCCATGCAGAAATACGCCGAGCACAGCGGCTTCAAACGGTTCAAGCCCCTGCCCCATAAGCGACGCGATAACTCCCGACAGCACGTCGCCCGTGCCGCCCGCCGCCATTCCGGGATTACCGCTGTTATTTATGTGCGTGCGTCCATCGGGCGAGGCAATAACCGTTCCCGCTCCCTTTAAGACAACGGTCACCTTAAATTCCTTGGCAAACGCCGACGCAACACCTATCCTGTTGTTTTGAATTGCCTCTATGCTCTCTCCGCACAGCCGCGACATTTCACCCGGATGCGGGGTTATAACAACTCTGCACGACTGCCTGTTCGCATGCTTTCGGAGTATATCCGTATCCTCGGCAATCGCATTAAGTCCATCCGCGTCAATCAGCATATCGGTACTGCCCGAGATAAGCGACTCTATAAGCCTGCCGATATCGCCGTTTTTGCCTATTCCGGGGCCGAAAACGCAAACGTCACTCTTACTTATCCGACTCTTCATCTCGCCGAGAGCGTTAAGGCTCAAAATTCCATTTTCGTCCTCCTCGAGCGGAACCGTCATAGCCTCTGTAAGCTTTATCGCGGCAACAGGCTGTGCAGACTTCGGCAAACCGACAGTCACAAGCCCGCTTCCGCATCTGAGTGCACCAACCGCCGAAAGACACGCCGCGCCCGTCATACCGACGCTGCCCGCAGCAATAAATATTTTGCCGCGGTCACCCTTGTTAAAATCAGGCATACGCTCGGGTAAAAGCTCCCGGTATGTATCAATTCCCGCATATACCGGAAGCCCCGCCTGTGGAATATCGTCGGGCAGGTATACCACCGCGACGGCAGTTAAATCGGTGTGTGAAATGGTAAGATATGCGTTCACCCTTGAGCCGCCAAACTTTATGTACGGCTTGCCCAAATCATTGTGGCACACCTCAATATCGGTGAGCGAAAAACCGCGCACGCCCGTACCGATTGCCTTTGCAAACGCTTCTTTGGCAGCATAATGTCCAGCAATCGAGGCGTAAAAGCCTTTTGCCGCATTCTGCTTCGACACAAAATAATCCGCCTCGCCCTGCGTAAACACGCGGCGTATAAACATCTCAAGATTGGTCATCTCACGAAACCGCGCTGTTTCTACAATATCTATACCTATCATTTACCGAAATCTCCTTTATAAAATTATAATTCCACCTTCTGAGGATTAAACTTCTGAAATCCGTCTTTAATCTTGTCGTTTGGCGTGAACAGAAGCATTTTCTGTTCGCCATTTTCGTTATATATTACGAAATACAAATCATCGCTGTTTCTGTCCTCGCAGGCGTACACCTTTTTAAATGCCGGGTTGGTTAAGTATCTGTTAAACTCCGGGCTTTTGCGGCTTGCCATAATCTCTATCTCGCGCGCGTTAAGCTCAGTTATTCGCTTTCTCTTTCTAACGTTTATAATTTTGTCTACATCAAAAGCGCCGTTTGTAAAGCAATATTCATACTCCAAATTAATCGAAGTCACCAAAAGATAAATCGCGTACAACAAAACCGCCACAACAATAAAGGCGAAAAATCCGATAAACGTCGTAATAAAGCTAAACAGCAGCCACATAAGCCCAAGCGCTGCCGCAATACTCAGCACGACTATAAGATAGTCCTTTGCGTCTCTTTTTTTCTTAACAAGCTGTTCAACAAAAATATCCATTGTGCAAATTTCCTCCTGAGATTAATTCTAACAAAAGCCCGCCGCATTGTCAATGTTATTCGGCTATGGGAATGTTTTCCGCTCCTATATCAACTGCACCGTCTGTTTTAAGCTTTCCGCCGCGTTCATCACCCACGGCGTACACCGCGCCGTTTGTGCCTACGCCGAGCGTGTGAGAGCTGCCGCAGCTGAGCGCCGCAATGTTGCTCCAAAGCCCGACAGAGCCCTGATTGCTGTCGTTTAAGCCCCTTGACACAGCCCTTCCGTTTGTGTCAAGATATACAATATATTCGTACCCAACCGCTGCGGAAACAATATTTTTAAGTCCCGAAACATCGCGCTGTCCGCGGCTGTTATCCCCTGCGACGATAACCGTGCCGTCATACTTTACGCCGACCGTGTTCTTCTCGCCCGTTGCGATAAACATAATATCGCGCCAATCCGAAACGTCGCACTGACCGCTGTTGTTCCAGCCTGCCGCAACAACCGTTCCGTCGGCTTTAAGTCCGAGCGTATGATTTGACGCGGCGCATACCGCGATAATATCCTTCCATTCCTGAACATCGCACTGTCCGTACTCATTGTTGCCTCGAGCTATGACGCGCCCGTTGCTCTTGAGCGCAGCAGTGTGCCTGCCGCCCGTCGCCGCGCTGACGATATCCGACCAGCCGCTGACATCGCACTGTCCGTATTCGTTATCCCCGACGCCTATCATAGTTCCGTCAACCGCCACGCCGACCGTGTGATTGCCCGAGGCCGAAACACCGATTATTCCCAGCCACTGGGACGTCTCACACTGGTGCGAACCGTTATCACCGAAGGATACTACCGTTCCGTTTTTGTTCACAACCGCGCTGTGATTTGTTCCCGAGGCAATCAGTCTGCCGTAAGCCGCCGAAATATTTCTGAGGTTGTCTATGCTGTGCTTATATTCCCCGCACTGCATAAAGTAACCGCGCGCCTTCTGATAATCGCCTGTGTGCATAAGCGCAATCCCGGCGGAATACTTAATTTCTTTCTCGTCATTGCCGAAATACTTATACTCGCTGTCAAGCTTTTGAAGAGCGTCTGCCGCATTCTTAAAATCGCGGTTTATGTAATAGTTCATTGCCGTTTTATAGCATTCACTTCTTGCGGCAAAGTGACCGCTGACCGCACGCACCCCGCCGGCAAGCAGACATACCGCAAGCGCCGATGCCAGCCAAATAACCGCCCTGCTTCTGAACGAAAGCCGCTTTTTAAAGCCCGGCTTTTGTCTCATCT
>UQOT01000043.1 GCA_900542675.1 uncultured Eubacteriales bacterium | reverse complement strand
GGCGGCTTGACATCATCAGCCTTTCGGTCTGCGTCAGCAGCACGTTATTTTCAAAAACAGGGTCGATATACGGCTTTATGTCCTCCGCGCCGCCCCAACGTGCAGAACCGTATTCCATGCCTTTCCGGTATTTCTTCGCGTTCTTGCCCTTGAAGTAGATAATCAGCCGGACAATGACCGCCCCCGCAATGCCGATAAGCAGATCGGCGGGGTGCAGGCTCGGCGCGATACTGGAAAAGGCGGCGGTAAAGCCGTTCCCCAAGTGTAAGAGCTTCGCGCTCATATCTGCGCCGGGGGCAAGGCGAACCGCTGCACTAACCTTGTCAAAGAGATAGACAAAGAGCAGATAGGGGGCATTTAGGATAAGCAGCTTTTTGATTTCCGGCTTCATAGCGATACCTCCCTGTCCTTGTTCTTGACCTTTGCCCGCTGTGCGTTCTTGCCCTGTGCAGCTTCTTTGAGAGTAGACAGCAGCTTTCGGATAGAGGGCTTTTTCTCCTGCGTCAGCTTCTTTGCGGAAAACTCCTTAAAGGCTGCGGTCAGCACGTCCGCGTCCCGCCCTTTGAAGAACACAAGGTAGCGGGGCGGGCTTTCCGTCGTGTCCTTTTTCAGCGCAAAGTCAATACCGTACTTTTTCGCTGTACTCTCAAAGGCTTTGATATTGCCCTCGGTTATCTCAATGTTGGAAACGCCTGTGTTCTGCTTCATAAGCTGCTTTAGGCTCTGCTTGCCCTGTGGCGGTCTGGAAAGCTGCTTTTTGCCCTGTGCAAGCAGCGATTTCATTGCCTTTTGAAGCGTCTGCGCGGTCAGCTTCCCGGTCTTGATGTAAAGGGCTATGGTCTTTTCGTTGATTTCATCTTGCAATCTGTGTCCTCCTTTCGCATGATGATAGGATTAAGGGCGCAAAAAAGGACAGCCGGTTTCATGCTGTCCCGTCACACCCAATATCTGATTAAATCCGTACCCGCAGCCCGTTAAGGTCGTGCGCCCGCACTCCCACAAGATACCATTCCTGCGACGGGTTCATTTCAATCCGGGTCGGCTTCCATTTCCCCCGCACAAATACGTCAAAGCAATCGCCGCAATGCAGCCCGCCGTAATAGTCGGCAAGGTCAAAGCGAATGTCGTAGCGGTCAGCGGTTTCGTCAAAAATCAAAGCTCCTGTTTTCTGTGCCATAAAAAATCCTCCTTATGATTTTGATATTTACAGGCTTTCGCCCGGTCTGCATGAATAATAGTCGGGGTCGCCGTACTTCGGTTTCTTTGGTGCCAGTGCGCCGCTCGCCATGTCGTGAGCGACAAGGGAAGTGTAATAGTTGCCGATTGTGGACGGGGCATTGAACAGTACCGCCCGTAGATACTGCTTGATATTGCGGATTTTGGTCGTGTTCTCGCTCATACAGTCAAGGACAAAGCGGATATGCTCGCTGTCAAGTTTCATAAACTTTGCTTTTACAAGCTCTGCCGGATAATCGTCCCCCGCAATGCGGATAGTCTTTCGTGCGGTGCATACCGTTTCAAGCATTAGGTCAACAATCTCGTCCAGACGGTCTTTGTCAAGGCTCCTGTCCTGCACAAGAACGTCATAGCTGATGTTGTCCTTGATGATTTCCTCGTAAATATCAAATGCGCTCTGTGCTGCCGCTTCCTTTCGCTTCCGTTCCGGCGGCTCTGCCGCTGTGTCCTCCAAAGGAGAGGGGTAAGGGGAAAGGATAGGAATGGAATGGGTACTTAATCCCTCTGTAATTGATTTTTCTTTTTTTGGTAAGTCAGTCTTTTGTATATCTTTATTTAATTGCGTTGGATTTTCCGTCGTCGGTTTATCCGTTGTCGGATTTTCCAATATCGGCTTATCCGCTGTTGGATTTCCCAATATCGGGATTTCCAACTCCGGCGGGGTCTGTGGCTGCTCGTAAATGGTGTATTCAATGGCTGCCATTTTACCTTTATCGTCGCGTCCTTGCCGCCTTGTGATATATCCGGCTTTTTCAAGCTCCCATACGGCGGTACGGATAGCGTCGATACTTTCCCGGTTGATATGGGATAGCCCCGCAAGGGTATAGTCCCAATCCTCCGGCAAGGACAGCATTTGCGATAACAGCCCTTTTGCCTTTAAGGTCAGTTCCTTGTTGCGTAAGTGGTGGTTGCTCATTACGGTATAGCCCTTGTTGCGTTCTACTCTGAAAACTGCCATAGTACATAGCTCCTTTGCTGTGGATTTGTTACGCAGTAGAAACGCGATTTTGAGGGAAAAGGTATAAATCCTTTACCCGCCGCAAAACGCGCCCGCAAAGCGGTATAAATCAAGGTTTTTTCTGCCCCTACTGCGTAACAAAGGGCATGAAAAAAGCGGCGTTCCTATCTTCCCATAAGGGAATTAGTAAACGCCGCCTGTGCGGTACGTTATTATGTTTTGAGGGGGCTTGTCCTATCTTATTTGTGATATGTTGTTCTTACGCAGTCGTACCATCGGCAGCGAGATCCTCGACTAAATCCGCTATCGGATCTGCCGTGACAGCAATCGCCATCGCATTAAACGGCGTGCCTGTTGCATCAGCCGGGAAAACGCCTCTTCCGTGATTCATAAAGTATGCACCGAACGGACTGTTCTCAATCTGTTCATCCGTCGCATTCTTTGCAAGCTGCCGTACTATCGTTCCAACTATCTCTAAATGCGCCAATTCCTCTGCTCATACAGGTTAGATGTTTGAAGATGATAATAAAAAAAGACGGAATTACCGTCTTTTTTTCTCGCGAACGAGAATTTCTGACAAATCACAGTCCAAAACTTCGCATATTCGGTCTATTTGCTCTAAATTAACACGTTCGGTTAATTCGTGGTATAGTTCGTTGATTGTATTTGGCCGAATGCCTGTTTTCTTTGCAAGTTTGGACTGTGTCCATCGCATTTCGCCGAGTTTTCGGCTAAGTAAAATTCTAATAGCCATTGCGCTACCCTCTTGCTCATTATAACATTGTTGTTATTTTTTAGGATAATTTTGGTATAAAATAACAAAAATAGATATATTTTAACACGTTTATGCATAGTGATATCTAAAATGTCACAAATGTGTCATTGACGTGTCATTCAGAAGGTGATATAATGGTATTAGTAAAATTCTAAAATAATTTAACAGACTGAAGCGAGTTGTTCAGTCTGTTTTTTTGTTAGCACGAAAGGAGATTTTTATGCGCTCCCCCTCAAATATTTTATGGAGGAGTAGTAATGAATAATCAAATTGTATTTCGCGAGATTAATGAGCTTAGCTTGTATGAAAATAATCCGCGTTATAATGACAAAGCTGTGTCAAAAGTAGCTGAGTCAATTAAAGAATTTGGCTTTTTGGTACCTATTGTTATTGACTGCAATAATGTTATAGTTGCCGGTGAAACTCGTTTGAAAGCAGCAAAAAAACTGCTTATGACAAAGGTCCCGTGCATTGTGGCAAATAATTTGACTGATGAACAGATTAGGGCGTTTAGGCTTATTGAAAATAAGACATCTGAGTTTGCATCTTGGGATTTTGAAAAATTGCGTAAAGAATTAAAGTCAATTGATATTGATATAAGTCAGTTCGATTTTCCTGATTTTAGCGATATGGAACTTGATGTGACGGATGATGATTTTTTGCAAGACACAGAGATTGTAAAAGACCGTGATAAGAAATCTGTGGAATGTCCAAATTGTGGTCACAAATTTGCGCTATGAGGATATATTTAGCGTCGACCGGCAGCGGAATGCCAAAGGAATTGAAAGAAAAAACAATAAAAGAATGCCAGCCCCGATATGTGCTTGAAACATTTTTTAATGGTTCAAAAAGTTGTTTGGAGGCTATGAAAATAGTTGGAAATAATGGCTTTTTGCTTGATAGTGGGGCATTTTCATATATGAATGGCGCAAAAGTTACGTTGCCGCAGATGGACAAATATGTTGATAGGTATATCAGTTTTATAGTACAGAACAAAATTAAACATTTTTTTGAAATTGATGTTGACAATATATTTGGATTAGAACAAGTAGAGGCTTGGCGGCGCAGGATAGAATCAGCCGCAGGCTGCCAGTGTATTCCTGTATGGCATAAAGGGCGCGGCGTGGAATATTGGAAACGTATGTGTCGTGAATATGAATATGTTGCAATAGGCGGCCTTGTATTTCACGTAAAAAAGCAGGAGTATGATTTAATACGAAAGCTAACGGAATACGCTTATTACAGTGGCGTTAAAGTTCACGGACTTGGTTTTACAAAAACGAAGGAACTACTGAATTATAAGTTTTACAGTGTTGACAGCGCCAGCTGGACTGTGTCGGCTGCAAGAGGACAGCAGATACATACATTTGTTGACGGACATATTGAGATGAGGCGATTAAATAAGGGCAATAAAAAAGCTAAACTTGCTCTATTGGTTGCTCACAATATGGTCGAGTGGACAAAATTTCAAAAGTATATGGATGGAGTGAGGTATTAACGTGAAAAAGAATGTATTTAACTTAACATTGCTTACGGCAATATTCTGTTTAGGGCTTCTGATGTCAAACCTTTTTGGAGGAAAGCTTATAAATGTGTTAGGCTTTACAGTAGCAGGAGCAATTGTTACATATCCTCTTACATTTTTAACAACCGATATAATCGGTGAAATATGGGGGAAGAAAGAAGCTAATGATTGTGTGAAGATAGGCGTATTAATACAGGTGGGTTTTCTTATTTTAGGATATCTGTCATTGAAAATTCCGTCTTTGCAGCAAACAGCGTATTTACAAGAGTGTCTTACAGCAGTATTAAATCAAGGTGCGCGTCTTACATTAGCAAGTTTAGGAGCTTTTATGGTAAGTCAGACAATGGATGTAATATCATTTCATTGGATGAAAGATAAAACCGGTGGTAAACATAAGTGGCTGAGAAATAATGTAAGCACTATGAGTAGTCAGTTTATTGATACAGTAATATTTGTCATAATAGGTTTTTATGGTGTAGTCAATAATATTTGGCTTATGGTATTTGCTCAGTATTTAATAAAGTTGATTTTAGCGGCGCTTGATACGCCGTTTTTTTATTTCTTTACAAGAAAAAGAAGGACGTAAAATGTAAGGAACGAATGAAAAGGGGGTGTTCGTGGTGGCGCGAGCGCCAAATAAGAAAGCGGCGGAAGCGGAGGCTATGTATCGTGATGGCATAAAACTTGTGGATATAGCAAAAAAGCTTGATGTGCCGCCGGGTACAGTTCGAAGATGGAAAAGTACATATCAGTGGGATAACTTAAGTGAAGAAAGTAAAACGAGCGTTCGGAAAAACGAAAGTGAACGTTCGGAAAAACTTGGTAAAAATCATAAAGGCGGCCAGCCGGGTAATACCAATGCGCTTAAAAATGCGACATATGCCAATGAGTATTGGAAGAACATTACTGACGAAGAGCGTGTTATGATGGCTAATATGCCGCTTGATGAAGAAATTCATTTGATTGAGAGTTTAAAACTGACGGTGTTGAGAGAGAAACGATACTTATCCCTTTTGGAAAGATACAGAACGGCGCTTCAGAGTTCACCGGATGGAATGGTTTTGCGCGAAGACATAAAATCGTGCATACAGGAAATGAATTCCAAAGGTTCTTGTATTAAGAAAACGGCTACGATGCAACAAACTAAGGTAGATGCTGTTGAGCAAATGCAAATAATTGAGGCCGAACTTACGCGGGTTCAAAAGGTTAAGATAAAGATAATTGATTCTTTGACTAAAATACGTCGAGACAATAAATCGTTTAATGGCGTAGATGTTAATGAAGCACAAACTGTTAATATTTATTTACCTGACAACGGGAGGAGTTAGATGAATATAAGACCGCAGCCCGGTCCGCAGGAGATGTTTCTTGCGTCTCCTGCTGATATTGTAATTTACGGAGGGGCGGCAGGAGGCGGAAAGTCTTATGCTATACTGCTTGAGCCTTTGAGAAACATAGATAATCCAAATTTTGGTGCTGTGATTTTCAGGCACAACGCTAATCAGATAACGGCTGAAGGTGGTCTGTGGGATACTGCCAAAAAGATTTATCCATATGTGGGAGCGCGTTCTTCACAAAATCCGCGCCCGACTTGGATTTTTCCATCAGGGGCAAAAGTGTCTTTTGGACATTTGGAATACGAGAAAGATGCACTTAAGTGGCAGGGGTCACAGATTGCTATGATTGGTTTTGATGAACTGACTCATTTTTCAAGGAGTCAGTTTTTTTATATGCTTTCAAGAAATCGTTCGTTATGCGGAGTTAAGCCATATGTGCGCGCAACAACTAATCCCGACGCAGATTCGTGGGTTGCTGAATTTATTAGTTGGTGGATTGACCCCAAAACAGGTTATCCAATTGCTGCACGCAGCGGTGTAATCAGATATATGGTTCAAATTAGCGATGTTATATACTGGGCTGACACAGAGAATGAATTAATCGAAAAGACCGGTTGTAAAGCGGCTCATATAAAAAGCGTAACATTTATAGCATCAAAGCTTTCGGATAATAAAATTTTAATGGAAAATGACCCGGGGTATGAAGCAAATTTAAATGCTTTGACTGAAGTTGAGAAAGAGCGGCTGCTTAACGGTAACTGGAAGATAAAACCGGCCGCCGGTCTTGTATTCCCAAGGAGCGCGGTAAATTTCATAGACGAAATACCAAATGATGTTAAACTATGGGTTCGTGGTTGGGACCTTGCCGCAACTACCAAAGAGGAAAACGACAAAGCTGCTTGTACAGCGGGTGTTTTAATCGGCAAGCGAAAAAATGGACGATACATAGTAGCAGATGTTTTTAACCAAAGGTGCAGCGCCGACGATGCCAGAAAGGCAATAAAAAATACCGCAATGATTGATAAAAACAAATATAAAAAAGTGAAAATACGATTGCCGCAGGACCCCGGACAGGCAGGTAAAGCACAGGCTCAGAGTTTCATTAAATATCTTGCGGAATTTAATGTTACCTGTGAGCTTGAAAGCGGAAGTAAGGTGACGCGTGCGGAACCGTACGCAGCACAGTGGCAGCACGGCAATGTTGATATATTGACGGCTCCTTGGAATGAGGAGTACGTAGCTCAGCTCGAAAATTTTCCCGAGGGAGTTTTAAAAGATATGGTAGACGCTTCGTCATCTGCATTTAACGAGCTTGAAAAAAGTAATGTTTCTGCACCACCGAAGTTTAGTGAAAGTATGCTTAGAGAAAGTCATTGGAGGTAATATGGTGTCAAAGTTTAAAGAATACGGTCGTCAAGGCCAAATGCGTATGGGCGGAATATTCTATGAAGAATTCTTGCACGAGCTGCAAGGAAAACGTGGTATCCAAACATACAAGGAAATGGCCGAGAATGACGATGTTGTCGGTTCAATTTTATTTGCTATTGAAATGCTTATTAAGGGATGTGAGTGGGATGTTCAACCGGGAGGAACTTTCAGCAGCGATAAAGAAGCCGCAGATTTTGTTTGGCAATGTATGAACGATATGACAGATACGTGGATTGATACTATCAGTGAAATATTGTCTATGCTGATATATGGGTGGAGCGCTCACGAAATTGTTTATAAGCGGCGAATGGGTCGTAAGAAGGATATACGCCTTAACAGCAAATATAACGATGGGCTTATAGGCTGGCAGAAGCTGCCTATAAGGGCGCAGGACACATTGTATCGCTGGGAGTATGATAGCAGTGACAATATAACAGGTCTTACTCAGATGCCGCCACCCGACTATGGAATAATAACAATTCCGATTGAAAAGCTATTGTTGTTTAAAACAAAGAATAGAAAGGGAAATCCTGAAGGTAGGAGTATATTGCGTAATGCGTATCGAAGCTGGTACTTCAAAAAGCGAATACAGGAGATAGAGGGAATAGGTATTGAACGTGACCTTGCAGGCTTGCCGGTTATGACTGCTCCGCCGGATATGGATATTTGGAATAGTGATGACCCGGATATGGTTAAGGCGCGATTTGAAGCGGAACGATATGTTAAAAATATTCGTAGAGACAGTATGGAAGGTGTTGTAAAGCCGGATGGATGGAAGTTAGAATTGTTGACATCGGGCGGAAGACGAAGTTTTGACACAAATACCATTATTGAACGATATGACACAAGAATTGCTATGACAGTTCTTGCGGATTTTATTCTTTTGGGACACCAAGGAACAGGCACATACAATCTTGGTACTGACAAATCACAAATGTTTTCGGTTGCAATAGGTGCATATCTTGATATGATAGCCGAGGTATTTAATAATAAGGCTATACCTGACTTAATTGATATGAATGGTAACTATTTTCGGGATATAACGGATTATCCGAAAATCATACACGGTGAAATAGAAAACCGAAATCTTTCAGAGCTCGCCGATTTCGTTTCAAAGACTTCAGGGGCGGGGCTGATGACACCGGATGATATGCTTGAGGGCTATTTAAGAGATGCGGCAAAGTTACCGCAAAAGTCTGAGGATTATATATCGAGTAAGGTTGAACCCGGGAAAAGTGAGTACGAAGAGGAATAAATATGTTTACATATAAGAAGCCATCGGTTCGTAAGGCTTTTTTAAAAGCCAAAAGAGATGATAAAGAGAAAAATGTACTGCGTAGAGTGCACGAGTTTCTTGCAAAATATGAGAGTGAAATAATAACCGGTTTGCTTTTTGCGTGGAATGCGGCAAGTGACGATTTAGACAGCAGCAGAGCAATTACAGCACTAACCACCGGTAATTTTGACGACTTTTCGGAGAATTATATCTTGAGGATTAATCAGTCAATAGATAACACAATACATTCTGTTTTTGATGGTATCGGTAAGGATGGATTTGCGGAGTCGTACATCGGTGTTAAAAATATGCTTGAGAGTTCGGCTCATTACAGCGCCGAATATTTGAATTTGCCGGAGCCGCAGAAATTGATTTTATTGCCGGAAGCGAATAACATAAATTCAACTGAAAATTTGTTTAATTATAACGTTATCTATGACAGATGGTGCGACAAGCGTGCGGCTGATTTAATTGTTGATATTACTGATACTCAAAGAAATAATGTCAGACAGATAATCAGACAGTATTTAAATAATGATAATCCTGAATTTACTGTAAATCGCATAAGGGACACCATTGGATTGACGAATAGACAGCTTGAACAAAACAAAAAGTATTTTGAGAATATCATATTTCAACAAAACGGCGGCAGTTTAGAAAATCCACCTCAGCATATAGTGGATTATGCTCGTAAAGCGGCAAAAAAAGCCGCGGATAAAAAAAGATACGAGAGAGCGAAAAGTATAGCGCGGACAGAGATTAATGCTGCACATCACAACGCCAACGAGGCATATATGCGCTGGGCGATAGAACACGGGTATATCAATGGATTAAAGCGTCAGTGGGTAACTTCGGGCAACGACAACGTTTGTCCTATATGTTTAATGCTTGAAGGTCAGACGGTTGATTTTGATGAAGATTTTAGTTCAGAGGTCTTTTTCTTCGGAAATCAAAAGAAATTACCCCCGGTACATACCAATTGTTGTTGCGGAATAATCTATGTTGAAAGTAATGAGAAGTCAGTAAAAGACGGAATATGGAACAATATGACGGCTGCTGAGAAAAAGGCTCACGCTAATTACTTCAGTGACAAAAAACAATACTTACGATATGTGGAGCAATTAGGTATGGAAAATATGCCTGAAACTCTTGCGGAATTCCAAAAAATAAAGTATAATGATACAGAGAAGTACAGCTTTATTAAATTGGATTACAAGCGACAGAATAAGCTTTTAAATAATCCATCACTTATGTTACCGAATGCAAGGATTGCGACAGCTGACGTTAGAAAGTTTACAGGATATTTATTTAATCCTGATAACGCAGAAGGTTGGGCAAAAGGAAAAGCATTTACGAGTCGTTTGGGGTATAATATAGAAAATTATGCAGATTTGAAAGAAGCGATTTTAAAAAGCGCAGATAAATATCCATCAACATTTAAGAGCAAGACGGAATATGGAAGTCGTTACGAACAGAAAATAATCTTATATGGAAATAAAGGAACGCCTGCGAATGTTGTTGTCGGATGGTTGTGTAATGATAAAAGCACCAAGATGACGAGTGCGTACATAAAGGAAGTGAAGTAATGGTCGTAAAACAATATGATACTGTTTTGTTGAAGGATGGACGCGAAGCAGCTATTGTTGAAGCCTTTGATAACAAAGTATTTATAGCTGATATAGGCAGTTCTACTGAGGATTGGGAGACTATTGATATTACAATAGATGATATCGAAAAGGTTATAGATAATTAAATTCACGGCATTAACCCTCGCATTATACGCGAAGCGGTAACCCCGTAGATTATTAATATAATGCTCTAAGCGGGCAGCATAAAAGACATAGCCCTATGCGGGCCGCATAAGAAAGCACTTTGCAAATTGCAGAGTGCTTTTATTTTATGCAAAAATCGAGAGTGAATTTTCTATCGTACGCAAGTACGAGCTTATAATTCGCTCAGTAACGACTGGTCAAAATGTAAAACAATATGATAACGATATATCAAAACGAAATAAGCAAACAGGAGGCAAATTTATGAAAATGTTCAGTGATTACGTGTCAAAGGCTCGGGCTGAACCGAGAGAAACAGATAATGTTGTCAAAGGGCGATTTGAAATTAAAAAGTCCGATGACGAACAGCATTTGGCATTCGGTTGGGCAAGTGTTGCCGTGCGCAGGGATGGCAAACAGATAAAGGACTGGGACGATGACAAAATTGACATTGAGGATTTAGAGCAAGCAGTATATAAGTATGTGGAACTATACCGTGACGGCGGGGAACTTCACGAACGCGGCGGCGTAGCTGTCTTGGTTGAGTCGATGGTGTTTACAAAAGAAAAATTGAATGCTTTGGGGCTTTCTGACGATGCGCTCCCTAAGGGATGGTGGATAGGAATGAGAGTTCTGGACAGCGATGTATGGGAAAAAGTCAAAGACGGCACGTATTCAATGTTCTCAATTGAAGGAAGTGCAGCAAGAAAAAAGGAGGAAGATGAATAAAATGCCAAAGCTTAAAGATTTAATAATCAAAAAGGTTGATTTTGTGCCCGAGGGAGCCAACCCCGATGCGGATGTTATGATATTTAAACGCAGAAAGAATTTTACTAAATCAGCTAAAAGTTTTACTGATAATATCAAAATTGCAGGATATGATGAGGTTTATCGTCAGATTTGGGATTTTTCAGACGCGTTGACGCGCAGTTTAATCAGTATTCTTTCAGATGATGATATAAAAAACAAGTCGGATATGATGAACAAAAGCTTAGATGAGTTTTACGGCGCGGCGGGTTGTTCAATTGAAAATTGGAGCGAAGGTAAAGTCGGCGATTATATAATCGATATTACCGAAAAAAATAATGAAGCTGTTGAAAGCATAGTTAAGGGCTTAGCAGCTGATAAAAATAAAAATCTTATTAAAGGAGATGTATCGGATATGAAATTTGAAGATATTGATGTGAACAAGCTCACTGCCGAAGAGGCAAAGCAGCTTAAAGCCATCGCTGAGAAGGCGGGCGTAAAGAAAGAGGAAAATAACCCGACAGGCGCGGCAGACGATAAGAAAACCAAAGCGGAACAGTCGACGACTAAAGAGGGCGGAAGCGATGGAGATAAGCACGGCATTCAAACGACAGAAGACGGTAAAAAGGATGACGTTTATAAGGGTCTTCATCCCGCAGTTGCACAGGAGTTAGATAATCTCAAAAAGTTCCGTGAAGAAACCGAGCTTAAAGAGATTAAGAGTGTTGCTAAGAAGTATGAGGTTATCGGAAAAAAGCCCGAAGAGCTTGCGCCGTTGCTCAAGAGCCTTAAGGACGCGGGCGGCAGTGCTTATGATGATATGATAAGCGTGCTTGACAGCACGGTCGAGGCGGTTAATAAATCAAGGGTGTTTGAAGAAGTCGGCCGCAGCGGGCACAACAACGCGGAAGATGGTGCAGTGATAGCAAAGGCAAAGAAGATGGCGGCGGAAATTAAAAAGAGCAATCAGAATTTATCCGACTCGCAGGCTATGGCACAGGTGTGGCAGAACAATCCGGAACTTATGAATGAGTACGACAATGAGATTGGAGGGGAATAATTATGTCAAGACAATATATGACTAACGCTATTAATACATCGCCGACGAGAACAGGGATAGCCGGAGCCGATATAGATATTTCGGGCGGCAAGGTTGTTAAGTTTAACGAAAACGGCGAAATAGTTCTTTGTGATACAAAAGGCGAAAAGCCTATAGGTATTATCACAATCGACAACGATGCAATCATCGGAAAAGGTGACACAGTTTCGTATCAAATTTTTGGCGTTGGTGTCGCTGCTATCGGTGAAGAGGTAGCGTGTGGCGCTGAACTTACAACGGGAACAAACGGAAAGCTTGTTGCAGCGGCAGCAAATGATTTTGTATGCGCTGTAGCGCTTGACAATTTCAGCGCCGACTCAATCGGTACGGTTGAAACTGTTAATTATTATAAAGTTTAGGAGGTAAAAGGACAATGGCTAATGAAGTTTTAAACAGAATACTTAAAAGCAGAACACCGGTGAATATTCCGCTTACAAATATAAGCGTAGCGTATATGCAGGATATGAATGGAGGAGCTACATCGTTTTTTCCGGAGGTTCCGGTGCCTACATCAACTGGTACATATTATGAGTTTTCAAAGGATGATTTGCTTCGCGATGATGTTCAGCGCAAGCCTATTATGGGAAAGGTTGACCCGACGGTAGTGAGCTACAATAACCATAATTACAAATGCGAGGTAGACCAGATTATACTTGGGTATGACGATATCGTTCAGTCTGACCTTATAAGAACCGGTGCTCCCGGATTAATTAATATCCGTCAAAATAAGGCTCGTGTTATCGCTCAGAAAATGTTTATACATTCAAATAAAATGTTTGCAAAGGGCTATTTTAAGCCCGGAGTTTGGGGAAGAGACCTTGTGGGCGGTATGTCATCGGCTGATTTCGTGCCGTTTGACAATGCAAATTCAGATCCTATAGGCGTTATTGCGCAGGCTAAAACGGACATCAAAAAGGAAACAGGCAGGGAACCGAACAAACTCGGACTTGGTCAGAGAGTGCTTGATTATCTTGTTCAGCATCCGGATATTATGAGCAGGGTTATTTACGGCGGCACTACAAGCAGTCCGGCAAAGGTTACGCCTCAGGCACTTGCGGCTATATTTGGACTTGAAGAGGTCGTTGTCTTTGACGCTATATGGAACACGTCAAGGCTTGGCGAGAACGGAGATATGCAGTTTATTTGCGATGAGAATTCTATGCTTTTATGCTATGCAGCGAAAACGCCGATGATTGATGAGCCGACCGCAGGATATACATTCAGATGGGATATGGGTCAGGCTGTTAATGCATCTATGGGAATAGCCGGTTCATCTCTTACGTTGCCTATTATTGAGTGGGAGGGAGAAGAAGGTACATATTCGCATTACATCGGTGGAATGATGTCGCAGGATATGAAGGTTGTTTGCAAAGATTTGGGTTGTTTCTTCTCAAAGGCAGTTACTCCCAAAGCGTAATCGGAGGTGACAATATGAGTTATGTTGCCAATAAGCCGATACGCATAAACGGCAAAATGTTCTTAAAAGGCGATATTATAAACCCCGAGGATATGGCGGCGTATGAAGGAGCGAGACTTAAGCATTACGGTATTATAAGCGAGGTTGTGACTGACAACCGGGATAAGGAAATCTCCGTAAATTCTGCGGAGATTTCCTCTAAAGATATTGTTATTACATTGAATGCATCTGATAACGGAACAGAAAACATTTTGGCCGATATCGGGAGTATACAAGAAGTGTTTTTAATTGCTCAGTTGTCATCTGACGAAGCGGTTACAGCAATTTTAAATATAACCGATATCAATGTGTATAAGATGCTTAATGCTGTAGAGCATAGACAGAAGCCCAAAGCGGCACTTAAGAAGATATCTGATAAGCTACTGTGCGGCAATATGGATGCAAATGAAACATCCGAGAACAACATTGACAATGATGTCGGCGGTGACAAGTAATGCCTACATACAGCTATAACCCGGATAATATCACAAATAGAAGCGTTGACAGAATGAGGTTTCAGCTCGGCGATACAGTATTTGAACCCGGAGAATTGACGGCGGCACTTTCGGACGAAGAGTATCGCGAGGTTATTCACGAATATCCGAATTGGAAAAAAGCTAAAATTGAATGCTTAAGGGCAATTCTTATGAAATATTCGCACCAAGTGTCGACCAGGATTGACGGCGTAAGTTATAACTTCAATGAGAGAGTTGAAACCTATAAGGCAATGCTTGATAAATTGGAGAAAAATTCAAGTTCTGCGCCCGGGAATACCGGCGCGGGTTTTGAAAACCCAACGGCGAGACCATATTTTTATGAGGATATGCACTCAAATAATCTGAAAGGGTAAATGGGTGAGAATATGTTTAGAGCAAACATTATTCCCGGACAGGGTTTTAAAGAATTTCTGATATACAAAGAAATTCCGAATATTCGCAGCAATGGGACTGTTGGCACGGCGTCTTACAAGAGTAAAGAGCAGAGTATATACGGTTTGATTACTTGTGCAGACCCAAAGGAAAAAGAGGAATGGGCACAAAAAAGACATCCGGTTACCCACAGGATAATCCAATATGGTGCAATGGTAAAAGCAGCACCGACCGACGTTTTAGTTTTAAACGACGGTCGGTGTTTTTATATCAGGGGTATAAATAATCCCGGAAACTTGGAGTTAACCGTAATATACGAGGTTGAGGAAAGGAATGAGGTATATGAGCTTATCAAGTCTTTGGGCGGAGAAAAAGCAAAAAATATTGAGCGAGATAAGGCGGCGCGGACCTAATGCGTCAACAGCTATAAACAATACTTCATTTAAAGTGTGTTCAGGTTCATCACCATCGGCACCCGGTTCACCGCCGGGCGTTGTCACGGGTAATTATCGCAGCGGCTTCAGACCGAATACCGAGAATACGGGAAGCGGCGTAATATGCAAAAGTGAAAACGATGTGTTTTACGGACCGTTTCTTGAGGATGGTCACGCTCAGCAACCGGGAAGATTTGTGCCTACTATTGGCAAGCGTTTGGTTGCGGATCACGTTTCTGCACGTCCTCACGTAGACAGGATACAACAGGAGGCACTTCCTAAGGTCGAAGCAATTTTCGCTGAACCTTACAATGTGTAGAGAGGGGATACTATGCTTGAAGAAATAATATACGAGTACTTATCTGAGCACCACAAATTAAATGGAAGAATTGCTGAATACAATGGTGTTCCTGCTGTTTTTAACAGGTCTGCGCCAAGTGATGTCGCAGACGATTGGAGTGCGGTTCAGTTTCCAAGAATTGTGTTTTATATAAGCAGACGAGACGATGCCGAAAACGATGTAAGCGGAACGCTTGACATTAATATTTATTGTCACAATTTAAATTCCGAAACTCCTGAAGAGCTTAGTGAAACTATTAAAGCCGCAATTGACGGTTACATATTCACGTCTGACAGCGAGATAGTTTCGGTACAGTGGCTGCAAACTTACTACGATACAAACCCGCAGAAAGAAATAAGCGCAGCCGCCTTATCGTTCGGGTTTTTGGCATTCCCTAAGCAAAATATCAATCACCCCGATTATATTGGAGCGTTGAATTATTGGGCAAAATGGTTGCTTCCGAATTCAACAGTAATTGGTTTGGATACGACACCGAAAGTTTTTTGTCCATCAAACTTGAGTCCGGCGATATACTTTAGGTCGGAAAAGGTTTCGCCGTGTTCTTATATACCCTCTACTTATGCGGGAACGTGGTATACGGCAGAGGTTCGTGGACATATATTTGCGCCTGACTTTAATATACGCAGCAATCTGGCACAAAGTATGCTTTGCGCTATGAACAAGCAAAAATGTTTGCGGCTTGATGACGATACGCTTATGAGAATAGACCATATGAATAAGGTTGTGCCGGGGAGCGATGAATACAGAACGGGTGAGATACTGTCTGAGTGTACGTATTGTGTACTCAATATTATGCCCGATGCAGAAAAACTAAATAAGATATATATAAACGAGAGGAGAGCGAGAAATGGCAACAAGAAACAGTAAAAAAGAAAACACAGTTGCAAATAGCAGTTCTGTTTTAAATTCAAATATTACGCAGTCCTCGGAAACGTCCGATGACTGCAAGAAAGAGATGAAATATACGGTGGACGAGCTTGCGGAGGCTGCCGATAAGGTTTTCGGCGTAAAGCCGTATATACTCAGGGCTGCACTCAATCCTTCAGCTAAGTACACAGAAAGCGAAGTGAAGGAGATTATTAAGAAATTTTTGAAAGGTGAGGTAAAGTAAAATGGGAGCATTTTTTGAATGTGAAGAGAAAAAAGTACGTCCCGGAATATATAAGAATTATGACACGCCAAAGGCTGATACCACAGCACAGGCAATTGATGGTGTTGGAGCTATACCCATCAGCGCTGATTTCGGACCGCTCGACGAGGTCGTTGAGTTCTCGGGCAACAATATATCAGAGAGTTTAGAGGTCGTATACGGAACAGGAGGTACGGTTGGAGTTGCACAGTCGTTTGCCAAAGGAGGACTCAGTACTCTTTATGTATATCGTATGGGAAACGGTGGCAACTGTGCAGAGGTAACACTGAACAATGCGGTGAAGATTACGGCACTGTATCCCGGCAAAAGAAATGTTTCAGTTTCTGTAAAGAAAAACTTGTTTGATGAAAACACAATGACGTTTACGGCATATGAAAAAACAAATATTGTGATTGAGAGTTTCAATGCTATATATGATAGCGAAACGGGTGCGGCGGCAGCCTTAATTGATGCCATTAATAACAAGTCAGTCTATTTCAAGGCGCAATCGGTAAGCGGCGGCGGAGACGACGTATTTGTAGAAAACGCGGCGCTTTCGGGTGGTGAAAATCCTGCCGTTACAGCAAAGAATTATTCGGACGCGTTTTCAGCTCTTGAACCTTATAACTACAATGTTATTACGCTTGATACTATTAAGCCGTTAGGCGGAAGTGATGCAAGTGTAGATATTCAGAAGCTGCTTTTTGAGTATGTCAAAGAGGCGTATAAAGGCGGCAAGAACCTTGTAGGTGTTATTGGATATGATACGGATACAGATATTAAAGAGCGCATAAATAAGGCAAAAGAATTTGACTCAGAGCTTGTGATTACTACCGGCAGTACATTTGCAGACAGTAACGGAATTGAGATTAAAGGCGCTGAAGCTGTTGCAAGACAAGCGGGTGTGATTGCGGCAACACCGTCAAATGAGAGTATTTTGCATACTGCAATCCCGGGAGCTGCGGCGTGCAGTGAAAAGTTTACGAATGATATCTATGAAAGCGCCATTAATGCAGGCCTTTTACTGATTTCCGAGGGAAGCGGCGGAGAGGTTTGGTTTGACTCTTCGATTAATTCACTCAAAACGCTTTCCGAGAAGCAGGATGCGGGATGGAAGAAAATAAAACGCACAAGAGTTCGTATGGAGCTGTTTGACAGAATTGACAGAAATTTAGAG
>UQOT01000042.1 GCA_900542675.1 uncultured Eubacteriales bacterium | reverse complement strand
CCCGATACAATTATTATATCAAAATTTTGAGCGAAAGTCAAGGTGATTTTGTGGCGAGGCATTACCAACCGAAGAATAACAATCCGTACTGGCTGGAACACGATTTGTATATGGAGATGTTTTATAAAATACGTAGATATCCGAACCTTATTGAACGTCGCGAAAAAGTGTTATATGGTAGCCCACCTCCCGCTGACGGTATGCCGAACGGCAAAGGCGGAACGAGCAATCCTACAGGGCGTAAGGCGATTGTCCTTGCACAGCTCGATACAGAAATAGAAGCAATCGAGCAAGCTATAGTGTATCTTAAAGGCAAGTATAGTAATACATATACAGGTGAGGAATTCGAGCCTTATGACGCATTTATGGATTATGGAATGTTCTGTTATTATCGCAGCAGGAAAGACCGTGACATAGCGCCGTGCAAAAGGACGTGGAACCGTTATCGGTCTGAGTTTGCATATTTGGTGGCAAAAAAATTAAATTATTTATAAAAATGTCACTTTGGGAAAAAGTCAAGTAGTATAATATATACAGTGCCAGATAGGCATTAGGATATTTCCCTCCCAAATATATGATAAACCGTCTCGCAAGGGGCGGTTTTTACATTGGTTGCGTTTATATAGCGCGGGGCAGTACATTACATAAATAAGCGGTGGGTGGGCGACCGTGATGTGTGAGGGGAAAGCGAGGTGAGATATTTGACTGAAAAGCAAAAGCGGTTTTGCGATGAGTATTTGATTGATTTAAATGCTACAAGGGCGTATATGATTGCTTATCCGCACGTAAAGAATGAGAAAACGGCAGCAGCTGCGGCGAGCAGATTGTTAAGAAATGTTAAGGTTAAAGCTTATATTGATAAACAGCTTGAAAAAATACACAGCGAGAAAACCGCTGATGCTCAGGAGGTTATGGAATATCTTACTTCGGTAATGCGGCGGGAGGAGCTTGAAACTGTTGTGGTTGTGTGCAAGAAGCATAAATCGCATTATGATGATAACGGCAAAAAGGTTATTGATGATGTTGAGGAACCCATTAGCGTGTCGATACCGACTAAAGTGTCGGATGCGAACAAGGCGGCGGAGCTTATCGGCAAGCGTTGGGGGATATTTGACAAGAATAATGTTGAGAAGGATAGCAGCGGAATTGCCGACTTCATTGAGGCCGCTATGCCCAAAGGTGATGAGATGAAGGAGCTTTTTAATGACGAGTAAAGGTTTTCGGTTTAAGCCGTTTTCAAAGAAACAGCGGCGGCTGCTTTATTGGTGGGCGGATAATTCGCCACATAGGGACTGCGATATTATGATAGCCGACGGGTCCATTCGCTCCGGCAAGACTATAGCTTGTATATGTTCCTTCTTAATGTGGTCTCAGAAGCGTTTTTCGGGGCATAATTTTATAATTGCAGGAAAGACGATTAACTCCTTAAAGAAAAACGTCATAAGTCCTATGACAGGAATTTTGATGGCGTGGGGATGGGAGTACAAGTATAACCGCAGTGAAAATTATATTGAGATAGGCGACAACATCTACTATATGTATGATGCGAACAATCAGGCATCGCAGGATAAATTACAGGGATTGACAGCTGCAGGGGCTTATGCGGACGAGGTTGGCTTGTTTCCGCAAAATTTTATAGACCAGATGATTGGGCGATGCAGCGTTGACGGTTCAAAGATATTTATGAATTGCAATCCCGAGTCGCCGGGGCATTACATAAAAACAGATTTCATCGATATGGCGGATGAGAAAAATATTTATCTTCTGCACTTTACTATGGATGATAATCTCACATTATCCGATAAGGTTAAAGAGAGATACAAAAAGATGTTTACGGGCGTATTTTATAAGCGCTTTATTCTTGGCATATGGTGTATCGCCGAGGGTCTCGTCTATCCGAATTTTGATAGGGATAAGCACGTCGTAAAGGAATATGACGGCAGAGGGCGGTATTATATATCAATCGATTATGGTACGGCTAATCCGACTTCTATGGGGCTGTGGTGTCTATCCGGTAACAAGGCTGTAAGAATGCGTGAGTATTATTTCGACAGCCGCAGGGAGCACTGCCAAAAAACAGATGAGGAATATTACACAGAGCTTGAAAAACTGGCAGAAAATTTGAGAATAGAGGCAGTTGTCGTTGACCCGTCAGCTGCTTCTTTTATTGCGTGCATACGCAAACACGGAAGGTTCAGAGTGCGTAAGGCAGACAATTCGGTTATTGATGGCATAAGAACTGTCGGAACAATGCTCAGCGAAGGGCGAATATTGTTCCACGAAAGCTGCGAGGACAGTATACGGGAGTTCGGATTATATGCGTGGGATGATAAAGCGCTTGATAAGGATGCGGTAATAAAAGAAAACGACCACGCGATGGATGACATACGATATTTTTGTTATACGATACTGAGCGGAAGACACAAAGGAACCGTAAGAAGCAGGAATGAGGTAGGAATATGATAATAGACGAGGGGATTATCGGCGAAAGTATAGCGCCGGATATACTTGCAAGGCTGATAGAGAAACACAAAGACAAAACAAAGACGCGGTATGAGCAGCTGCACAATTATTACATAGGCGAGCACGCGATAAAGATGCGCAAAAAACATTACAAAAATGCAGCGAATAACAGAATTGTCAGCAATCACGCCAAATACATAACTGATATGATACGCAGCTACCTTGTGGGCAATCCGATTACTTATACTATCGATAACAAATACGATATTGCAGCTGTAAAGGCGGCGTATTTAGAACAGGATATAGCAAGCCTTGACAGTGAGATAGTTAAGGATATGAGTGTATATGGCAGGGCTTACGAGCTTATATATGCTGACGAGGAAACAAAACCGCGCAGTGTTAGGCTTGCACCCGAAAATACGTTTGTGTGTTATTCTCAATCAGCCAAAGGAGCGCCGCTGTTTGGTGTTTATTACTATAAGAAATATAACATTGACGGTTATTGTACGGGCACGGTGTGCCGTGTATATGATGATTCGTTTGAGTACACGTTTGAGGGGTCCAGTGACAGCTATTCGGGTATGACGCTTACAAAGAAAGAACCGCATTATTTCTTTGGCGTACCGCTTATAGAGTACAAAAATAACACAGAAACGCAAGGCGATTATGAACAGTTTATCCCGCTGATAGATGCGTACAACAGACTGCAATCCGATAGGCTTAATGATAAGGAGCAGTTTGTAGACGCGTTGCTGTTTCTGAGAAACTGTGATATTGATACCACGCAGGCAAAGGAAATGCTGGAACAAGGTATTTTAATGGGTGATGATGGCGCTGCAGCGGAATACATTTCTAAAGTATTGAATGAAGCGGATACTAAGGTGCTGCGCGATGATATAAAAGAGGACATACACCGATTGTCGCACGTGCCTGATTTGTCAGATGAGAGCTTCGGCAACAATCTTTCCGGTGTGGCGATAAAATATAAGCTTCTGGGATTTCAGCAGCACATAAAGAATAAAGAGCGCTGTTTTATGCGGACGCTGAGAGAAAGGTTTAGGCTTTATAATGCGTTTCTTGTTGTCCTAAATTATATGCAGGAGGTTCCGGTGCACGAAGTTAAAATTGCGTTTACGTATAATTTGCCCGCGAACAACCTTGAGATTGCACAGATGATATCATATTTAAGAGACATTGTCACGAATGAAACACTTTTAAAGGAGCTTGATTTTGTCGACGACCCTAAGAGAGAGGCGGAGCTTGCGAAACAGGAGCAAGCGGATATACGGGAGGAAGAATATCGGCGCAGAATTGAAAATAATTCAGACCTTGCGGCGGGAGGCGGTTACTGATGAGTATTAAGATAAGTATTGAAGGGCTTGATGCCGCAAAAGCTGCTGTTCAAAGCCGCGTCAGCGAGATGATACAAAAAGTTCCGGCGGGGATTGCAGAGGGCGGCAAGATAGTCGAAGGAGAGGCGAAGGCACTTTGCCCGGTAAGCACAGAAGCTACACGTCCGGGAGGTCCGCACGGAGAACTGAGAGAGTCGATTACGTCTCAAGCGAAGGGGCTATCGTGTGATATCGGAACGAATAAGGGATATGCGATGTATGTTGAGTTTGGAACGTATAAAATGGCAGCTCAGCCGTATCTTGTTCCGGCACTGATAAATAAGAAAAACGAGGTTGTCGAAGCGATAAAGGCGGCGATTAAATGAAAAGCAGTGAGTATTGGCTAAGAGCCGCGCTGCTTCGCGAAATAGCCGTACAAGAAGGCGCAACGCTGACCGCTAAGGCTATTCTTAGGCTATACGATGAAGCGCTTGATGATATTGAACGTGAAATTAAGAGTATCAAAGCGAACTATCAAAAGCGTTACGGGCTTAATGAAAATGAAGCGTCGTATTTCCTTACACAGGCGCAGCAGGACGAGAACCTTAAAAACTTGCTTAATTCGCTCGAACAAGCGCCGACCGAAAAGGCAAGACGTGAAATACTTGAATACATACGGCGCGACGGTTTGTCTGTAAGAGCTTATGCGGCGCGTACAGAGCGATATAAGGCAGTGGAAACGGTTATATATTCAAGAATAAAAAAGCTCGCAGCAGTGGAAATAACCGCGCTCGGCAGTATGCTTAAAAACGCGTATAAGGAGAGTTATTACGGTCTTGTGGACGATGTGGCAAAAGGAATTAATATGGGCGTTAACTTTGCAATTCTTGACGACAACGCAATAAACGAAGCGGTATATGCCAAATGGCACGGCAAGCGGTTTAGTGAAAGAGTTTGGAATAACACAGACTGTTTGGCTAAGACAGCGCAGGATTTGACTGTAAAAGCTTTGATGTCGGGTGAAAGCCTTACAAAGACATCAAGAAAGCTTGCAGATGCCTTTCAGGTTGAAAAATATCACGCAACCACTCTTATACATACGGAAACGGCGCATATTCACGCAATGGCAGATTTGAAAGCATATGAGGATTTGGGTATCGAGGAATACAAATACTTGGCCACGCTTGATTACAAGACGTGTGAAACGTGTCAGCCGCTTGACGGTAAGGTGTTTAAGGTATCAGAAGCTCGAGAGGGTGAGAATTATCCTGTAATGCATCCTCGCTGTCGGTGTACTACGACAATAAACATGGATTATACAAACCGCAGGGCGAGAAATCCGCTGACAGGAAAGAACGAAATTGTTGACGGAAGCATGACGTATAACGAATGGATTGCAGGCCTTACTCCTGAGCAGAAAGCGGCATTGGAATTGTCCCGTAAAAAGGACGCTAACCGCACGGCGGATAAGCTCCAGTTTACGGAATATAAAAATAGGCTCGGTACGAAAGTTACAGGACGCTCATTTGACAAATGGCAGGAGATGAAGTATACTGATAAGGAGAAGTGGGAGGATTTAAAAGGCTTTTATAGATATAAGGGTAATAATCCGAAAGTAACTCAAAATGATTATAACTGCATTAAAGAGCTTCGGGAATTATTTCCGCAAGGCAGTTTTCATATTCCCGCAAAAGAGATTGATACATCAAAACTTAGCTTTGATGATAAACATATCAATTCCGAGAGAAGTCATAATGTGACAGAGGATATAGCTAAGGAGTTTATAAATAATGCAAAGGCTTCAAAAACAGTGTGGAAAGGTCAATTTGAGAGGTATTATTCGTATGATGGCGCAGCATATATCAACACTATTGAAAAGGAAATACGAACAGCGTATTCCAATAAAGAATTTGACGCTGATACTCAACAGATAATGGAGGTGTTAAAAAAGTATGGCATATAATGACGAAGAAATTGTAACAGAAGTGTTTTGCCCGCTTGTAGATGAAATTATAGAAGATATAGACTGTATTGAAAATAGGGATTGTATAGACGGAATGATAGTATTATCTTCTTTACCTGACAAATATAAAGCAAAAAAAGATTTTATGGAGATATGTAAAAATTGCAAGTGGCATAATTATTAAAAGCACTTTGCGAAGATGCAGAGTGCTTTTATTATGTTTAAAAAAGGAGGCTTAAACATGTTTCAAAGAATACGCAGAAAATTAAAGCTATACACAGAAAAAGAGCTTGAAAAGGCAAGAATACAAGCTGCACGCGAGGAACTTAAGCGACACCAACCTTTGACAGACGCGGAGCGCACAAGATGTTTAAAGTTAGGCTTTTTTCCGGTAACAGACGATTTTTGGTGTGGCGTAGGAATACAGTATGCTGTGGGAAAAGGTTTTAATTGGGCTTATTATGTGCCTAATGGTGAAAAACGAAAATATATGCCATTTCACGAATACATATTAAAAAATAAATCTATTGAAGAACTTGCGCAGATGGCTGAAACGGCAAAAAGAACCTTAAGTTAAAGGGGTGATTTTATGAGGAGCAGAGACCCGACAGGGTGATAATTAAATATTTATGAGAGGCGTTTTATGCGCCTTATTTTTATACAAATTTTTAAGGAGATGATTATAATGGCAGAACCAACACCAAATCCAACACCACAAGGCGGAGAAGAGCCGCTCGCACCCGAACCCACTAAGACAGATCCTCCTGTACTATCTGTTGAGGAGCAGATAAAGGCGGCAGTTGCGACGGAAAAGGCAAAATGGGATAAGGACCTTGACAGCAAAATTAAGGCGGCGCAGGATGAGGCGGCACGTCTTGCAAAGCTGTCTGCGGAGGAACGCAGAAAAGAAGAGGATAAGGCCGCAAAAGAAAAATTCGAGCGCGAAAAGGCTGAATTTGAGCAGGAGAAGCTTGTGATGTATGCCGAAACCGAGCTTGCAAAGGCTAAGCTGTCCGTCGATATTGCAAAGTACATTGCAAAAACGGACAAGGAGACAACAAAGACAATTATTGACGCGATTAAAGCTTCATACGACAAAGACGTGCAAGACGGAGTTGCCGAAAGGCTTAAGGGCAAAACGCCTCCGCTTGGCGGCGGTCAGCCAACAGAAACGGGCGGATTTATGGATATTATAAGAGAAAACCAGAGATAGGAGTGAGATAATATGAGTTATTTAAAGGATGAACTGACAGGCTTTGTACCCGTCGAGCAGGCGAAGGATATTATTAAAATGGTGACGAGAGGATCCAGTATTTTAAGGATGTCCAATGTCCAGGAAATGAAATCTGATAAAAAGAAGTTCAATGTTTTAACCGATGGACCCGGTGCATATTGGGTTGGTGAAGGCGAGAGAATACAGACGAGCGGCGCCGCTTGGATACACCCGGTAATCGAAGCGAAGAAGTTGGCGGTTATTATTCCGGTAACACGCGAGAAGCTCGAAGATACTACAATCAGCGTATTTGAAGAACTCAAGCCGCAGATTGCGGAGGCGTTTTATACTGCTATTGACGCTGCGTGTCTGTTCGGTAAGAATTCGCCGTTTGCGACAAATCTTATGCAGGCGATTGAAAATCATAAGATGATTGTTGTTGATAACACCAATATAGATATAGCGGTATCGGACGCTATGGCGCTTGTCGAGGAAAACGGCTATGACCCCGCAGGGTTTATCGGCAGAATAGGCGTAAAAAACAGCCTCAGAAAGCTGCGCGACGCAAACGGTTCACCGGCGTATGTGAACGGTACAAACGGCGGCGAACTATACGCTCAGCCGATAGAATTTGTTCGCAACGGGGCGTGGGACAGCACAAAGGCAGACCTTATCACCGGTGAATTTAAATATAGTATTGTAGGTATGCGCGCAGGTATTAAGTATGAAATTTTGACGGAAGCAACGCTTCAGAATACGCTTGACGCTGACGGTAAGCCGCTTTCGTTGGCAGAACAGGATATGGTTGCTATCAAGGCTACAATGCGTCTTGGTTATCTTGTTGTTAAGGATGACGCTTTTGCGGCGTATAAAAACGGAATTCCGTCGCTTGGCGAGCTGAATGTTACATCAACTGCGGGAGCAAAGGCGGGGGAGAGTAAGATTACCGTCTCGCCAAACCCGATAGGCGGTCATAAACTGGTGTACAAGACAGCTGCATCGACCGCGCCGAGCGTTACATACGACCAGGATTTGTCGGCGTGGACTGAGATTGCAAACGGCGGCGAGATAACCGCGACGGCGGGGCATAAAATTACCGTTGCCGAGGTTACCGCTGAGGGCAAGGCAAGAAAGTCGGGAACAACAGAAATCGTAAGCGGTGTGTAATATGTCTGATGTAAGAAACGAGGCGCTTGGCACGCTTAAAATGCTACTCGGAATAAAGGACAGCGAACAGGACGGTTTGCTGTCCTTTTTGATTGACGATGCGGTTAATATGATACTTGGGCGCTGTCACATAGAAATACTTCCGAGACAGCTTGAAAGTCTCGTTCCCGTAGTTGCGGCGGATATGTATCGCCGTAAAGGTTACGGTAAATCAGATGCACCGCAGACGGTCAAAACGGTTACGCAGGATAAGCGAAGCGTAAGTTTTGAAAGCGGCGTTTCCGATACTGAAGATTTTTTAGCCGAGTATGAGGTGAGATTGAAGCCGTTCATACGCCGAAGGGGGCGCGTGCCGAGTGACATTGGATAACTTGCAGAATGTCTATGACATATTCAATAACTGCACTATGTCAATTATCGAATTGGGGGATTACGACGACTACGAGAATACGTATGGCGACTGCAAAACAATTGGAACAATTGACGGAGATTTACAGCCGTACAGCGGCGGTCTTGCTGAAAAGGAATATGGTCTGAAAGTGGAATGTCAGTACGCGTTTTATTGCCATACAGATGAACATATAAAAGAAGGTGTTTATCTTAAAGGTAACGATAAGTATTATCAGGTCGTATACACCCCATCTTGGGATATGGGATTATCCGTTCTGCTGAAGGAGGTTGATTTAAGTGATAGATGCGAACAAGGAAGTCAGGGTGATACTTGAGACGATTGACAATGTTAAGGTCACGTTTTTCCATCCCGATGAGTTTAACAAACTGCCCATTGTCAGCTATTACGAACTAACCACATCAACAGGACTGAGATATGACAACGCCGAACAGGCACAGAGCTCTTATACCCAGATAGATATATGGGGCAAGGGCGGCGGCGAATGTTCACGGATTGCCGTCCGGGTTGATAAGGTTATGCAGCAGCACGGTTGGTACCGTGAAATGTCGCGTGATATGCCGCCCGAAAATAAAATATACCATAAGACAATGAGATTTTATAAAGAAATATTTTTTTAACGAAAGGATGATTTATTTATGCCAGAAACAAATGTAACTTTAAAACACAACCCGATGCCTACTTTAGGCGTGAGCAATTATACCATATTTAAGATGCTTACAGATGACGCAAAAACAGGCGAAGCAACCTATGACGAAGCAATTCGTATTCCCGGTACTGTTGAAATTGCTCCGACTGATAACGGAGCAACAGATACGCTTGACGCAGATAATAAGGCTTATTACACAGAGTCTTATATCGAAAAGCTGGGTCACGAAATCACTAACGCCGACATTCCACCTGAGATTGACGCGCTTATGCGAGGATTAGATACAGTTGACGGCGGCGTTGAGTATAAAGGAATAATTGAGGCCCCGAATTTTGGAGTTGCTTGGGAGGTAATGAAGCCGGGCAGCGTTTCAAGATTTATAAGATACTACAAAGGCAAGTTTGGCTTTGCTTCAAATGTAGGAGGAAAGACAAAGCCGAGCGAGGGCGCATCGGAAAAGCAGACCGCAAAAGCGACATATACAGCTACGCTCAGAGAGTGCGACGAGAAGGGATATTATGTTCTTGACAGCGACAGCGATACGGTAAAAGATATGACCCTCGCTCAGATACGCGAGAAGTGGTTCTCGGATATAAATTGGTATCCATCGTCAACACCTATTGTATCGGAAGGAGAATAACATTATGACAAAGACAGTACAGAACACAATAACTATAAAAATCAACAATAAAGATGTTCAGTCAAATCCGTTTGATTTTAAGGCGTACTCGATGATAAACAATTTTCACTGTCAGGGCCTTGCGGGAGCCGTAACGCTCTGCTACAATGCGCTTATTCACATGTTTGAAGACACAGCTGCAACGCGCGAATACATAGAGACATTGTCAATACCTGAAAGAGCGGTACTCTGCGATAAGGTATTTGATTTGTATGCCGAAAATGTCAAAGAAATCAATGAGCTGTTAAAAAACGGGTAACGTCAGGCGGGGATAGCGACTTTGAGCTTGAGGACTTGTACAAAATTATGTACGAAGCCAAAGGAATACTGCCTGACGAACTGGCAAGACAAAATCCGGTTATGCTGTTCAAGTTATTAATCTCGGAGAGCAGTAACAGCGCTCCGAGTATGGATAGCGTACCGGATAATTTAAAATGGTTTTACGGCTATTAATAATTTGTGCAGCTTAGCGGCTGCACATAACAAAACGCACCCATTTTTGTGTGGGTGTTTTTTGTTATGTGAAAATAAAGGGGCGATAATATGGGTGATGAAGTAGCAAATTTAGTAGTAAGAATAACAGGTGACGCGTCGCAGCTTGCGGCAACTATATCCGATGTACAGGGGCAGTTGTCGGGAATGCAGGGCAGCTTTAAAGGTGTATCATCGGCGGCAGACGGCTTTATCAGCGGGACTAAAAAGGGCACAAATGTTTTAGAACAGTATAAGTCGAGAATGGAAGCGGCGGGCGAATCTGTTAAACAATATGAAAATAAATTATCAAAAGCTAAGACTGTTGTCGGCGACAGTGAGAGAGCGTTGGCTAAAACAACGGCTACATATGAAAAGAATAAGAAAAGCGTTTTCGATAATTGCTCTGCCTTAAAGCAGCAGGAAAAAGCCCTCGGTGTATCTATTCAGGCGAAAGCACACGAGGTTAGCGAATATCAAAAAATTAATGCATTAATCGACAAAAACAGCGGTGAGTATAAGGATAACGTTAAATACATCAATCAAACCACAAAAGAAATAGGTGGGCTTGAAAGACAGCAAAGAAAAGTACAAAATTCGCTTGCTGCGCAGGGGCGCGTTATGCAGTCAAATATTAATGACTACAATAACGCAAAAGCCGCCGTTGATAATGCGAATAAGAGTTATCAAAATACAAGTGATGCGCTCAAAAAGGCACAATCTACATACAGCGAGTATCAAAACGGGCTTGCAGCGGTGGAAAAACAGCAAAAAGCTCTTAATATGCAGAAAACGGGCAAAGGTATAAAGGAGTTCGGCAAAAACCTTGATACGGTTACAAAGCCTTTGCAGGTTACGTCTCTTGCGCTTGCGGCGGGCGGTGTTGCGTCGGCTAAATTTGCGATTGATTTTGAGAATGATTTTGCAAAGGTAAAAAAGACCGTTGAGGGTACGCCCGAGCAGCTAAAGGAAGTTAAGCAGGGAATAATTGACCTTACCACGACCGGAATTAACGGCAAAAACGCCATACCTCAGACGACAAAACAGTTGACCGAACTTGCGGCGGCAGGCGGTCAGCTTGGTATTGAGACCCCGAATATTGTTGATTTTACCGAAGTTATGGCGCAGATGGGAACGGCCACTAATCTTGCGGGCGCAGAGGGCGCGGCAACTCTTGCGCGGTTTATGAATGTAACGGATACTTCGCAGGACAAGATAAGAAATGTCGGTTCAGCAATTGTTGACCTTGGTAATAACTTCGCAACGACTGAAAGCGAGATTGCTACACTCGGTCTAAGAATGGGCGCTACCGGTAATGTTGTAGGCATTTCCGCGCAGGATATCTTGGGTTATTCGACTGCGCTCTCTTCAATGGGTATAGAAGCAGAAGCGGGCGGCTCTGCGGTGTCGCGTATTTGGATGGACATTCAGAGCGCGGTAAGCACGGGCGGTGAAGGTCTTGCGACATTTGCAAAAGTATCGGGCAAAAGTTCGGCGGAATTTGCAAATCAGTGGAAGAACGACGCCAGCGGAGCCTTTCAGACTTTCTTAGTCGGTCTTTCAAAGAGTGAAGACCAAGTTAAGACGCTTGAGGAGCTTGGATTTAATAACATTCGCGACATCCAGGCATTGCAGAGACTTGCAAGCAGCAAGGGTATTGGACTTCTCGAACAGGCTCTGCATCGCGCAAATACCGCGTGGAGTGAAAATATAGCGCTGCAAAAAGAAGCAGACGCAATGGCTGAAACCACAGCAGGACAGATACAGATAACAAAGAATAATCTCGTTGAAGCAGGCCGCAGCATAGGCGAGTCATTCCTTCCGATGATAGCGAAGGGCTCAACATCAGTAAGAAACTTCGCTCAGGGCATTGCCGATATGAGCGACGAGGGCAAAGAGAACCTTGTCGGAGTGGCAACAGGCATCGTAGCTCTTGGTACGGGCGCGAAGGTTGTTTCGAGCTCCGCAAAATGGCTTGGCGGTTTTGCCGAAGCTCTCGGAAAGATTAGAGCGGCGAGCCCCGCATTAAAAAGTTTTGGGGTAGCCGGTGTAATAGCGGCGGGAACAATAACGGCATTGACTGCTGCGTATTTAGGAATGGAAGCAGTCAGGAAGAAAGTTATAAATTCCAGAAACTATACATTAGGTCTTGATGAAGAAGCTCGAAAAGCTGAAACAGCTGCAGAGGCTTATAAAAATTTAAGTGATTTATCTAAAGAAGTTGATGAACTGCAAGTAAAGATTATGGCTGCCGATACGAGCAAAGAAGAAATCGATGCCGCGAAGTCAAGACTGCAGGAAATAAAAAAGATTTTAACCGATGAATATAATCTTACTATAGAAGTTGACGACCACGAGCTTGACGAAGCTCTTGAAGAATTAACTGAGTATCAGGCGTTAAAAGCAAGAGACTCAGCGAATAGTTTTAAAGATAGTATTATATCGGGAAAAGACCAGTATCAAGATGATATAAATGATAAAAACGGTACGGGAGCAAATTATAGCAGACTGACTGAAAAGAGAAGCAATATTTTAAATGCCAAAAATGATTTGCACGATTATCGGGAAGAGTGGCAGGAACTAAACGAAGATTTAGGAAAAGGGAGTATAAGTCAGGAAAATTATAATAAATCACTCGGAGAGTTAAAGCAAAACATAGCTGATGTTTTTAATAATGGTGATGTTGCGGAAAGATATAGGGGTATGCTCCCAAACGTTGATGATTTAGAAGCCGTATCAAATCAAATCGATTTTTTGTCCAATGAATACAGCGGGTTGGAAGAAGCAGCCAGTGCTGCAGAAGCGGCAGAAAAGAATAGGCAGGAAAGAATAAAAAAGTACACCGAAAACGCCCAAGATATGGCTAAAAATGCGGCAACACTTTTAGCAACTGATGTTCAAAACGGCAATTGGAAGGACGCGCAAAGAGATTTAGAAGATATGAGTATAGCGGTGAAAGCTGCCGGGCTCGATGTTGACGAATATGCGCAAAAAGCAGCGATTGCGCAAAACGGTGTTTCGGGGCTTAGTGAAGTGTGGCAGAAGGGCGGAGATACTCTTAGCAATTTTGTAAATGACTATATAAAAAACAGTCAAAAATTCGGAGCGAGTGCCGCACAAACCGCGGCAGGGGCGGCGTTAATACAGAATGGCTTTAAAGATTTTAAAAGCGCAGCAGCTGAAGGGAAGCTTGACATCATAAATGAACAGGCAAATCAGCTTGCACATTCTATGGGATTGCTACCCGAGAATAAAACCATAAAAATCAGCGCTGAGGGTGATATATCGCTGATTGATAACGCGACGCAGAATATTGAAGAAATCAACGGCGAAAATGTCACTGTCGGGGTACAAGTCAACGGAAAAGATGAGATTGTAACAGTTACAGAACTTGTAAAAAATTTCGGTATGGAAACCGCTGTTGCTATTCTTACGGCGCAGGACGATGCTTCTATAATTGTTGACGGAGTAAGCTATAAGATACAAGGCATTGATAAAACAACAGGGAAAGCAAGGGTTGAAGCTGAAGACGGCGCAACGCTTGTTCTTGACCTTGTGACGGGAAAGCTGTATAACCTTGACGGCACAGAGGCGCACCCGAAGGTTGTTTTTGATAAGGACTCATCCGAACCGGACAATTATCAGCCGGAAGACAAACCAGCTGATGTCGTTTTTGGAGTCAATGACTCGGCTGTAAAGAGTTATGTACCGCCCAACAAAACGGCAACAGTGACATATTCGATTAATACTGTTGTAAAAGGCGGTCTCCCAACTCCGCACGCTTTAGCTAATGGTATTACCGCAAAGGGTACATCTGATGCAAAAGCGGGTTTTGGTATTATAAATGACGAAAGAGGTATACCTGACCCGACGGAGCTTTTGATACGTGACGGAGTGGGTTACACCTTCAAAGGTCGGGATGTTCCGATTATGTTTAAGGAACACGACGTACTTTTGAACGCAACACAGACAAAGGGAGTACTTAAAAATCTCCCGCACTACGCGAGCGGTAAAAATAACGAGGCGTGGGAGAGTGCGAAAGCCGACCGTGAGCATATACGTAAGACGTCTTACAGAATAATTCCCGCGTGGGAAGAGCTTGAGTGGCTTGATGAGATGAAGCGTAAGTTTGCGTCTGACGCCGAAGTTATCAAAGAAATTGAAGAAGAGGTTGTTACCTACACAAAGAATATGTGGAGCGAAAATCTCGAAACCCAGCAATACGCGCTTGATATGGGATGGATTTCGCAGGAGGAATACTATTCACACCTTGCGGCGTACCGTGATGAGAACTTTGCGCCTGATACCGAGGAATATAGAGACGCGACATTAAAACTGCACAAATATTCGGTTCAACTTATAGATGATGCAAATGATGTGTCAAAAGCGTGGATTAATCTGCGTAATACATTCAACGATTGGGATGAGATTGGTGAAAGTCCTTTGGCTGCATATCAGCGCATAAATGAGCGGAATTTACAGGCTGTATCGGAAGGAAATAAAACATATCAGGAATATCTTGACCTGATGAATGATACCACCAAAGATTTAATCGGCGGACGGACTGATTATTCATTTAATTGGATAGACCACGCACAGAAATATGAAGCGCTTGACGCAGACGGAACAATCGCGGGGCTACATCGTGTACAGACGTATGTCGATGAATTTTTCGGCGGTCTGGGCGCGATGACGGAGGAACAGTATGCTGTAAAGCTTGACCTTGATGCAACCCTTGCCGATAAGAAAATGGACGCGTGGAAGGACAAGATGTCTGAGTGGGAGGACGACGCGGATTGGCACCAAAAGCAAGCCGAAGTCTACGGCTGGGAAGCTATGGGCGACAGCGAAACAGACTTCTATCAGAGAAAAATCAACGAGTATACCAAATGGTCAAACGACCCAAATCTCAGCGAGAACGACCGCAAGTATGCCCTGCGTCAGGCTGACGAAATGCGGCTTGAACTATATAAGGCTACAGAGGACAGCTATGACGAAATGCTTTCCGAATTCAAAGACCGTATGGACGAGGCGGAAGAGCTGCTTGATGAAAAACTCAGTGCGCTTGACGAAAAGTGGGAAGTCGAGGACAGAGCAGAGAACAAAGCCGAAACTCTATCCGATATAGAGAAGTACAAGAACGCCGTTACTATCGAAGGAAGGGAAAAGTATCAGGAAGCCTTAGACAAGCTCAAGGAAATTGAGCGAGAGGAGCAGCGGTATGCGATTGAGCTTGAAAACAACGCTATCATGGAGCAAATGCAAGCCGATTATGAAGCCTTGGAGGCTGAAAAACAGCGGATTTTGGAGCAGACCAGAGAGGCTAATATGAAGATTGCATCGCTTGTTGAACCGCTTAAAACTCTTGAAACAGGGATGAACAATAAGGTTGATGAGCTTATCAGGGTTTTGCGAGAAGAAATTGCAAATATAAAACCCGATGTAACTGTTAATCAAACGAATTATCAATATATAGCTGATAAGACAGACGCAATAATATTTTCTAATAAAAGTACATCGGATATTCTTTCAAATGTAGGAGGATAAAATGCATCACGGAATAACATTCAGAGGGAAACACAGTGACGAATTTAATACAATAGTTAAAACTGTCGGGAGACCGATAATTCCGCCTGTCAGACAGGTGGACGAGGAAGTTCCGTATCGTGACGGTAACGTAGACTGTTCGGAAACGGGCGGCAGATTATTCTACGAGGATAAGGTTCTGGAGCTTGAGTTTACGCTTATAGCTCCGAATACCACCGAACTGCAGAAAAGGGTATCGAGGTTCGCGAATTGGCTGTCGGGCGGCTACGGCGAGCTTATATTCGACGATATGCCGTATGTTAAATGGATTGCAAAGCCGGCAGATTTAGAGGACTTGACTATAAATCTATATAAAAACGGCAAATCAAAGGTGCAGTTCAGATGCCGTCCGTTTAACAGATTTATATTTGACAGTAACGGAATACCGCTTGGCAGTGATATACTGCTTGGCAGCGACGTTCCTATCGGCTTCGGGGACGAAAACGAGATTGAGTTCAGCGGAAATTACAGCGGCGTACTTGACTATCAGGGTTCGGCTCCTGTCCGTCCATCGGTGAATATTGACTTAGAACAAGGCGTGACAAGTTTTAAACTGACAGTCAACAATGCGGAAATAAATATAGCAGTCGGAGATGCGAGGACGTTTGTTATCGACTGCGAGAACGGATATATGCCGGAGGGTGTAAGCGGCAACTTCTGCGAATTGCTCCCGGGAGAAAATAATATATCAATTGAATGCAGCGGCAAAGGAACTGTATTCTTTGACTATAATCATAATTTTATGTTTGGAGATGATATTATATGAAGTACATAGCGGTGTATGACAAAGACGAAACGGACTACATAACAAGGCGATTGGGATTTTTGCAAAACGCAAAAGACGTATGTATATCACAAGCAATAAACGGCGGATATGAGATAAATTTTACACTGCCTAAAGGCGACCCCAAATGGGGACTTGTTGAAGTAGGGCGCAAGGTTGGATATGACGGTAAGGTGTTCCGTATAAAAACGATTGACGGTACATCAATACGCGCAGTGAGCTTATTGCAGGATACTTGCCGAACTCATATTCAATATATAGGTGACATGATAGACAAGCCTGCATATGAAATATTTGAAGCAATATTCAAAAATTCACCGTACGTGACTGCGCTGACAAAGTCAGAACTTGAGGCATTGGGGCTTGAGCCTGTGGATGATAAAATTGACTTTTTTGAGATGTCAAAGAAAACACCTATGGGGTGCTTGAACATCTTAATGGAAACACTGAAAAAATATCGTATTCACAGCGAAATATATGTTGACAATGAGCGCATAGGACTTGTACGCAGGCTCGGCAAGGATAGGGGTGTTGTTATTGACCCCCGTTATAACGGTTGTCAGATTACGCCGACAATAGATGTAAGTACTCTTGTAACAAAGCTGTATCCGTACGGCAAAGACGACTTACCTCTTGACCAGTCATACAGAATGCTTGCGGATGGTACATTGGAACCGCTTGGGGAAACAAATGACGGCAAGGGATATATACTAAGTCCAAATTATGATATACTCGGCGAATATGAAGCTTTCAGTAATTTTGACGAGATAACAAAGCAAGATGATTTACTGTCGGCGGCACAGCTGCAGTTTGATTCTAAGAATATTGAACGTATTGACATACCGAAATATGCGGTTGATATAAAATTAATTGAGATACGGAAAGAGGTTAAACTCGGTGATACCGTAACGGTCAATGACATTGACAACGGGGTGAAATCAAAGCAAAGAGTAATTGCGGTGAAAAACTATCCATATGAACCGCACAGAAATACTATTACCGTAGGAGTACCGCCCGTAACAGCTCAAGAGGCGTTTAACGGTTCGTTTATGGCTTCTCAGTATTTGCGTCTGATTGAGGACGAAAAGCAGAGGTTTAAAACTCCGGCAGTGGAATTTATGAAGAAAAA
>UQOT01000041.1 GCA_900542675.1 uncultured Eubacteriales bacterium | reverse complement strand
ATACGGAGAGGTGTCCGAGTGGTTTAAGGAGCTAGTCTTGAAAACTAGTGATGCGAAAGCACCCAGAGTTCGAATCTCTGCCTCTCCGCCAAAGTATTTTCACACGCGGCTGCACTAAAATTTAATATAATAAAAATTCGGAGAAGTACTCAAGTTGGCCGAAGAGGCGCCCCTGCTAAGGGTGTAGGTCGTGAAAGCGGCGCGAGGGTTCAAATCCCTCCTTCTCCGCCAGCATTAAACAAGTTTTTTTCAGTATGAGAAGAACTTGTTTTTTCTTGCTATATTAATCGGCGATATTTGCGATGCCGTTGAGATTTGACGGCTGAGATAATATGAAGCCATTTTTCGGGGCTATATAATCAAATGAAGAAGGTGTATTTTTTGAAACAAATTGTCAGAAATTACGTATTGTTCCTTATTGGACTTTTTATCGCTTCAATGGGTGTGGCACTTTCCGCAAAGGCAGGTCTGGGAACTTCTCCGGTTGCATCCGTTCCATATTCCATATCTCTGCTTAACCACACGCTGACCTTTGGCTGGTGGCTAAATCTATGGAGTGTAATTCAAATTCTTGTTCAAATCGCATTGCTCCGCAAGAAATGCAACCCTATAGAAATTATCATACAGACCATTCTCGCATTTGTATATGGATATCTGACTGATGTTTCCTGCATGCTGATCAGTGGTATACAAGCAAACAGCTATGCTATTCAGTTTGGACTAATGATATTAAGCTGCTTCGTACTCGGATTAGGGATATGGATACAGTTCAAGGGCGGTGTTGCAATGCTGCCGGGAGAAGCGATGAACAGAGCAATTAGTGAGATTACCGGAAAAAGTTATGAGAATATCAAAATTTTCTTTGATGTGCTGTATATAGCAGCGGCGGCTGTTATTTGTTTGCTCTTTCTTGGAAAGCTAAAAGGAGTCCGTGAAGGCAGCATCATTGCAGCTTTGCTGGTTGGTAATATTATCAAGATATACAATCGTCTGTTTGAGAAGTTGACGAAAAATGGTTCAAAATACGCACAATAACATCATGAAACTATTGCCTTGATTTTGTCCGTTGTGTGCCAACCATTGACATTCCAATATCTGAAAATTTGTAAATGTTGCTTTGAATGAGGAATTTTCGGGACTACAAGCATAAACGCCGAATTGTATTTCCCACATATGACAAATTCAGTTTTTTATCCATATAATTTCAAATTTAGCATTAGTTAAATTATAACGTCTTGCAAAAGAGTTGTCAGCAAGCTGTGAAATTAATTACTGACGGTTTCTGCACAAAAAAAGTAAAAAGATATAGCACAAAATAGCAAAATAACAGTATTTCATATCAAAATAATATGCTGAAGAAATTTTGATTTAATGATATAATTTATATAATCGGATAAAAATTAGTAAAAGGAGAAATATCTATGGGAAGAAAATTGGTTAGTTTAGTTCTGGCAGTACTTATGGTACTTACTGCGGCTCCTGTTTTTTCGGCAGCTGAGCCTGAGCAGGCAGCGATCGTATCGGATACGTCCAGACAGATGGAGAATTTAAACCGCGGCGGTTTTGCGGCGACAAACCCGACGGGCGGCGTTTACTTAAGCTGGAGACTGCTCGGCACCGAGCCTATGGACACGGTGTTTAACGTGTATAAAAATGGGGTGCTTTTTAGCGAAAATTTAAACAACACAAATATACTTGACAGTACCGGAACAAAAGACGACGTTTACACTGTTGCGCCGGTAATCGGCGGTACCGAGGGCGAAATAAGCAGCGCTTTTCCGATGCTCACGGGGTATGCAAACAGCAGAAACGCTTCTGCGCCGTATGCGTATTTTGATATTCCGGTTCAGATACCTGAAGCGGGGACGGATTATACATATAATACTGCGGACGTAGGTCACGGCGAATCAGGCGGTCCCAACGACGCGTCGGTCGGAGATGTTGACGGTGACGGCGAGTATGAAGTTATTTTAAAGTGGGATCCGAGCAATTCTAAAGACAGTGCAGCAAGCGGCATAACCGGTCTGGTGTATCTCGACTGCTACGAGATGGACGGAACGCTTTTATGGCGAATTAATCTCGGCAGAAATATCCGTGCGGGTGCGCACTATACCCAGTTCCAGGTGTTTGATTATGACGGCGACGGCAAGGCGGAAGTCGCTGTAAAAACCGCGCCCGGTTCTGTGGATGGCAAGGGAAATTATGTGTCAGACGCCGGGAATACGAACGAAATTAAAAATACCGATAATACAAAGAGTTATCTCGGCTCAAACGGTCACGTTACGGGTGGGCCGGAGTATCTTACGATATTCAACGGTGAGACGGGTGCGGCAATGCAGACGATAGACTATGGCGCGCCGCTCGGAAATGTTCGCGATTGGGGCGACAACAGCTATAATCGTTCAGACAGATTTCTTGCGGGAACGGCATACTTAGACGGTGTTCATCCGAGCATTTTGATGTGCCGCGGATACTATGGCAAATCTGTTATTATGGCGTACGACTGGGATGGGGAAAACCTTACCCAGCGTTGGAAGCTGGACAGCACGTCATCAAGTTCCAACAAGTTCTACGGACAGGGCAATCATAATTTGTCGATTGCAGACCTTGATAACGACGGCAAGGATGAGATAATATACGGCTCGTGCGCGGTTGACGATAACGGTACGCTGCTTTGGTCTACAGGGTTGGGACACGGCGATGCTTTGCACGTATCTGATTTTGACGGTGACGGCAAGCAGGAGATATACAAGGTCCTTGAGGATAAACCGCATTGGGGAGAGACATATATAGAGGGAGATGGAACAGTCGTTTGGCATATAACTTCTCAGACAGCGGATAAAGATGGTGATCGTGACGATGGCAGAGGTATTATGGGAAATTTCAGCCCGAAGTACGGTGTTTTAGCTTGGGATGCGAGAAACGGTATCTGTACAATTGACGGAGCAGTAAGCGGCAAGGGCGGAAATATATCAAAAAAGACAAGTCAAGACAACAGTTGGTCATCTGCTAACTTCAATATCTATTGGGACGGTGATTTGTACGAGGAGCATTTCGACGGCAACCGTATAAGCAAGTGGAATGATTATGAAGAGGCAAACGCAGACGGCGACCTTGGCGGCTTCGGCAGATTTTGGGATATTCCGGGAATTGCGTATAACAATACTACAAAGAGAAACCCTTGTCTGCAAGCAGATTTGTTCGGTGACTGGCGCGAAGAATTAATACTCAGGACAAATGACAATTCGTCTCTGCGCGTATTTACGTCACTTGCAACGACCGACTATAAGTTTACAACATTTATGCATGACAGCCAGTACCGCTGTGCTGTTGCGTGGCAGAATACGGGTTATAATCAGCCGCCGCATCAGAGCTATTATATTGGCTATGACAAGAGTGAAAAAGAGGTTACCGAGTATACTCAGCCGGATATAGCGGTAAGACCGCTTGACCCTGAGACTGCGGTTACAGTCAAAAATGCGGACGGCACACCTGCTGTAGGTGTAAAAGTAAATTTGGGCGGTATTGAAAAGCCGACAAACAGCGAGGGTGTTGTATATTATAGACTCGCAGCGGGTACATACAGTTATTCAATCAATCAGGCAGGATATTATGATGTGACGGGCAGCGTGAATGTTTCCGCTGACAGTGCAAATCTTGAAGAAGTTGAAATTACGGAATTGCCGGACAGCACTATAACAGTTAAGTCAGGCGATAAGACAGTTGCGGGTGCGGCTGTCACGATAGGAGGCTTTACTGCTGTCACGGGTACGGACGGCAAGGCGACGCTTAAAATAAAGCCCGGCGAAAACGATATTACGGTTGAGTGTAAGAAGTACGAAACATACACGGGTAAGGTTACGGCTCCTGCCGATAAGGGCGCTGATGTAAGCATTGAACTGACAGCGATAAATTACGCATATGACAGTGTAAACGACGCGGACGGAAAGCAGTTTGAATATACCGGCGGAGCGGGCACAGAGCTCACGTTCGGCGGCGGAAGCTGGACGTTTAATCAAAATTCAACTGATGGCGGCAGAAGCTTCGGCAGCACGTTTAAAGCATCGGAAAACGGCAATGCTGAATTTGAGCTCAAGTACAGCACGGGTGCTGTTAAAGACGCCTCGGACGCTTGGAACTGGAGCGGCAGACCGTATACACACTATGTTAAACTTGTTGATATATACGGAAGTACGATAATCGGTATCAGTCAGGAATACACAGAGTCGGACGGTGCGCAGGAGACGAAATATTTCACCTCGGACGAGAGTGCAAAGAAGAACGTAAACAGCGGTGAGATGTTTGGCGGTCCGAATATAACAAAGCGCAGCTCTTCAAAATGGATGCTGAACTTTAAACTTAATCTCAAGGATAAAAAGGCGACGCTCACCCTCTCTGACGAGGCGGGCGAGAACGGATATGTTGTTTCGGATATTCCGATTGACTCGACAAGCTTCTGTCAGGTGAAAATCGGTTCCGAAGCAAGCGGCAATGTGACGTGGTCTCCGGTTATAAAGGACGTTTTGTATTGGTCGGACTGCCTGACAGACGCCGTGCCGACATCACCGACGCCTGCGCCAAAGCCCACGCCGGAGCCGCCGCTTGATGAGGCGAATGCGGTGGTTTGGAACCTCAGCGAAGAGCCGTTTGTAAAGAATGGTGCAGTCAATACAAGTATGTTCCCGGAGGGCACCCATAAGACTGAGGATAACGTAGTCGATAGATTTAATATAACATCAACATCAATAGTGAACGTGAACGGACTTACATATGTGACAGCAAATACCGATGAGAACCAGTTCCAGGGCAGCAATGTTACATTTGACGACGGAACGGCGTGCAATTGGTCGCTTAAAACGTCAAAAGCCGGAAGCGACACCGATAGAGTATTCACGTATACACCGGCAAAAGCAGGCGTAATACGTGTTTACGCGAAGTCGGGCAGCAGCAGCAATGCGTCAGGCGTAAACGTAAAGCAGGGCGGCAAGACGATAGGCAGCGCAGAATATAATATAGGCGCGGCGGCACAGATGGATGAGTTCAAGGTTCAGGCGGGCAGCGAGGTAAAAATAGTTACAACCGGCAATACGCAGTACTACGTGCTTAAGTTCGTGCCGTACTGTGAACCGCTCAGCGATGTGATAGGATATTCTTCCGCACCCGATTTGAGCAGCAAGCACGTAACAGCCGAGATATTCAACAATTCGACTGACGGAACAAAGGCGATATTTATCGCCGCGGCGTACGAGAACGAAGTGCTTGCCGAGGCACAAACGGTTATAGCTGAGGCGGGAACAACACCGGTCAGCATAGATTTTGAGAAGGAGTATACAGACGTAAAATACTTTCTCTGGAACGCCGAAACATACGAACCGTACACATATAGCGAATAGAGAATACGCCAAAGGCTCCCCGTTCGGGGAGCCTTTGCTGTTGCCAATCAAAGTGACTTTCTTTGGGGGTCTGAGAAAATCCCCCCGCTTTGGCAAGCGTGAAAACACACCGCGCGTGCAATTACAAATTCTTATGTTAATAAAATATTCATAAATTATTAATTATTTTATCTTGAAATTAGAATATAATATGATAAAATGTTAAACAGCTAACAATTAGCTGTTTATTATTTTTTGCTTTGGGCGGAGGTGAATATATGGTTGAGTACAAGGAGATAACGCAGAGGTTTGAGAAGTTTAATGTGCTGCGGCGCGGGCAGCTTTTCAGTATGCTTGAAAATGAACAGCTTCATATAGCGCAATTGCCGGTTCTTGAGTTTGTTATGCAGCATAACGGCTGTACGCAGGCGGAGCTTGCGGAGTTTTTGTGCATTACGCCCGCGAGCGTTGCGGTATCGACAAAGCGTATGCAGAGCGCAGGATTTATCGAAAAGCGTGAGGACAAAAATAACCTAAGGTGCAAAAATCTTTTTATCACTGAGGCGGGCAAAAAGGCAGTCCACAACTGCCGTAAGATTTTTGACGAGTTTGACAGCCGTCTTTACAGTGGTCTCAGTGATGATGAGCTCAGCGAGTTTATGAGAATACTTGACAGGTTGATTGACAATATAAATGACGGCGGGATTGACGTCGATGAAGCGCTGCGTATGCATCACAGATGCAGACATCGGCATCATATGAAGTTTAAATCGGAAGGAGGAGGTAAATCGTATGATTAAAACCCTAATCAGGCTTATGAACGGGCACGACAGAAAATATGCGCTCGTTACGCCGCTGTTTATGGTAGGTGAGGTCGTTATGGAGACGACTATACCTATGATAATGGCGAAAATTGTTGACGTCGGTATTTGGAATTCGGATATTTCGTATGTCCTCAAAATGGGCGGTCTTATGGTGCTTATGGCAATGTTGTCTCTCTTGTTCGGAGCAGGTGCAGCGAGAACTGCGTCCGTTGCGGCGACGGGATTTGCGGCAAGCATCAGACAGGCGATGTTCTATAAAATTCAGGACTTTTCGTTTTCAAATATCGATAAGTTCAGTACATCGTCGCTTGTTACGCGTATGACGACCGACGTCACAAATATCCAAAACTCAACAATGATGATACTGCGTATGTGCGTGCGTGCGCCGCTGATGTTTACAATGGCACTTATTATGGCGGTTTCGCTTAATGCGCGGCTGTCGGTTATTTTTCTGTGTGCAATACCGGTAATCGGCGTAATGCTGTTTTTCATATCAAAGCATGCTATGCCGAAATTCAGATTAATGCTCAGAAAAATTGACGACTTAAACCGTGTTATTCAGGAGAATTTGGCGGGAGTGCGCGTCGTAAAAGCCTTCGTTCGCGAGAAGCACGAGGACGAGGTCTTTAAAAAGACGACTCACGATGTTTGGAGCGCCCAGCTTGCCGCCGAAAAGCTGATTATAGCAAATATGCCGATAATGCAGCTTGTAATTTATTCGTGCATCGTTGCGATACTGTGGTTCGGCGGAAATATGATTATTGTCGGCGATATGCAGACGGGTCAGCTTACGAGCTTTATTACATATGTGACGCAGATTTTGATGTCACTGATGGCAGTTTCAATGATATTCATTATGCTTGTCAACTCAAAGGCGAGCGGCGACAGAATTGTTGAGGTCTTAAATGAAAAGATTGACATAACCGATGAAAACGCGAACGAAAATCTGCACCTTGAGGACGGCTCAGTCAAGTTTGAGGATGCGGCATTCAGCTATCACAATGACATTATGAACTGTGCGGTGCGGCATATAAATCTTGATATAAGGTCCGGCGAGACAGTCGGAATAATAGGCGGTACGGGTTCTTCTAAAAGTTCGCTCGTACAGCTGATACCGAGGCTTTATGACGTAATTGCAGGACGCGTAATCGTCGGCGGGCACGACGTGCGCGAATATAAGCTGAGTAATTTGCGCTCCGAGGTTTCGATGGTGCTACAGAAGAACGTGCTGTTCAGCGGTACTATTATGGAAAACCTGCGCTGGGGCAACAAAGAGGCGAGTGACGAGGAGGTTATCGAGGCGTGCAGGGACGCGCAGGCGCACGACTTTATTATGTCGCTGCCTGACGGGTACAACACCTATCTCGGACAGGGCGGCGTTAATGTCTCGGGCGGTCAGAAGCAGAGGCTGTGTATCGCACGCGCGCTGCTCAGCAAGCCGAAAATTATTATTTTAGACGACAGCACAAGCGCGGTTGATACAGCGACCGACGCAAAGATACGCGAGGCGTTTGCCGAAAAGCTTGCGGACACTACAATGATTATTATAGCACAGCGTATAAGCTCAATCGAGCACGCGGATAAGATAGTCATTATGGATAACGGACGTATAAACGGCGTAGGAACACACGCGGAACTTATGGAAAACAACGAAATATATCGCGAGGTATATTTATCGCAGCAGAAAGGAGTTGAATAATATGCCGCCGATGGGAGGACCCGGAAGGAGACAGCAGGGCGTAATGAAAAAGCCCAAGGATACCAAAAAGACAGCCAAACGCTTATTCTCATATTTCGGTCAGTATAAGCTGAGAATGCTAGCAGTCGTAATCTGCGTAGCCCTTTCAAGCGGAGCAAGCGTTTACGGAACGTATCTGCTTAAGCCGATTATCGATGAGTTCATTGTGCCGTTTATCGGTCATCAGAACGTTGATTTGAAGCCGTTTATTATTCAAATTCTGATTATGCTTGCCGTGTATGTTGCCGGCGCCGCTTCAACGTGGGTGTATAACAGAATTATGGTCGGTATTTCGTGCGGTACGCTCTATACAATCCGAAATCAGATGTTTAGGCATATGCAGAGTTTGCCGATTAAGTATTTTGACACGCACCTTAGCGGCGACGTAATGAGCCGATATACGAATGACGCCGACGCTCTGAGACAGATGCTGTCGCAGAGCATACCGCAGCTTATCTCGTCCGCGATTACGGTTGTGTCGGTGTTTGTGATGATGCTGGTTTTAAGCCCGGTGCTCACGCTTATTGTTATTGTAATGCTTGCGGTTATGCTGTTTGTGATTAAGTTCATCGGCGAGCGGTCATCTATGTTCTTCAGAAAACAGCAAAACGCGCTCGGCGCAGTTAACGGTTATACCGAGGAGATGGTTGAGGGTGTAAAAGTCGTAAAGGTGTTCTGTTATGAGGGCGAAGCTAAGAAAAAGTTCAGTCAGATTAACACATCGCTTGCGGGCGTTGCTTCAAACGCAAACACCTTTGCAAGTGTGCTCGGACCTATAACGAATAACCTTTCTAACATCCACTACGCAATCACCGCTATAGTCGGCGCGTACCTTACTATTTTGAGCGGAAACTCGGAGGGCGGCATTTTTGCGCTCACGATAGGCTCGCTTGTCGCATTTCTGCAATATACGCGTTCGTTCTCACAGCCGATTAATCAGGTGATGCAGCAGGTCAACTCGATACTTAACGCTATGGCGGGTGCGGAGCGTATATTTGCTCTGCTCGACGAGAAGCCCGAGACGGATAACGGAAAAGCTTCTCTTGTACGCGCGGTTATTGATGGGGACGGAACCGTTCATGAGGTCGCGCACAGAACCGGCCAGTGGGCGTGGCGCGAGACGGATTTAACCGGCGCAGTATCCTACACGCCGATGAAGGGTGAGGTTAAGTTTGAGAGCGTGACGTTCAGCTATGACGGCAAAAAGACAGTCCTCAATGATATATCGCTTTATGCCGAGCCGGGTCAGAAGATTGCGTTTGTCGGCTCAACCGGAGCGGGTAAGACGACGATTACAAACCTAATTAATCGGTTCTATGACGTGCCGGACGGTAAGATAACCTATGATGGAATAAATATAAATAATATAAAGAAAAGTGATTTAAGACGTTCGCTCGGTATGGTGCTCCAGGATACGCATTTGTTCACGGGTACCGTTATGGATAATATAAGGTTCGGGCGGCTTGACGCGAGTGACGATGACGTGATAAAGGCTGCTAAAATCGCTAATGCGCATTGGTTTATCTCGCATTTGCCCGACGGATACAATACTTATTTGACGTCGGACGGCGCAAACCTCAGTCAGGGACAGCGTCAGCTCATTGCGATTGCACGCGCTGCCGTAGCCGATCCGCCCGTACTTATTCTCGATGAAGCAACAAGCTCAATCGATACTCGAACAGAGTCGCTTATCGAAAAGGGAATGGACGGTCTTATGAAGGGCAGAACCACGTTTGTAATTGCCCATAGGCTGTCAACCGTACGCAACGCCGACGCAATAATGGTGCTTGAAAACGGCGAAATAATCGAGCGCGGAAACCACAACGACCTGATTGCCAAAAAGGGCAGGTATTATCAGCTCTACACAGGCGCATTTGAACTGTCGTAGGAATTAGGGAGTAGATTGGCAGGGAGTACGAGGCAGCCGCCCCGACGGGGCGGCTGCCGTTATTTTTATTATTCGTATTCTACAACGTTGACCCAGCGGTCTAAGAAGTCTTTTTCTTCGGATTTGCCCTTTACCGACTGTGATGCGGCAACTATCGGCATCCATTTCTGAACGTACTGTTTCGCCGTGTCGCTCTTTTCGCAGAATAAATCAAGATATTTATCCGCGAGCTTTTCTTTGCCTGAGAGGCAGAAGAGGAGGTAAGTCCTTGCAACATCCGCGCTGGCATTGCCCTGCGTTGCGTGCGACCAGTCGAGAATGTACGGCTTGCCGTCGGGTGTGATTATAATATTACTCGGGTTAAAGTCGCCGTGGCACAGCTTGGTGTGCTTCGGCATACTTTCAAGACGGGTGTGGAGCTCATAGCGCGTTGTCGCGTCATAGCTCGACTCGCTTATTTTGCGGTTCATCTTGTCCTTGAGCTTATTGAGCAGCGGAACGGTCTCCTTGTTCATCTCAATTTGAAGGTCAACGAACATATTTAAATATTCGTCCTCCTTTTCGGGATGCTTTTTCATCAGCTCGGAGAGCGTTTCACCCTCGATGAATTGTGTCGAGATTACCCACTGTCCGTCAACCTTTGTAACTTCGTTCAGAGCAGGAATGTTTAGATGTGTTTCCTCGACTCTCGCCTGATTGAGCGCTTCGTTCAGGATATCGGCTTTTGAAAAGTTTGAGTCAAAGACCTTAAGCGCATTGTCGCCGTCTTTGTAAATGACCTTGTTCGGTCTTTTGGCTAAGATTTTTTCGTATTTCATTTATAATTGCTCCTTTCCTGTGATTGCCTATTACTTATTTATTTCCGGCTTGTAGTCGCTGCCGTAGTATGCTTTAAGATACATTTCCTTAATTTCGCTCATCAGCGGATATCTCGGGTTGGCGCCTGTACACTGGTCGTCGAATGCGTTTTCTGTCATCTCATCGAGAGTATCCAGGAAGTATTTTTCATCAACGCCGTAATCCTTTATTGTATCTTTTATTCCAACTTTCTTCTTAAGGTCGTTTATTGCCTTTATCAGATTTTCAAGCTTTTCTTCGTCAGTTTTTCCGCCGAGATTTAAGTAGTCGGCAACCTCAGCATATCTCGCGAGAGTATGCGGATGGTCATACTGCGAGAAGGTTCCCATTTTAGCGGGAGTCTCGCTCGCGTTGAAGCGGAGCACATATTCAAGCATAAGCGCGTTTGCTATGCCGTGCGGCAGGTGGTGATATGCGCCGAGCTTGTGAGCCATAGAGTGGCACACGCCGAGGAACGCATTGGCAAACGCCATACCCGCCATAGTAGCCGCGTTACCCATTTTTTCACGCGCAACGGGGTCATTCGGACCGTTGTCGTACGCTCTCGGGAGGTATTCAAATATCATCTTAAGGCTTCTGAGTGCAATGCCGTCGGTGTAGTCGGTTGCCATTGTGGAAGCGTATGCTTCAAGTGCGTGAGATACCGCGTCAATACCCGATGCGCTGGTGAGTCCTTTCGGAGCGTCCATCATCATATCCGCGTCAACGATTGCCATATTCGGCATAAGCTCATAGTCGGCAAGCGGGTACTTAACACCGCTCTTGCCGTCGGTGATTACCGCAAACGGAGTAACCTCAGAGCCCGTACCCGCTGAGGTCGGTACAGCGACAAACATCGCCTTTTCGCCCATCTTCGGGAAGGTGTAGACCCTTTTTCTTATATCAATAAAGCGCATTGCCATATCCATAAAGTCTGCGTCCGGATGTTCGTAGAGAACCCACATAATCTTGCCGGCGTCCATTGCGCTTCCGCCGCCGATTGCTATAATGCAGTCAGGCTCAAACGCTGTCATTGCCTTTGCGCCTTCTAATGCACATTCAAGAGTCGGATCGGGTGCAACGTTTGAAAATACGCTGTATTTAATGCCCATTTTGTCAAGCTTTGCAGTAACAGGGTCGGTGTAGCCGTTTTCGTACAGGAATGTATCCGTTACGATGAACGCTTTTTTCTTACCCATTACTGTGCCGAGTTCGTCAAGCGCAACCGGCAGACAGCCTTTCTTAAAGTAAACTTTCTGAGGTGCTCTGAACCACAGCATATTCTCTCTCCTCTCAGCAACTGTTTTTATGTTGATTAAGTGTTTAACACCGACGTTTTCCGAAACAGAGTTGCCGCCCCACGAGCCGCAGCCGAGTGTCAGCGACGGAGCTAGGTTAAAGTTATAAAGGTCGCCGATACCGCCGTGCGATGACGGAGTGTTTACAAGAATACGGCAGGTCTTCATCGCTGCGCTGAACTTGTCGAGCTTTTCTCGCTCGGTCACCGCGTCAAGGTATACGCTTGACGTATGACCGTAGCCGCCGTCGGCTATAAGCTGCTCTGCCTTTTTAATAGCATCGTCAAAATCCTTAGCTTTGTACATTGCAAGCACCGGTGACAATTTCTCGTGCGCAAATTCTTCACTTATGTCAACGCTTTCAACCTCGCCGATTAATATTTTTGTGCTCTCGGGAACGTCAATGCCCGCGAGCGCCGCAATAGTGTGCGCCGACTGACCGACAATCTTTGAGTTGAGCGCGCCGTTTATGATAATGGTCTTTCTGACCTTATCAAGCTCATCGCCTTTTAAGAAGTAGCAGTCTCTGTACTCAAACTCTTTCTTAACCTTTTTGTATATCTTGTCAAGCACGATAACCGATTGCTCGGACGCGCAAATCATACCGTTGTCAAATGTCTTTGAGTGGATTATCGAGCTGACCGCAAGCAGAATATCCGCTGTGTCGTCAATGATTGCAGGGGTGTTGCCCGCACCGACGCCGAGAGCCGGTTTGCCTGACGAATATGCCGCCTTAACCATACCCGGACCGCCTGTTGCCAAGATTGTGTCGGCTTCCTTCATAAGAAGGTTTGTAAGCTCAAGCGACGGTACGTCAATCCACGAGATAATGTTCTCGGGCGCACCTGCTGCCACTGCCGCGTCGTATACAACCTTTGCCGCGTCGATAGTACACTTCTTCGCTCTCGGATGAGGGCTTATGATAATTCCGTTGCGGGTCTTGAGCGAAATCAGCGTCTTGAATATAGCGGTTGAAGTCGGGTTTGTGGTCGGAATAACCGCCGCGATAACACCGATAGGCTCCGCAATCTTTTTCGTGCCGTATGCGGTATCTTCTTCAAGCACACCGCAGGTCTTGGTGTTCTTGTACTTATTATAAATATACTCTGCGGCATAGTTGTTCTTAATAACCTTATCTTCAACAATGCCCATACCGGTTTCATTGACCGCGTCCTTGGCAAGCGGAATTCTCTGCTTGTTCGCCGCGATTGCCGCCGCCTTGAATATTTTGTCTACCTGCTGCTGCGTGAATGTCGAAAACTTTCTCTGAGCCTCTCTGACCTTTTTAAGCTCAAGTTCAAGTTCTTCAATTGTACTAACCATAAGAATATTCTCCTTTCGGCTTTATATGATTTAAATTTACACCTATTTAATATTTATTCAAGAGATACAAAGTTAAATCTTTGTTAAATTTTTATCAATCTCTTGACTATACATATTATACACACTTGTTAAAAAATTGTCAATCCCGAACAAAGAAATAGATATACAAAAATAAAGCCCGCAAATAAGCGGACTTTGTTTAAAATGTTTATAACAGAATATTCTTAAAAATAATGTGTAGGGAATATTAATTCGTCTTGCTCATATTTGAATATGGAACAGGATTGTTGGTTCTGCCGAGGATATAGTCGGTTGATACACCGTAGAAATCTGCAAGTATAATCAGTTTATCAATTGGCAAAAGCAATACGCCGTATTCATACCGCTGATATGTATATAAAGCACAGCCGAGCATTTTGGCAATGTCACTTTGCTTTAAATCGTGGTCTTCGCGTAATTCTTTTATTATTACATTAAAAGGCTTAGCAGAATTCGTCTTACTCATCATCATTTTCGGCGTTATCCAATGCATACTTGCAGCATTGCAAGACCAATAAATTAAATGAAATATCATTTTTAGATGCAAACTCATTTAATCTTTCAAAAAGTTTTTCGGTAAACCTAATAGTTCTCGGAACATTAGCGCTTTTGAATTCATTATCAACAGTAAACATTTATATCACCTCATTGTTATTATTGACTATTATTTTATAATAATATATAATTTTATTTATATAACCAATAATAAGTTTGTTTTTATATATAATAATAGTTATATAAATGCAGTGAGGTAATGATGAATAATAAAAATCAGACTTACAAAATGTAAAAGAGGAGATATCGCAAATAAAGTGCAGCCTTATAGTATGTTCGGTTTGCTCAATTATAATTGCTGTTGTATTATCTGTGTTTTATTTGTTTTTAGATGAAAAGCTTTCATTATATTGGGTTTCGGTTTGTATTTATGCGGCGATGCCGTGGGGTTTTAGAGTATTGCCTAAAACAAAAAGATACTGTTTTAGGATTGAATTAATGAAAAAGCTGGCGCTGTCTTTAGCTATTGGCTTAATTGCGTTACCCGTAAGTTTAATCAAAGATATAAAAAAGATAAAAAATTTAAAAAGACATTATTAATAATAAATTCACAAAATTTTCCGATATTGCTATTGACAAACGGGCGGAGCGGTGATATTATATTATCAGATTAGCACTCGTGGATAGTGAGTGCTAACAAGAGTTGAAGGGCAAAGAAAGGTGATTTAAATGGCGTCGCTTGACGACAGAAAGAGGTTTATTCTCCAGGCTATTGTCGAGGATTATATCAAGAATGCCGAACCTGTCGGCTCGAGAAGTATTGCAAAAAAGACCGGACTTAACCTTAGCGCAGCCACTATACGCAATGAAATGTGTGACCTTGAGGAAATGGGTATGCTCATTCAGCCGCACACTTCGGCGGGCAGAATTCCGTCAAATGCGGGATTTCGGTTTTACGTTGACAATTTGATGCATAAGTATCAAATGACGGCTCTTGAGATTGACAGGCTGCGTGCTGCGATGTTTAATCGGGTGCGGGAGCTTGATAATGTTATTAAAGAGGTTTCGTCGGCGTTTTCGTCCGTTACCAACCTTCCGACGTTCGCCATGCTGCCGGTCAACAAATCGGGTGCGGTCAAGAGTGTTAAGCTTGTGAACATTGACGGGCGGATGATTATGGTTATCGTCACCGACTCGTCGGGGCTTATAAAGAACAAGCTGCTGCGCGTCAGACGCGTGGTCACCGATGAGGAAGTTGAAAAGCTCAATAGGGTCATTAACGATAATCTGTCGGGACTTGATATGAGCGGGTATATGAACCTTGACAATGTGATTGGCATTACACAGGCAGTCGGTGAGAATACCGAGATATTATCGTCGGTAATTGAGCTTATTCACGAGGCGCGCAAGGAGCTTGAGAGCAAGCAGGTATTCGTTGAGGGTGCAGCAAATATATTGCGGTTTCCCGAATATAATAATGTAGATAAGATAAAAAATATATTGGAACTTTTTGACGATGAGGAGATACTCGGCGAGGTGGTCGAAGCGGTTCACGACGGAAGCGAAACGGAGGAGGTCGGGATTTATATCGGAGACGAAATCCCCATTCCGCAGCTTAGGGAGAACAGCCTTATTATGTCAAAGTATAAGGTGGGCAAAAACTTAATGGGAATTGTCGGCGTTATCGGACCGCAGCGTATGGATTACGCCCGTGTTGCATCGGGGCTCAAGTTCTTTTCGGAGCAGCTTGGCAAGATGCTCAGCAATCGGTTCGGCTCGGCAGATAATCGGCTTGAAGAAGATGATAATAACGAAAGAGGAGACTTATAAATATGAGTGAAGATATGAAGAATACAGCCGCCGAAGAGCAAGATATAAACACGGCGGCGGAGGAAAACGGCGCTGAGGAAGCTGTAGACAGTGAAGATACACAGCAGCCGAATAATACCGAAGAAAGCCTTGCGGAAAAGCTTGAGGAGGTCAAGGATAAGCTGCTGAGAAAGGCGGCGGAGTTTGATAACTTCAGAAAGCGCACGGCGAAGGAAAAAGCGGAGAATTTTTCGCTCGGCGTTTGTGACGCGGCTTTAAAGCTGCTGCCGGTGCTTGACAATCTTGAGCGCGCAATTGCGGCGGCAGAAACGAATGACGACAAGGCGGCGCTGCTTGAGGGAATAAAAATGGTAAGCACGCAGTTTAAAGATGCACTCAAGTCAATCGGCGTTACCGAAATAGAGGCTGCGGGCAGTGAATTTGATCCCGAAAGGCACAACGCGGTAATGATGGAGGACAGCGATAAGCCGTCCGGCACAGTAACCGAGGAGCTTGCCAAAGGTTATATCTACAAACACGGCGACACCGAGCGCGTAATCCGTCATTCAATGGTTAAGGTTGCAACGTAGGAACGGATAAATATCCGCCTGTTAAAGGCGCCCTCCTCCCCGTTGGGGAGGCTATAAAATTTGTATATAATATAACTTTGTAATATAAGATTTTAAGGAGGAATTCATTATGGGAAAAATAATAGGTATTGATTTGGGTACAACCAATTCGTGCGTTGCGGTGATGGAAGGCGGCGAGCCGGTCGTTATTCCTAATCCGGAAGGTGCGAGAACAACTCCGTCTGTTGTTGCTTTCACAAAGGACGGCGAAAGACTTGTTGGTCAGGTTGCTAAGAGACAGGCAATAACCAACCCCGACAAGACTATTATGTCAATCAAGCGTGATATGGGCACGGACAGAAAAGTTGATATAGACGGCAAGGAGTACACACCGCAGGAGATTTCGGCGATGATACTGCAAAAGCTCAAGAGCGACGCTGAGGCATATCTCGGCGAGACGGTACATGAAGCTGTAATCACTGTTCCGGCATACTTCAGCGACTCGCAGAGACAGGCGACCAAGGACGCGGGCAAAATTGCGGGTCTTGAAGTTAAGAGAATAATCAACGAGCCGACGGCTGCTTCACTCGCATACGGTCTTGCAAAGGACGTTGACCAAAAGATAATGGTTTATGATTTGGGCGGCGGTACATTTGACGTATCAATTCTCGAGATTGGCGACGGCGTATTTGAGGTGCTCGCAACAAGCGGTAACAACCGTCTCGGCGGCGACGACTTTGACGAGAAGATTATGAATTATCTGGCGGATGAGTTCAAGAAGGAGCAGGGCATAGACCTGCGTCAGGATAAGATGGCGCTCCAGAGACTTAAAGAGGCTGCCGAAAAGGCAAAGATTGAGCTTTCGGGCGTTACAAGTACAAACATCAACCTTCCGTTTATCACAGCTGACGCGACAGGTCCGAAGCATCTTGATATGACTCTAACAAGAGCGAAGTTTGACGAGCTCACGTCTGACCTCGTTGAAAAGACAATGGGTCCGTCAAGAGACGCGCTGAGTGAAGCGGGACTTAAGCCTAATGAAATTGATAAGGTTCTGCTTGTCGGCGGTTCATCGAGAATTCCGGCTGTTCAGGAAGCAGTTAAAAAGCTCACATGTCAGGAGCCGCACAAGGGCATTAACCCCGACGAGTGCGTTGCTATCGGCGCAGCCGTTCAGGCGGGCGTTTTGACCGGCGATGTTGAGGACCTCGTGCTTCTCGACGTAACACCTCTGTCGCTTGGTATCGAGACAATGGGCGGCGTATTTACAAAGCTCATCGAAAGAAACACGACAATCCCGACTCAGAAGAGCCAGATTTTCAGCACGGCGGCAGATGGTCAGACAAGTGTTGAGGTTCACGTTCTTCAGGGTGAGCGCGAGATGGCTGCGTACAACAAGACGCTCGGCAGATTTAGCCTGACCGACATTCCGCCCGCACCGAGAGGCGTTCCGCAGATTGAAGTCAGCTTCGACATAGACGCCAACGGCATTGTTAACGTAAAGGCAAAGGACCTCGGAACAGGCAAGGAGCAGGCTATTACAATAACCGCAAGCACCAACCTGTCGGACGAGGATATAGAGAAGGCCGTTAAGGAGGCTGAACAGTATGCTGCTGAGGACAAGAAAGCCAAGGAAGAAGTGGACGTTCGCAACCAGGCTGACAGTATGGTATACCAGACCGAGAAAACTCTCGGTGAGCTGGGCGATAAAATCACCGAGGACGAGAAGAAGGGTATTCAGGACGAAGTTGATAAGCTCAAGGAACTCTTAAAGGCTCAGCCGCTTGACGTTGATGCGACAAAGGCTCAGACCGAAGAGGTTTCAAAGAAGTTCTACGCAGTAAGCGAAAAGCTGTATAAAGAGGCGGCGGCACAGGCGCAGGCTCAGCAGGCGGCGCAGGGCGCAGAGCCGAACAATAACGGTGACGACAATGTAGTTGACGCCGAGTATACCGAGGAAAACTAACAAATGGCAGATAAAAGAGATTATTACGAGGTGCTCGGCGTAAGCAAGGGCGCCTCGGAGGATGAAATTAAAAAGGCGTACCGAAAGCTGGCCAAGAAGTATCACCCCGACTTAAACCCCGACGATAAGGCGGGAGCGGAGGCGAAGTTCAAAGAGGCGAGCGAGGCGTACGAGGTGCTGAGCAACCCTGATAAAAAGGCGCGCTACGACCAGTTCGGCCACGCGGGCGTAGACC
>UQOT01000040.1 GCA_900542675.1 uncultured Eubacteriales bacterium | reverse complement strand
ACACCATCCTCTTCGCCGCCGATTGAACCAACCTCGGCTTCAATAGAAAGACCCATTGCGTGAGCTACCTTTACAAGCTCGGTCGTTTTTTCGACATTCTCGTCAATAGCAAAGTGCGAGCCGTCAAACATAATTGACGAAAAACCTGCCTTAATGCACTTATAGCAGCCCTCATAGGTACCGTGGTCAAGGTGAAGCGCAACCGGAACCGTTATATTAAGCTCCTCTATCATTGCCTTAACCATTGCGGCTACCGTCTTAAATCCGGTCATATACTTGCCCGCGCCCTCGGAAACACCGAGGATTACAGGCGAGTTATTCTCTTGAGCCGTCTGAAGAACCGAACGCGTCCACTCAAGGTTATTGATGTTAAACTGACCTACCGCGTACTTGCCGGCTACTGCCTTTTGTAACATTTCTGTTGCCGAAACTAACATTTATAATCTCTCCTTATATGATTAAATAAAATTTTATTCAAAAATCTTCGAGCTGACTAAGCGTACGCCTACATATTATCCCGTGCCCAGTAATAAAGATACTGCTGAGCATATCCAGCAAGAGAACCGAAATTATCACTCACAAACGTATCGGTCTCATTCTCGGGCACGCCGTAAAGCTCGTTTATAACGCGCTTTATCCATACGTCCTTCGGGAAAACCTCATAACGCGACATAGAAAACAGAAGTATGCAGTCCGCAACCTTGCCGCCCACGCCTTTAATTTTCATCAGCTCGCGCTTTGCGTCCAAAGTTGTCATATCGGGCAGAGCGCTGAGGTCTACCTCTCTTTCCGCAACCTTCTGCGCCGCGTCCATAATATACTTGTCGCGATATCCGGCTCTTAAACACCCCAAATCGGAAATATTCAGCGAGCTTAGCTTCTCCGCAGTCGGGAAGGCGTAAAACTCGCCTTCAATATCCGTATCTATCCTCTCGCCGAACTCCTTCGAGAGCGTTTCGATAATCCGCTTTATCCGCGGTATATTATTGTTCGCAGAAATTATAAAAGATATTATCATCTCCCATAAATCCTGACGCAATATGCGTATTCCGCCGCCGTATTCGATGCACGGATTAAGCTTTAGTCCGGGCTTTGAAAGCCTTTTTTTAATATCGCCGTAATCTATATCGTATGAAAAATAATTCTCCCAAAAAGCGTTATCCTCGTCCGCGCAATACACGGTATTGCCCTCTGCGCGGCATACCTTGCCTGACGCTACTCCTATGTACTCGCTCGGATTTTCGGGCGACGCATTCCAGCGAAAGCACTGGCCGCAGTCAAACGTATGTGCCGGGCTGAAGTCATTATTCAAGTATATCATTTATGCTGTCCGTCTCCTTGAGTTCCTTTAAATATATTCGCGATACGTGAAGTGTTTTCACATAAATATTGACGTATTTTACATTTATCGAGGTGTGCTCCTCTATCGAAAACTTTATGCTGTCCGCAATCTTACGCGCTTCCTCCGCGATATTGCACGGATAGCGCAGTGACAGCTCAATATCGAGCACAAGGCGGTTACCTTTTGTCGTTCGGCTCTTAAATTTTAAGAGCTTATACATACTCATAAACCGCGACGCCTCATACGCGCATATGTCATATATTGCCTTGGGGGATATTTTATAATCGCCCAGATAGCTGTATGTCGGACGCATCACCGTCTTTTCCTCGGATATTGTGCCGTTTTTGCGGCTGAAGAACTGAACCATAGGGTCAACAAAATAGCCCGAAAACTGCTTCTTGACCTCAAAGGTCGGCACGGGTATAACGTGCTTACCGTGCTTAATACGCATCTCCTGCGCAATCTTCATCTCCTCGGGCGTTGACACGTCCTCGATATTTATATACCTCTCAATCGGTGCTACGCATATCGCCTCAGCGATCCTGTCAACCATCCTGCGGCTTGTGCCGATAATTAAAAGCGATTTAATATGGTGCTGTTTTATCGCGCGCTTGACCTCCTCCTGATGCTCGGGGTCGCTGAACACAGCACGGCGCACCGACGCGATTTTAGTCGGCTCACGCTTTGCGCTCTTTCCGGCAATAATCTGATTATCCGACACCAAAAGACCGTCGTCGATTATATATTCAATATTATTTTCGCGGGCAACCCACATACTGTGATGTGATTTTCCTGTACCCGACCTTCCAACAAGTGCATATACCTTCACGTCGTCGCACCTCCTATCGCCCACTCTCGCTCTATCTCAAATCTGCATCATTTTCACTTTGCGAAATCTTATACGAAAGCCGCATAAGACTGTCGCTTAAATGCACATTCTCAACAATAATACCCTCCGACTCTTCAAGCTCGGTATACGAAAAGTTCATAAAAGCCTTTATTCCCATATGTACCAAATCCTCGGCAACGCCGTGAATAACATCCTTGGGCACCGTTAAAATTGCAATCTGCGGCTTGTGCTCATTTATAAACTCTCCTATATCGGCATAGTCCATAACGGTAAAATCGCGTATCTTGGTGCCGATAACGTCTTTGGCATTATCAAAAATTCCGACAAGCTTAAAGCCGCGGCTTTCAAACTTAGTATTGGTAGCAAATGTGCGGCCCATATGCCCCGCTCCGACAAGCACGGCGGTATAACCGCGGTTGAGACCCAAAATATTGGCAATCTCATCCCGCAGCGATTTTACATTATAGCCATAACCCTGCTGACCGAAACCGCCGAAGCAGTTTAAGTCCTGCCTTATCTGTGACGCGGTGACATTCATTCTCTCGCTGAGCTCCTTAGAGGAAACCCGCTCAGTACCGCTGTCGTATAAATCCGTAAGATGTCTGAAATATCTGGGCAGCCTGTTTATGACCGAGCCCGATACCTTTTTGTCCATTTCCTTATCTCCCCGATTACTGCAGCTTACTCATAACGTAGTCCGCAAACTCAGCCGAAGTTGCGCCTGTATCTCTGCCTGTTATAACAAGCTTCTTTTCTGTATACATACACTCATCGAGCGCCTTTTCAAGAGCCTTTGCCTTATCGGCATATCCGATATGCTCAAGCAGCATAACAGCAGCTCTTATTATGCTGCACGGGTCGGCATACTTGTCTCTGCCCTCCTGAACCATTCTCGGCGCGCTGCCGTGAATTGCCTCAAACATAGCGTAGCGCTTTCCGATATTGGCGCTTCCTGCCGTGCCCACGCCGCCTTGGAACTCTGCGGCTTCATCAGTCAAAATATCGCCGTAGAGGTTAGGCAGAACAAGAACCTGGAACTGAGTTCTTCTCTTGGGGTCAACCAGCTTAGCGGTCATAATATCAATATACCAGTCGTCAAGCTCAATACCCGGATAATCCTTCGCGACCTCCTTGCAAATGCTCAAAAAGTTACCGTCGGTCGTCTTGATAACATTAGCTTTGGTAACGCAGGTAACGCGCGTCTTGCCCGCCTTCTTTGCATATTCAAACGCCGCTCTTGCAATTCTCTCGGTACCCTCTTGCGTCTGAACAACAAAGTCAATCGCAAGGTCGTCCGTTACGTTAACACCCTTTGAACCTACAGCGTAGCCGCCCTCGGTGTTCTCTCTGTAGAACGTCCAGTCAATGCCCTCTTCGGGCACCTTAACCGGTCTTACGTTTGCAAACAAATCAAGAGCCTTACGCATAGCAACGTTTGCGCTCTCTATATTCGGCCACGGGTCGCCCTGTCTCGGTGTGGTTGTGGGGCCCTTTAAAATAACGTGGCACTGTTTAAGCTCCTCCAAAACGTCATCGGGCAGAGCCTGACCGACTTCTGCGCGGTGCTCAATTGTGCAGCCGGTTATTTCCTTAAACTCAACCTTGCCCGCAGCTTCCTCATCCTTTAAGAGGAATTTTAAAATTCTCTCCGCCTGCTCAGTGATTGCAGGACCTATTCCGTCGCCGCCGACAACGCCGATTACGATTTTATCAAGTGCGGCATAGTCTACAAAGTCCTTCTCCGCCTTCATTCTTTCAACTCTCTCGAGCTGCTCTTTAAGTACCGCGCCGAACTTCTCCTGAGCCGCAGCAATCTGATTTGTATAGTCCATTTATTTTTCCTCCTTTTTACCTAACTGGCCTACGCATTATTCTTTGTATAATTTAAAAGTCCGCCGGCTAAAAGCATATCCCTCTGTCTCTTTGAGAGGTCAATTTTAGCCTCTATATCAAAACCTTTTGTCTTGTCTGTAATTATGATTGTATCCGAATTTGCTATTCTGTCTCTGACATTCTTTATCTGAAGCTCATCCATTTGGTCAATTTTCTCATAGTCCGCCTCATTTACAAACGTCATCGGGATAATACCCGCATTTATAAGGTTTGCCATATGAATTCTTGCAAACGACTTAACAAGAACTGCCTTAACGCCGAGATACAGCGGTGCAAGTGCAGCGTGCTCTCTTGACGAGCCCTGACCGTAATTGCTTCCGCCGACTACAATACTGCGCTTTAATTCAAGAGCGCGTTTCGGGAACTGCTCGTCGCATACCGCAAAGCAGTACTCCGAAATCTTCGGAATATTCGAGCGCAGCGGCAAAATCTTCGCGCCCGCAGGCATAATATGGTCTGTCGTAATGTTATCGCCGACCTTAAGACTGCACTTTGCGTCAATCTCATCCGCCATTGCCTCAGAAACCGGGAACGGCTTGATGTTCGGACCTCTCAGTACCTCAACCTCGTCCATTCTATCAGCCTCTATCGGGGGTACTACCATATTATCGTTAATTGTAAATACCTCGGGCAGCTTAAACTCCGGCATATCGCCGAGCGTTCTCGGGTCGGTCATTACGCCCGTGAGCGCCGATACAGCGGCAACCTCAGGCGATACAAGATAAATCTGACCGTCCTTCGTACCGCTTCTGCCCTCGAAGTTTCTGTTAAACGTTCTGAGCGAGATACCGCCCGAATTCGGCGACTGACCCATACCTATACAAGGTCCGCACGCACTCTCTAAAATTCTTGCGCCAGCGTCAATCATTTTAGACAGAGCGCCGTTTTCTGCAATCATATTAAGCACCTGCTTAGAGCCCGGGGCAATCGCGAGCGAAACGCCGGGGTCAACAGTCTTGCCGTCTAAGATATATGCAACCTTGAGCATATCAAGAAGCGATGAATTTGTACACGAACCGATACAAACCTGGTCAACCTTCATTCCCGCAAGAGACGAAATCTTCTTAACATTATCGGGCGAGTGCGGACATGCAGCCATAGGTTCAAGCTCGCTTAAATTAATCTCAACAACTTCGTCGTACTCCGCGTCAGCGTCAGCCGAAAGCGGTGTGTACGCTTCCTCTCTGCCCTGAGCCTTTAAGAACTCACGCGTAATTTCGTCGGACGGGAATATTGATGTTGTAGCGCCGAGCTCCGCGCCCATATTGGTAATAGTTGCTCTCTCGGGAACCGAAAGAGTCTTAACTCCTTCGCCGCAATACTCGATAACCTTACCGACTCCGCCCTTAACCGAAAGACGTCTTAAAACCTCAAGTATTACATCCTTCGCCGCAACCCACGGGCTTAATTTACCTGTAAGTTCAACCTTAACGATTTTGGGATATGTGATGTAATATGTACCGCCGCCCATAGCGACAGCAACATCCATACCGCCCGCACCGATAGCAATCATACCGATACCGCCGCCGGTCGGCGTGTGGCTGTCAGAGCCAATAAGCGTCTTGCCCGGAATGCCGAAGCGCTCAAGATGAACCTGATGGCATATGCCGTTGCCGGGACGCGAAAAATATATTCCGTGCTTTTTGCAGACGCTTCCGATAAAGCGGTGATCGTCCGCATTCTCAAAACCGCTTTGCAGCGTGTTGTGATCAATATATGCGACAGACTTTTCTGTCTTTACTCTGGGAACGCCCATAGCCTCAAACTCAAGATAAGCCATAGTGCCTGTTGCGTCCTGTGTCAGGGTCTGGTCGATTTTGATGCCGATTTCCTGTCCCTTTACAGGCTCGCCCTCAACCATATGAGCGCGCAAAATCTTCTCAGTAAGTGTAAGTCCCAATACTATCAACTCCTGTTAATCTGAATTTAGTTAAATCTATATATCTAAATAACATTTTATATTAATACACCTAAAATGTCAAGCATTACGTTAATCTTTTAACATATTAATTAAACATACATCTGAGGCAAGCAAAAAGCCGCCTTGAGCGTGTTGAAAAATTCAATTATGTGAGAAATTTAAGCTTAAAAAGTTCGTAGGGAGCGCCGAGTCGGCGCTCCCTACCTATTTTGCCGCTTTTGTTTTTATACTCGTCGGCAGGTAAAGAAAAACGCTTAGTTTGAGTTTTGAGAAAGGCGCCCGAAAATTAAGTATAAAAAGGGATACGGCGGTTGTGCCGTATCCCTTTATCTTATACCGGATGGGTCATATCGTTGTAGTCGACCATATCCTTGTCTATTTTGTATTTCTTTGCCTTTCTCTGCTCGAAAAATTTAACCGCTACCTGGTCAAACAGCGCGTATGACAATACGTCCTCGGGCTGCTCTGTCCACTCGGCACATTCCTTTTCGAGCTTTTTAAGCTCCGGCTTGATTAAGTCCGCGGGACGGCACTTAATTGCCTTTTCGTTGCCGATAATCTTCTTTCTGAATTCCTCGTCAATCGGGACGGGGGTTCTGCCGTACTCGCCCTTACAGATACCCTTTGTCTCCTTGGTAACCATCTTATAGCGTTCGCCCATCAGCACGTTAAGCACTGCCTGAGTACCTACAATCTGGCTTGTTGGAGTAACGAGCGGCGGGTAGCCCAAATCCTTGCGAACCTCGGGAACCTCCTTTAAAACGTCCTCAAGCTTATCCTCCTTGCCCTGCTGCTTGAGCTGTGACACGAGGTTTGAAAGCATTCCGCCCGGAACCTGATACTTGAGCGTATTTATATCAACGCCCATTACCTTTGTGCTGAGCAGACCCGACTCAAGATACTTTTCTCTGAGCGGCTTGAAGTAATCGCTGATTTCGGTCAGCAGATTAAGGTCAATGCCTGTGTCATACTCTGTTCCCTGCAAAGTCGCAACAAGCGGTTCTGTAGGCGGCTGTGATGTACCAAGGGCAAGCGGAGACAACGCTGTATCAACAACGTCAACACCGGCCTCTATTGCCTTTAAGTATGTCATGGAGGCAACGCCGCTTGTGTAATGCGTATGAAGCTGAATGGGGATTTTTACCTTCTTCTTCATCGCCTTTACGAGGTCATACGCATTGTACGGAGTGAGCAATCCCGCCATATCCTTTATACAAATTGAGTCGGCGCCGCAGTTCTCATATTCCTTTGCAAGCTTTACAAAGAATTCGTTATTGTGAACCGGGCTGATTGTATATGAAATTGCTGCCTGAACGTGACCCTTTTCCTTCTTTGTCGCGTTGATTGCTGTCTGAAGGTTTCTGACGTCGTTAAGCGCGTCAAATATTCTTATAATATCAATACCGTTTGCGATTGACTTCTGTACGAAGTACTCAACCACGTCGTCAGCGTAATGTCTGTAGCCGAGGACGTTCTGACCTCTAAACAGCATCTGAAGCTTTGTGTTCGGGGCAGCCTTTCTTATCTTTCTGAGTCTGTCCCACGGGTCCTCGTTTAAGAAGCGAAGGCAGGCGTCAAATGTAGCTCCGCCCCATACTTCCATCGAGTGATAACCCACTTTATCCATAAGCGGAAGCGCGGGCAGTATTTCATCGGTCGTCATACGAGTCGCGATAAGTGACTGATGCGCGTCACGGCATATGGTTTCTGTAATACCAACTTTTGCCATAATATTTTCCTCCGATTTATTATTCAATATATCATTCCCGTTTTGGGTAAGGTTATGCGAACATTGCAAGGAATACGCCCGCTGCAACCGCACTGCCTATAACGCCCGCAACATTCGGACCCATAGCGTGCATAAGCAGGAAGTTTGACGGATTTTCCTTCTGACCGACCGTCTGTGAAACTCTCGCCGCCATAGGAACAGCCGATACGCCGGCAGAACCGATAAGCGGATTAACCTTACCGTGAGTCAGCTTGCACATCAGCTTACCGAGCAGAAGTCCTCCCGCCGTGCTGAAGCAGAACGCGATAAGTCCGAGTGCAACAATACCGAGCGTTGCCGGTGTTAAGAACGTATCCGCCGTAGCTGTCGCGCCGACAGTAACGCCGAGGAATATTGTAATAACGTTCATAAGTCCGTTCTGTGCGGTCTTTGCAAGTCTGTCCGCAACGCCGCTCTCCTTAATAAGATTACCGAGCATAAGCATTCCGACAAGCGCAACCGCATCGGGAACGATAAGACCTACAACAATTGTTACAATAATCGGGAACAAAATCTTCTCGGTCTTGCTTACCGGACGAAGCTGTTCCATTACAATCATACGTTCCTTCTTGGTCGTAATCGCCTTCATAATAGGCGGCTGAATAACAGGTATAAGCGCCATATATGAATAAGCGGCAATCGCTATCGCAGGCAGAAGCTGCGGCGCAAGCGTCTTTGTTACGTAAATCGCTGTCGGGCCGTCCGCTCCGCCGATAATACCGATTGAGCCCGCTTCGTTAACGCCAAATCCGATTGCCGGAATTGACGCACCGAGAACCAGCGCGCCCAAAAACGTGATAAACACGCCGAACTGTGCCGCCGCACCCAAAAGTATGCTCTTGGGGTTTGCTATAAGCGGACCAAAGTCGGTCATAACGCCGATACCTAAGAATATAAGCGGCGGATAGATACCGAGCTTAACGCCGAGATACAATAAATCCAAAAGTCCGCCCTCGGCAAAAATCCTTTGCATATCAAGATGACCGTCTATCATATAGCTTGTATCCGTGAAAAATTCCGGATGCATAAGTATTGCGCCCGAGCCCTTGAACATCGGCAGGTTGGTAAGCAGCATACCGAATGCGATAGGCAGAAGCAATAACGGTTCAAATTTCTTAACTATTGCCAAATACAATAAAATGCAGGCAATTATTATCATTACGGGTGTTCCTATAACTTCGAGAATATTCGTGCCTTCCATCATAGACTGAATAAGCGCGGCAACGCCCGTACTGCCTAAAAAGCTTGTAAAAGCCTGTAACACCAAATCATCCCTTTCGATTAAATTAATATGCTATTAGTTTAAAACGCGGAGAATATGATACGCACAATAACTGCGCGTAATCCCTAATCTCTAATCGCTGCGTTAACCCAAAGAGATAAGCGTGTCGCCGGTCTGAACCGATGCGCCCTGACTTGTGCATACAGCTACAACCTTGCCCGCCTTCGGGGCCATAATTTCGTTTTCCATCTTCATAGCTTCAAGTACGCAGAGTACGTCACCTTCGTTTACCGTATCGCCGGTCTTAACCTTTATAGATACGATATTACCCGGCATAGGACCGTCAACGTTTGTTGCGCCCGCGGCGGGAGCCTGTGCGGCAGCCTTAGGTGCAGCCTTCGGAGCAGCCGCGGGCTTCGGAGCCGGAGCGGCCGACTTTACTGCCGGAGCAGGTGCGCCGCCAACTTCTTCAACCTCAACCTCATAGGTGTTTCCGTTTACACTTATATTAAACTTTCTCATAATTAGTTTTCCTCCTGTTCAATTCTGTAATTATTCAATCCCAAACTCGGATTAAAACCTTGAATTTATAACATCATTGAGTCCGGCTCTGTTCCAGCTCGGCGATGTGTTTCCTATTCTTCTGTAAGACTTTATATTCAGATTATAAGTCGATGTATTAAGACTTGCCGCAACTGCTGCCGTGAGTACGGCGATAAGCTCGCCCTCGTCGATTTCGGGGCTGTCTGCCGTCTGCTCAACCGCTTTGGGTTTCGGCTCCTCTGCCGTCTTTTTCGGTTCTGCGGTCTTAGCGGGCTTATAAAATATGACCTTCATCGCCATAAGCACAAGCATAAGTATAATAAGAACCGCAAAAACTATGACAAGTCCAACGACTGTAACCTTAAGTCCTTCACTTAAAGCTTCAGCAACTGACATAGATAAATCTCCTTCTGTCTATTTTTATATGATAAGTTTCTACTGATTAAATATGATGAGTTTTTTGCTTAAAGCGGTATATTACCGTGCTTCTTCGCGGGTCTTGTCTCTCTCTTGCTCGCAAGCATTTCAAGCGCACTGATTATTCTCGGACGCGTTGAGCCGGGCTCAATTACATCGTCAACATAACCGCGGCTTGCCGCAACATACGGATTTGCAAACTTATCTGTGTATTCCTGAATTTTCTCTTGTCTTGCGGTAATCGGGTCGTCTGAGTTTGCAATATCCTTTTTAAATATGATATTTGCCGCTCCCGACGGACCCATAACAGCGATTTCGGCAGTCGGCCAAGCGAATACCATATCCGCACCGAGGTGCTTGCTGTTCATCGCGATATACGCGCCGCCGTATGCCTTTCTCACTATAACGTTAATCTTCGGCACAGTCGCCTCCGAGAACGCAAACAGCAGCTTCGCGCCGTGTCTGATTACGCCGTTGTGCTCCTGATTTACGCCCGGCAGATAACCCGGAACGTCGGTAAATGTGATAATCGGAATATTAAAAGCGTCGCAGAAGCGTACAAATCTCGCTCCCTTATCCGATGAGTCACAGTCAAGCGAGCCTGCCATAAACTTCGGCTGATTTGCAATGATGCCGACTGTCTGTCCGTTCATTCTCGCAAAACAGGTAACTATGTTTCTTGCGAATTTCTCAAAAAGCTCAAAATACTCGCCGTCGTCAACAACTTCCTTGATAACGTCGCGCATATCATAGCCCTTGTTCACATCCTCCGGAACTATCTCGGCAAGAGACTCCGAAAGTCTGTTTAAATCATCCGCACAGTCGTAAATCGGTGCAGTCTCAAGATTGTTAGACGGCAGGTATGAGATAAGCGTCTTAACCTGAGCGAAGCATTCCTCCTCGCTTTCAAACGCCTTAGTCGCAACGCCGCTCTTTGCAGCGTGAGTCTGAGCGCCGCCGAGTTCTTCAAACGAAACATCCTCGCCTGTAACCGACTTTACGACCGACGGGCCGGTAATGAACATCTGAGACGTCTTGTCAACCATAAAAATAAAGTCACAGATAGCCGGTGAATAAACAGCGCCGCCCGCGCACGGACCCAAAACTATTGAAATCTGGGGTACCACGCCCGATGACTGTGTATTTCTGTAGAAGATGTCGCCAAATCCCTTAAGAGCGTCTATACCCTCCTGAATTCTCGCGCCGCCCGAATCGTTAATTCCAACGATAGGAGCGCCCATCTTCGCCGCCATATCCATAACTTTGCATATTTTTGCCGCCTGCATCTCACCGAGCGAACCGCCGATAACGGTAAAGTCCTGCGCGTATGCGTAAACCAGTCTGCCATCAACAGTACCGTAGCCTGTTACAACACCCTCGCCCGGAGCTTCGGTCTTAGCCATATTAAACTCACTGCATCTGTGCTTAACAAACGCGTCAACCTCTACAAAGCTGCCCTCGTCAAAAAGCATAGCAATTCTCTCACGGGCAGTCTTTTTGCCGCTGTCGTGCTGCTTCTTGATTTTAGCTTCTCCGCCGCCCATTTCAATATTTCGGCGGATTTGCTGCAACTCTTCGATTTTACCCATTGATTTTACCTCCTATATAAAGTTTATTATTTTTTAAATTTACTGACCCTTACGGCTCTTTTTCCTTATGCCGTTTCCGCTGTAGTGCGCGGGTCTTTTTGTGCGGCCGCGTGACACTTCTCTTTTGTGCTTCGCCGCACCTTCTCTGCCGTATCGGCTCTCGCTCATCGCACGCGACGACTTCTTGCCTGTGCCGATTTTCTTGAGCATATTAACCTCAGACTCCGTGAGCTTTCTCCACCTGCCAAGCGGTATATGTCCGAGCGTCAGCCCCGCCTCGCGCGTACGCGTAAGACGCTTGACTATGCAGCCGACAGACTCAAACATCTTTCTGACCTGACGGTTTCTGCCCTCGTGAATAGTTATCTCAAGCTTTGTGCCGAGCTGCGTCGCTCCGATCACCTCGACCTTCGCAGGGCTCGTCTTTACGCCGTCAATCACAACGCCGCCGCGCAGCTTTAAAAGAGTGTCCATACTTATGTTGCCCGTAACCTCGGCGACATACGTCTTTTCGATATTATTCTTCGGGTGCGTCAGCTTATACGTCAGATCGCCGTCATTTGTCATAAGCAGCAGACCCGATGTATCATAGTCCAGACGACCAACAGGATAAATCCTTGCCGGAATATCCGAAACCAAATCCATAACCGTGTCTCTGCCCTTATCATCACTGACGGTTGTCACAAACCCAACAGGCTTGTTGAGCATAATATAAATCATCTTGTTCTGCGGTCTGACAATGCTGTCGTCAACCGTCACAAGGTCATTATCCTCGTCAATCTTAACACCCATTTCACTAATCGTCTCACCGTTCACCTTGACGCGTCCGGCTCTGATGATTTCCTCACTGCCCCTGCGCGACGCTACACCGCAGTCAGCAAGGTATTTCTGAAGTCTTACCATAAATAAACTCCTCTAAAAATAACCGTACAGCGTTAAAATGCTATACGGTATTATTATATCTCAATTAATATTCAAATTCAACAAAAATCGCTCCTAAATTTTTCCCATTAATCCCTCAATTATTAGTGTTTTTCAACAATCTACTATCTGTATTCCATCTAATTATGTCACTATGAATATGCATCGCGATGCTTCGTTCACGTCGAAGTCCTACATTCGCGGTCGGAATGTTGCGCGTGCTTAATAACGCGTATTCGCTATTCTCTAATCCCTACGTTGTTAATCCCCAGCTTTTTAAACGTCTTTATCATAAATATTACGCAAAGTATTACAGCAGCAATTTCTGCAATCGGGATTGACAACCAAACCATATTAAGATTGCCGGTAAGCGACATAAGAAACGCAACGGGCACCAAAATCACAAGCTGACGCGACACCGAGGTTATAAGGCTGTACATTCCCTGACCGAGCGCTTGAAGCACCGACAGAGTAACTATACAAAATCCCGCCGCAATAAAGCTTACACTGATAATTCTGAGTGCAGGCACACCTATTGCCAGCATATCCTCCGACGCCTTAAACAGAGCCAAGAGCTTGTCCGGCATAACCTGAAAGATAATAAATCCGATAATCATAAGACACATCGCGTATGCAATACTGAGCTTCATCGTCTTTTTTATGCGCTTCGGCTTGCCTGCTCCGTAATTATACGCAATTATCGGCACCATACCGTTGTTCATACCGAAAATCGGCATAAATATAAAGCTGTTAAGCTTGAAATACACGCCGAATACCGCCGCCGCAGTTGACGAAAAGACAATAAGTATCTTGTTCATACAAAACGTCATAACAGAGCCTATCGCTACCATCAGCATTGACGGTACGCCGACTTTATAGATATTCGCAACGATATGCTTCTCGGGCAGTATTTTTTTAAGATTAAACGTAAGCTCCTTGTTGCACTTTTGGTTAAACACAACGGCGAGTATCATCGCGACAATCTGACCCAAAACCGTTGCTGCCGCCGCGCCGGTTACTCCCATCTTCGGGAAACCGCAAAGGCCGAATATCAAAATCGGGTCAAAGATTATATTAATAACCGCACCGATACCCTGAGTGAACATAGAGTATACCGTCTTACCTGTTGACTGCAGCAGCCGCTCGCCCATCATCTGACCGAATAAGCCGAACGAAAATATCGTTACAACACTCAAATACTGATGGCCGTATTCAATTATAGCCGCGTCTGACGTCTGAATTTCAAAGAACTGCTTAGACAGCGTTAAACCGAATACCAACAGCACAACCCAGTTGATAATTGCCAAGAAAATGCTGACGTTCGCCGCCTTGTTGGCATATTTAAAATCCTTTGCACCGAGGCATTTCGACAAAAACGCGTTAACGCCGACGCCCGTACCGCTCGCAATCGCAATCATCAAATTCTGCACCGGAAAAGCAAGCGAAACCGCCGTCAGCGCGTCCTCGCCTATACGCGACACAAATATGCTGTCAACGATATTATAAAGCGCCTGAACAAGCATCGATATTACAATCGGCAGAGACATAGATATAAGCAGCCTGCCAATCGGCATAGTACCCATCTTGTTCTCGCGAACCTTCTTAAGCTCAATTTCCGCAGAATTTCCCTTCACTTCTTCAATTTCTTTCGCCATTTTATCTCCTCTTTCCATGCTCACTTTATTATAAGAAAATATAAAATTTTTGTCAAGTAGAAGAAATACTATATTATAAGCGAGTTCAAATACACCTCAAGTAATCCAAGCGCGGTTTCCTTTTCCCTTGCGGAACAATTATTCAATTTTTCAAAAACAGTTTCTTGCTTTTCATCGACAAAACTATCGCTTTCCGTCAAAATATCATCAGGAGTCACATTAAGAGCCCTGCAAATGCGCAGAAACGTCTCTATCCGCATATTAACATTCCCGCGTTCAATATCCGCATATGTCCTGTCCGACAAACCGGCGCATTCCGCAACCTCCGCCTGAGTCAATCCCGCCTTCTTCCGAACTTCAAGCAATTTATTACCTATTTTTCTAAAATCAAAAATAAGCATTTTTGTTCCTCCTTAAGCAATATACAGGAATTATACTTCATAAAATTATTGACAAACAGGAAGATTAATAGTATAATGTTAGGAATAAAGGTTCCTGATAAGAATGGAGGATAAAATAATGACAAACACACTTAAATATGAAGTAGAAAAATATTGGGAGGAATTCGGAAAGTATTTTGATAACTCACAAGCTGATAGAGTAAAATCAATGATTATAAATTCGGACAAGTCAATGAGCGAAATAAAATCACTCAAACTAAAATCCCCCATAACGGCAACTGTTCTTTCGGTATGCTTAGGCTGGATTGGAATTGACCGATTTTACAGCGGAAATTATGTTTGGGCGGTTATTAAATTATTTACATGTGGTTTATGCTTTATAGGCTGGTTGGCAGATATTACAATCATAGGAAAAAGCGTTAAAACCCAAAATTACAATAAGATGCACTCATTTATAACAGGCCAAGAAACACAGAAAAATATAAATATTAATACTGATACCATTAAAAATATAGTTAATAATCAAGAAGTCAGAGATGCCGCCAAAGATTTAGTCAAAGCGCATAGAAAAACTATGAATTCAATGGATCCGGATAATAATTAAAAGGTATACGAGGTGCAAGCAATGGAAACACAAGTATTACTTAATTATTTAGGTACGGTTATGGATTTGGAAAAGAACAAATATATTCAGGAAAAAACCATACGTTCAATAAATAATCAAATAAAATCTTGCAGAAACAAAATTAACGGTAATAACCTTATTATTGTAAATGCGGCAAAACAATCAAATCGCAGCAGCTTATCGGCGGAGAATGTAACTGTAAGCAAAAGCGGAAAGTGGCTTGCCTATTTGGGAATATATTATTGTGCGTTTATGGGTGCAATTATCTTAGGCGGATTAACATATTATATTACACGCCAATCTGTTGCGTTAACGGCTGTTATGAGCATAATCGGCATATTAATCGGCGGTTTTTTCCCGTTGCGTATATGGAGGAACATTTTAAAAAAACGAAAAGCAGCAGAAATAAAGAAAATAGAAAAGATTAAGCTTATGGATGATGTTAATATCATCAACTGCGACACAGAAATTAAAAACTTACAAGCTGCTATTCCTAAGCTTCAAAACGACTGTTCCGCGATGCAAAAAACTCTTAAAGTTACATCTGAAACACTCAGCAGCTACTATAATATGAATATTATTCCGATTAAGTATCGCAGTATGCTGCCTATTTGTATGTTTTATGATTACATTCTGAATAAACGCACATATTCTCTTGAACGTAATCCGGTAACAGCGGATATCGGAGCAATTAATATGTATGAAGATGAAATATACAGAGGACTTATAATAAGTAAGCTGAATGAAGCTATACAGAAGCTGGATATGATTAGGCAAAACCAGACGGTGTTTTACGAACGTATGCAGGAAGCACAAAGCAGAACGCACGAACTTCTAAACGGAATAAATAACAACATAACCGGATTTCGCAAAGATGTTAACAAAAATCTTGATATTATAAAATACCAAACCGAACAAATTGCAAATTGTGAAAAATATATGGCTTATGTAACATATCAAAAATATATGTCATAAAGGCTTATATGATAAATTATGAGGGGAGGGATTACAATGGCAGAATATAGAATGTGTTGCAGATGCATATATGCCGATTATGACAGCAGTGCAAATAATAAATGGTATTGCACTTACCATAAAAAGCATATGCGCGCAGATGAATATTGCTGGAAGTTTAAGCAAAAGTAAATAAAAAATTTCATATAACTGTGGATAAAACGCTTTTATCCGCAGTTATATGATTTTTGTGGGAGGTAGAATGGTGTGAACACGTCATCAAACGAAATTCAGCAAATTATTGACGGAATAATATGTCAGTGCGGCTGCACGAATGAAAAAACAGATTTGTTTTGCCGCAATTGCGGAGCTTCTTTGAATATTGATAAGCGCAAAGCGGAGGATGATTATGAGGAAATTTAAAAATATTGTTATCTTGACAATAGCGACAATTATAACTGTTATGACTGTAGCAGGCTGTAATATAAATAAAACCGATGAGGAACTAATCAATCGCCGGATTGGGGCATTTTTTGAAGCATATAATGCCGGCGATATGGAGGGGGCGTAAAATGTCTGGATTCCAAAACCAAGAATACTTATGAGTCGGCTATGAATATGACAAACGCTCTTATAGGGAAAACAGGTTTCAGTATAAAGCTGTCTGACATATTTGGTGTTGCCGTCGGAGTTATTTCGGAAGGTGATTTGTTAAAAGCAAGCGAAATGAATATAACTCTTACATCAGACGAAACTGCAAATGTTAATACCGTTTTAAGCTATAGCGATAAAACAGGTATGGGAAATTTTGCGGAAAAAGTTCTTATATCAATGAAAAAAGAAAAATCCGATTGGTTTATAGAAGATATAAAGTCGGATAAATGAAGGGAGTAAAGAAATATGTTTTGCACTAAATGCGGCAGCAAAATGCCGGACAATCAAACATTTTGTACAAAATGCGGAGCAAAATTAGAAAAAGACTTTCAAGTTAGCGAACGCGGATATATAGATGAAATAATTAGAAATAAACCGTTATCTGAATTATCGGGACAAAATTGCGTTATCAAAGACCTCATTTCAATTGTTCTGATGATAATATGTCTAATTTGTGCTCTTACAAAAACATTTAAAATAGATATCTTGTGGGCGTCTGATGGAATAACTATTTTTGAAATGATTGAATGGAAGAGAGTGAACGTGTGTAGGGAACGACGACCCCGGCGTTCCCTACGAACTTTTAACGCTTAAACATCTCACAAAATTGACTTTATCGACAGTCTGAAGTATTTATATTACTATAATTTTTTCAAAACTAAAACAAATCAATATAAACAATAAATGCATAACCATTATTGAACAGGCGGGAATGTTCCCGATAAAATCGGGGGACATCCTCTTTTTATCTTTCCTCAAGCTCGATTATTCGCATTGTTCCGTCGGCGGAAATTTGGAGCGTGTATAAATAGCTTTCTGTAACGTCCTTGACCCTTCCGTCGTCATATGTAACTCTGATTGTCGAGTCTCTGACCACAGTCGCCCTGCTGGATGATACAATAGTTCCGCTGTGACAACTCAGTGACAGAATCTGCTCGGATAATACAATCCCCGAAATTTCATCGTGCGTCTTTTTCTCCTGAACCGCCTCATCACCCGTGAAATACCACGAAATATAAGATGTGTCACCCGTATTTATACCGTTTACAAACGCTCTGAGCGAAGCTGCAACAAACTCCTCGGCATCACGCGGACTTACGTTTGCCGTCGCCTGCTGAACCGGCTGTTGCTGTACGGGAGCAGGCAAAACTGTTGAAAGATACGCCGACGACGCATAACCAATCATTCCGTTATAGCTCACCTTATAAAATCCATTCATTCCGTCAGCAATAATACCGACAGGTGTACCGTACGGAATTTGCGTCATTTCTGCAGAATTTACATTCGGCTCAGTACGCAATGTTATTGAGGTTTTGCAGTTCACCACATACATATAATACTTTATCGAATTATCCGGGGTCGGCGTGGGCTGAGTATCCGTATCCGTCTGTGAAACCTGACTGTGAAGCAATCCTGCAATAGTATCAGCCGCAGAACAACCGCTCAGCATAAACACAGCTGTAACCGCACACCCAACCGCAAAACCGCGCAAAATATTTCTTCTCATAAACATAAATCTTCCCTCCATAGAAATACTTAATATATTTATTATAATATACTAAGACACAAATCACAAGTAAAAAATTGCTTCATCTTACAGCAACCAATAGCAACAGGAAATCTACACAGCATCAGCTTGATTTAATCCGTAAGCAAGACCCTGTGTATACAGCCCGAAGATCTTTACAAATGGAACGCCGAAGTCGTCGATCCCTACATACATTCACTCTAATGTTATGCTAAATTCAGACTTTTGGGGCAGTATAAGGAGCGGATAATATCCGTCAGTTCGCATATAAGATATAAAAAACCTCTGACCGAGAAGGTCAGAGGTAAGAAATTGGCAGCGTCCTATGTTT
>UQOT01000039.1 GCA_900542675.1 uncultured Eubacteriales bacterium | reverse complement strand
TAAATCGGCGGTTTCAGCGGATTTGCGCCGAATGTTTATTTAATGTTACACTTATGTTACAGAAATGTTACAAAGCAAAATTTTGGTAATTTCAGCCTAAATTCCTTATTTAATGCCACATAAACAGTATAACAGAAAATCGCTTTGAGCACAATAACCAAAATCAAAAATTTTCAAAATTATTTTGAGAAAACAGCTGAATTTAAGAGAAATAATGAGAAATAAAGAGAAAATAACTTATTTTGCGCCACTACTCAAGTTTAAATAGTTTTAACCGATTTGAGCCAATTTCGGATATTTGACGGAATTTGAAACCGGTTATATAATGGCAAGGTACTAAGCAATGAACTAAAAAATTCGACGCGCGGCAAAAGCGTCAAAAAAATTTATTGAGGTGATTTGATGTTAAGACTGATAAGAAAGATAAGCTTGTCAGCCAAAAATTTAACGGCGGCGGCAGTTTGCTCCGCAGTAGTTGTTTCAACTTGCTGCAGTTTTGCATATGCTACCCCAAGTACAGTTACAATTTGTGATACAGACAGCGCTCCCATTACGGTAAAGACAAACGGCGCAATCGTTCAGAAGGTTCTCGACCGTCAGGGTATAGTTTTAAACGACGGCGACAAGACAAACGTTGCACTTAATGAGAGCGTTTCAAATAATTCGGTTATTGAGATTTATAGAGCGATGCCGGTTAAGATTACTGTCGGCGGTGTTACAAACGAATACCGCACAACAAAGAAGCTGGTATCTGACGTTTTGGCAGAGGTTGGCGTTGCAGCATCAGAAGAGGATGTTACGCCGAGAATGACAGACGTTGTTGAAGCAGGTGACGAAATCGTTGTTTCGACTGAGGACTCTCAGATAGTTACTGTTTCGGAAAAAATTGCTTATAATACTGTTGAAATAGAAAATCCCGACCTCGCACCCGGCGAAAGAGTGGTTACTCAGTACGGTTCTGACGGTGAGAAGGAAATCACATATAAGATTTCCTATCGTGATGGCGCAGAGGTTTCGCGTGAGAGAATAAATGAAGTTGTTCTCGCGGACGCTCAGGATGAGGTTGTTGAGTATTCACCGCAGGAGGAGTTTGAGGTAGGTAAAATTCCCGCTTCAAGACCGACAAACTATTCAAGGGTTGAAACATTCACAGCAACGGCATATGACGCTTCAGTCGAAGATAACGGCCCGTGGGCGGGTGTTACATCGACAGGTATGCCGATGGGCTACGGCGTAATCGCTGTTGACCCGAGAGTTATTCCTTACGGAACAAAGATGTATATCGAGTCGGTAGATGGCGAGTACGTATACGGATATGCTATCGCAGGCGACTGCGGCGGCGCAATCAAGGGAAACAGAGTTGACCTGTTCTACTGGTCAAAGGCACAGTGCAATCAGTTCGGCAGACGTGCGGTTAACATTTACTTCCTTGATTAATAATTTAGGTTAATATTTTAAGTCAAAAAGAGCGGTCGGTGCAAAATAACGCACCGACCGCTCAATATTTTGAAAACCTTGAAAAGGCTCCTGGGCTGGGAACTGTCAGCCGATAAGGCTGACAGAGGGGGTTAAGAATGCGCCAAACCAAGTATTATGGCACAGCAACATAAATAGGCTCTACCCCATTCGTAGTGGCGGAAATCATCCGCCCTACGGTTTTTGTCACTCTATACATAAAGAAAAGCCCTGACGCAATTATTTACGGCAGGGCTTTTCTTTATTTGTTTGTCTTTACATAGTATGAGACAAGCTCTTCTAATATTTCGTCGCGTTCAAGCTTGCGGACGAGGCTTCTCGCGCCATTGTAGCTTGTAATGTAGGACGGGTCGCCCGAAAGAATGTATCCGACTATCTGATTTATCGGATTGTATCCCTTTTCGGACAGAGCTCCGTATACCGACATTATTATCGAATGCGGGTCGGGACGTTCAGCCTCAACCTCAAATTTAACCGTGCTTTGATTATCCATAGGTTTTGCTCCTTTATCTGAGTTCTGCATTTATGTTTTTCAAATCTGCTATAATTTTATCCATTACGCTGTTTATTTCCGCATCGGTAAGAGTACGGTCAGCAGCGCGGAATACTATAGAATATGCAACGCTCTTTTTGCCTTCCCCGAGCTGCTTGCCTTCGTATACGTCAAACAGCTTAAAGCTTTCCAAAAAGTCGGTGCGGTTTTTCGTGATAATCTTTTCGATTTCACGGACGCTCAGCGTCTTGTCGCACACAACAGCGATATCGCGGCTTGATGCAGGGAACTTCGGAAGTTCTTTGTACTGTCTGTCAAATGTCGCGTGCTTTATAATTGTGTTTAAGTCAAGTTCCGCCGCGTATACTTCGCCGTCAATTTTGAAATCGTCAAGAACATCGGGGTGAACCTGACCGATACAGCCGACAAAGTCGCCGCCGAGATTAACCGACGCGCATCTTCCGGGGTGGTATGACGGATTTTCCGTTTCGGTTTCAAACGTAAACTTATCTATGCCGAGGTTTTGAAGAAGTCCTTCGACTATGCCTTTAAGGCTGAAAAAGTCAATGTCATCGCCGTACATTCCGATTGCGACTGTCTGCTTCTCCTCGGGCAGATAGCCGTCTTTAACCGGCTTTTCGGGCAGATAAACGGTTCCGATTTCAAATATTTTGGCGCTTTCGGCTCTGCGGTTAATATTTGTCTTGAGGGTCTTAATGATTGATGAAAGCATTGATTTGCGCATTACACTGTTTTCTTCACCGAGCGGGTTTAATATTCTTACAGCCTCGCCCATCGGCACACGCGTCATTTCGAATTCCTTCGGGTCGATAAACGAATACGTAATCGTCTCATACATACCATATGATGTTAAGCAGGTTTTTATTCTGTCCTCAATTTTTTGTTTAAATGTTTTTCCGCCCGCCATAACGGTGCTGTTCATCAATGTGGTTGGCAGGTTGTCATAGCCGTACAGTCTTGCGACCTCCTCCGAAACGTCTGCCATAGCCACAACATCGCCTCTGAATGTAGGCACGATAACATTGTCTCCGTCGAACTTAAATTCGAGACGGGTCAAATACTCAACCATTTCATCACGGCTCATGTCGGTACCGAGGAACTTATTTATTTTATCAGGCTCAAATGGCAGTACTGTGTTGTCTTTCTTTTTCGGATATACGTCTATAACGCCGCCGACAACTTCACCGCCGCCAATTTCCTCAATAATCTCACACGCGCGGTTGATTGCGGGCATACAGTTATTCGGGTCAAGACCCTTTTCAAACAGCGCAGACGCGTCGGTTCTCATACCGAGCGCCTTGGCGCCGCGGCGGACAAGAGCCGGGTGGAAGTTTGCGCTTTCAAACAATACGGTGGTTGTATTTTCCGTAACCTCCGAATTTGCGCCGCCCATAACTCCCGCAACGCCGATTGCTCGCTTTTCGTCGGAAATTGTAATCATTCCGGGCTGAAGCTTACGCGGCTGCTCGTCAAGCGTTTCTAGAAGTTCATTCTCTTTCGCATCGCGAACAATAATCTTTTTGCCTTCAACGTGGTCTAAGTCGTATGCGTGCATCGGCTGACCGTATTCGAGCATAATATAGTTCGTGATATCAACGATATTGTTAATAGCGCGAAGTCCGCAGGCAGTGAGACGATTTTGCATCCACTTCGGAGACGGTCCGATTTTTACGTTTTTCACAACGCGTCCGATATATCTCGGGCAAAGCTCTGAATCGGCAATTTCAACGCTTGCGTAGTCGTTTGCATCCTCGCTGTTGCCGGTTTCTTTAATTTCGGGGATTTTGAACTCGCGGTTAAATGTTGCCGCGCTCTCGCGTGCAAGACCGATTATGCTCATACAATCGGGGCGGTTTGAGGTTATCTCGAACTCCGCCACGCTCTCGTCAAGACCGAGTACCTTTGTTATATCCTCACCGATTGGGGTGTCGTCCGGCAATATAAGTATTCCTGTTGCGCGCTCTTTTGAAATGCCGAGTTCATCGGTCGAGCACATCATACCCATACTGACTACTCCGCGGAGCTTGCCTTTTGTAATCTTAACTCCGCCGGGCAGCAGGCTCTTGTGCTTCGCAACCGGGACGACTGCGCCTTCAAATACGTTCGGCGCACCGGTTACAATCTGTATTTCTTCATCGCCGACGTCAACCTGACATATTACAAGCTTGTCAGCGTCCGGGTGTTTTTCTATTTTGGTTATTTTGCCTACGACTACGTTTTTAAACTCGCTTGCGGGGTTTTCTATTCCCTCAACGATTGAACCGCTCATTGTAAGCTTGCTCTGGAACTCCTTATCGGTAATTCCGTCGGTATTCATATAGTCTTTAAGCCATGAAAGTGGTAAATTCATTATTTTTCCTCCTATATATTGCGGGATTTAAGAAATTCCCGTACCTGTCTCGGATTTCTTAAAATACATATATCCTTTTCGGGATATTCTGCTTTAAGCTCACTTAGTCTGATGAGCTTGTTTTTGCGATTTTTGGATTTTCTGCCCTTATAAAGCACCCAGCTTACGAACTCAAAATCAAGCTTTTCATCGCAGCCTTCACCCATATCGGGTCGGCGCTTGCCTTTGTGCTTTAAATAGCGTCTTATTACTCTTATGAGACATAAAAATCGGTTAAAGTCCAAAAATACTATTGTGTCAGCCATATTCATACGCTCATTGTACAAGATTTTTGAGTAGTTTCCGTCTATGACCCATTTTTCTGAATTAAGAACGGGTTTAAGTGCGCTTATCTCGTTTTCCTTTGTGTTCTCAACCCAGCCGGGCAGCCAGTGCAGGCTGTCAAGGTGAACCGCTTCGATGCCGAGCTTTTCGGCAATCATATTTGCCATTGTCGATTTTCCCGCGCCCGAAAATCCGATTATCATTACTCGTTTCATATTAGAATTGCTTTAAGAAACCTAAGTCGTTTTCAAAAAACAGTCTTAAATCATCTATACCATAGCGGAACATAGCGACACGTTCAAGTCCTATACCAAACGCAAAGCCTGAATACTTATCCGGGTCAATTCCGACATTTGCAAGAACCTTCGGGTGAACCATTCCGCAGCCGAGTATTTCAATCCAGCCCTCGCCCTTACAGATACGGCAGCCCTCGCCGCCGCAGTTAAAGCACGATATATCCATCTCTGCGCTCGGCTCGGTGAACGGGAAGTGGTGCGGTCTAAAGCGGACCTTTGTATCTTCGCCGTAGAGCTTCTTTACAAATACCTCAAGCGTACCCTTAAGGTCGGCCATTGTGATGCCCTCATCAATTACAAGACCTTCCATTTGGTGGAATACGGGTGAATGTGTTGCGTCAACCGCATCACTTCTGTAAACGCGTCCCGGTGAGATAATGCGTATGGGCGGCTTTTGATTTTCCATTACACGTATCTGAACAGATGAAGTCTGCGTGCGCAGCAAAGTATTATCGTTTATATAGAACGTATCCTGCGTATCGCGCGCCGGGTGGTCGGGCGGCAGGTTAAGAGCCTCAAAGTTGTAGTAGTCAAGCTCAACTTCAGGCCCTTCTGCAATAGAGAAGCCCATACCGATAAAGATTTCATTCATATCATCGATAACGGTTGTCATCGGGTGACGCTTGCCGGTCTCGGGGATTTTGCCGGGCAGACCGACATCGACAGTTTCAAGCTTGAGTTTTGCAGATTTTACGGCGTTTTGGAGCGACGCCTTTTTTTCCTCCAAAGCGTTTTCGATAAATGTGCGAACCTCGTTTGCGAGTTTTCCGATAACCGGACGTTCCTCGTTTGAAAGCTTGCCCATACCCTTCATAACCGCTGTAAGTTCGCCTTTTTTGCCCAAGAATTTAACTCGCAGGGCTTCAAGCTCATTTAAGTCGGCAGCGCCGGAGAGTGCTTTTTCCGCTGCGTTTTTTATGACACTTAGCTGTTCCTTCATATATTTTAAACCTCCATATTTTAATTCTGTAATAATGCCTCCCACAGAGAGAAAACATATGCTATCAAGACATTTTACCATACAATCCCTTATTTTTCAAGGGTTTTGACAAAGTTTTTCCTACATTAAATATATTAAATTGATTGACATTGTGTAAATTCATGGTATAATATACACATCACGCGGCAAAATGCCCCTTAAAAATAAAAAGGATGGAAATAATATGTTTAAATTCAGAAAGAAGTCGGTTTTAAAAAGTATAGCTGCGTTTATGGCGGCTGCTGTTGCTGTTCCGTGTGCAGCGTGGGCGGCAAAGGAGGAACCTGAAACTTACGTCGAAAGCTCGCCTATAAGCGTAGGTGTTTCGGAGTCATTCGGCGAATATCTGGAAAATCCTGCGGCGTATCGCGGCGTTATACCCAATCCTGTTGATGTTAAGCTGCCTGATGTTGCATTTGCGGCGGCGGAGCTGCCTAAAAAGTATGACTCGCGCAAGAAGGATTATGACCCAGCAAGTGAGGATTATATCGAAGGAATTCCCGCAATCCGCAATCAGGGTGAGGACGGCGACTGCTGGACATTTTCCACGGCGGCCGCGCTTGAATTTTCAGCTCTTAAACTCGGTCGCAAGTTTTCAAATGAAAGCGATATGTTTTCCGAGCATCATATAGTTTCTGCTGTCAATCAAACGAACGATGCGAAATATAAGAAATATACATTTGATACCAAAGTAGGCGGTAATATGAATATGTCGCTTGCGTATCTGACGCGTGAAATCGGCGGACCCGTTAAGATTTCGGACTTTTCCGAGGATGTGTACAGCGGGTATGCAAAGGATAGAGCGGATTATTCCGTGGTTTTAAACAGAAATCGCAGCGGCAGCTTGGACAAAGCTTATAATTTGACGGATGCGTATGGCGGCAGCTCAAAAATGACGTTTGATATTGTAACGAATTCCGAAACTAACGAAAGCAGCGTTCAGAATATAAGCTTTGGGCTGAATGAGTCCGCAATATCAACCATAAAGTCTGCCGTTATCAAATACGGAGCGGTTACATCGTCATACTATGCATATACAGGCAATAATAAGTATTATAATTTGGATAAGGCTGCGTACTGCGTCAGCTGGAGCGATATGGTAAGCGGCGATACGATTGAGGAAGAGATAGGCGGTACGTCTTTTAAGAATGGAGTTAGTTTTAAGTCGGACGGAACATATGAGTTTAAAATCGCAACAAACCATTCGGTAACGATACTCGGCTGGGACGATGATTTTTCGGCGGATAATTTTAAAATTCCACCGACGGACGGCAGAGGGAACAAGATAAACGGCGCGTGGCTGGTGAGAAACAGCTGGGGTGAGTTTTATGGCGACGGCGGTTATGATTATGTGTCGTATATGGACCCAACTATCGGTATGTATGCAATGGCATTTGAGACATCCGACGAAGAGTATAAGCATATTTATTCATATGACCCGCAGGGTGCTGTCGCCAAAAACGGTATGAAGAGTTTTATGATGCAGCTTAGCCGTTTTGAGACCGAAAGCGACACAGAATTACTAAATGCTGTAGGATTTTATGTAACCGATCCGGGTCAGAGCTATGAGGTTTATATAAATGATAACGCCGAAGCCACGCCTGATGAACCGGGAGAGCTTGAAATGAGCAGTTTTGAAAGCGGCAGGGAAAAACTTGTCGACCCCGAGACAAACGCTGATACGAAAAAAATCAGGATAGATAAACCCGGATATTATACTCTTAAGCTGAAAACACCAAAAAATGTAAGCGGTGATTTTGATATTATAATACGAATTACCCCGGCGGAGAGCTCGGATGTGGTTTTCGCCACTTTGTGTCTCGCACGTGAGGATTATTCGTCGGCATTTGAGAATACCGTGGGTGTAAGCTATTATAATAAAGGTCACTATACAAACGGCAGCGGTGATGTTACACGAATTGCCAGTTGGTATGATATAGGAACAAATACGGTTCCGGAGTCGGGCAATCAGCAGGCATATAAATCTAATTGGAACGTAAAGGCATACACAAAGGAGGCGGTTTTGCAGCCGAGCGCGTCGCCGTCAACCGAGCCAAGTTCAAATCCGAGCCCGAGCGCATCGCCGTCAACCGAGCCGAGCACAAATCCGAGCCCGAGCGCGTCGCCGTCAACCGAGCCGAGCACAAATCCGAGTCCGAGTGCATCGCCGTCGACAGAGCCGAGCACAAAGCCGAGCCCGAGCGCATCACCGTCAATCGAGCCAAGCACGGAACCGTCAAAAAATCCGGGATTTAAAATTGAAAAACCCGTAATTACAGACGGAGATGCAGAGGGAACAGTTAACGTTGAAATTACCTGCAATCAGGCCGGCGATGAAGGAGAGCTATGGGTTGCTTTTTACAACGAGGACGGTATTTTTGTTCGTCTTGACAGGGCAATGAAAGAACAGTTTGAGGTTTCAAAATACAGTACAGTACTCGATTATAAGAGTTGTCCGGCCGCAGCAAGCATCAAGGTTTCAATATGGAATTTTGATACATTAACGCCCCTGTGCGAAAGTGCGGAATATGAGATAAAAAAATAAGTGGGTTGTGCGCAGCTTCTATAGTCTGAGGAAACGTTCAATAGGTCAAGGCGCCCCTGCGGGGCGCCTATTTAAATTGCATTCTTATATATTTTTACCGATATCATCCATGACGGAATAAGAGCAAGCAGACTAAGCACTGTGCATATGATGAGAATAATTGATGATGCTGCCGGCCGGTCTCCCGATATGTACATAAGCGGTGAGACGGCGGCAGAAACGCCCAGCCAGCATATTATAACTATATACCGCGACTTTTCAATGCCGAATTTGTAAACTACGGGAATGAATACCGCCGAAAGCAGAGCGGAGGTTATAACCGCAATAAACATATTTTGTGCGTCCACGGGCGTATAGTTCGGCATAAACTGCATAAATCCGTATCTTGTAACTTGAACAAATCCCAAAGACACAAAAATTATTAATATGCTTTCTATATATTTTGCGCCTATTATTGCTTTTTCGCTGACGGGGAGTGTTCGGTGAAGCATACTTATATTGTCGCGTTCCTCGGCAAAAATCAGTCCGAAAATCAACATATAAACCGATATTCCAATCAGCATAACAACAAAAGTGCAGTCTGAAAACAGACCGGTAAATATAAGGTAGTATATCAGTATAAATATTATGTTCTTTTTGGATATTCCGAAATCCGCTTTTATTATGTTAAGCATAAATTTGCCTCCTTTTTATTGCGCCGCATAAAACCGCATTATGTTTTCGATTGACGGTTTTTCGAGAAGAAATTCGCTTCCGAATGCCGCAGCGTTTTTTGTAAGTCCGACAAAACCGTGTTCTCCCGGCTTGTATCCGATAAGCTCGTTTTTCACGGTGTCGGTCAGCAGTTCCGCAGATCCCTTTACTATCTTGTGCGAATATAGCAGCTCATCCTTTTGTGTGTTAAACAGCACCATGCCGTCTTTAAGCATTATTATAAAGTCGGCAATTTGGTCAAGGTCTGATGTGATATGTGTCGAGAGTACAATCGTTTTGTTCTCGTCTTGAATAACCTCGGCGAGTATATCCATAAGCTCGCCGCGCATAACCGGGTCAAGCCCGGACGACGGTTCATCCATAACAATAAGGTCTGCGTTGTGCGACAGCGCGATGGCAATGTTATATTTTTCTCTCATTCCTGTCGACAGCTCTTTAATCTTCTTTTTTTCGTTAATCCCGAAGCGGCTTAGGTATCTTTGGTATACACCGTTGTCCCAATCTGAGTAAAACCGTCGGATTATTTTTGTCATATTTTTAACTGTCAGTCCGTCATAGAACGCTCCGCCCCCGAGCACAGCGCCGATTTTACTTTTGATTTTTGGTTCATTGCCCGTAAGAGGTGCACCGAATACGCTTATATCACCGCCGCTCGGCGTGCTTATTCCGAGCATTGTCCGTATAAGTGTACTCTTTCCCGCACCGTTTCTGCCTATTATACCCGTTATGTATCCTTTGGGGATTTCAAGATTTATCGGCCCTAAAGTGAATGTTTCGTATTTTTTTATTAAATTATTTATTTTAATTGCACTTTCCATAGCTATATCTCCTTGTTCAGTTCTTCCAAACGGCGAAGCAATTCGGTGAACTCCATATCAAGACCGCGCGATATGTCGATTGCCGAAAGCAGATGCTGCTCCATTTCCGATATTTTATGTTCCAGCGCAAGCACATTGCTTTTTGTCGATACTACAGAGCCTCTGCCCGGCCGCGTTATGATGTATCCCTTTTCTTCAAGCGTTTCATACGCATTTTTGACCGTTATCACGCTGACCGAAAGTTCCCGCGCCAGCGCACGGATAGATGGAAGCTCGTCGCTTTCGCTCAGCTCACCGCTTATTATACCTTTTTGGACAGCCTCGGCAATCTGCTCATAAATCGGCGTGTCCGATGAATTTGCAATAATTATCTTCATAGTTCACCTCCGTATATACTGTATATAATCAATATATACAGTATATACGCATAAATTGATTTTGTCAAGAGAAAAATCAATATAGTGCGATAAAACCGATTTTTGTGCACTTTTTTCCCTGAAAGCCCTTGACAAACAAACAAAAATATTGTAAACTAACATAGTTGTAAAGCATAACACCTTTACAACTAAGCGATAAAAGTTAAAGTAGAGTGTCTTTTATGGAAAAGAATATTAAAGTTGCGTTGCTGTTTGATTTTTACAGGAATATGCTGACGCCGAGACAGATAGAATGTGTTGATTTGCGCTATAACGAGGATTTGTCTCTCGCTGAAATCAGTGAGCATTTGAAAATTACGCGTCAGGGTGTGAGGGATAATATCGTCCGCGCCGAAAAGGCTCTGTTTGACACGGAGGAGCGTCTCGGACTGGCTTCAAGATTTCTTGCTATCCGCGACAGTTTAAAGCGTATTGACGGGATTATCAGCGAAATTGAAGCGTCGCCCGACAACAGAGTATTGTCCGACGCGACAAAACGCAGGATTAACGAGATACTTCTTATAATACACAATATTAACGAAATTGAGGTTGAGTAACACAGGTTGAGGTGTTTATATGGCATTTGAAAGTTTATCCGAAAAACTTCAGAATACATTTAAAAAGCTCCGCGGCAAGGGCAAGGTCTCGGAAAAGGATTTAAAGGCCGCGATGAGAGAGGTTAAACTCGCGCTTCTTGAGGCGGACGTTAACTTCAAGGTCGTAAAGGATTTTGTAAGAGACGTAACGGAGCGAGCAAGCGGTGCGGAGGTTATGGAGTCCTTAACTCCGGCACAGCAGGTAATAAAAATAGTTAATGAGGAGCTTATTAAGCTTATGGGCGGTGAGGCTGAGAAGCTGAGTACGTCGCCCAAGCCGCCGACCGTTATAATGATGGCGGGTCTGCAGGGTGCGGGTAAGACCACGACTGCGGCAAAGCTCGGCGGGGTTCTTAAAAAGCAGGGCAAGCGTCCGCTGCTCTGCGCTTGTGACGTATACCGTCCCGCAGCGGTGAAGCAGCTTCAGGTTGTCGGCGGACAGCTTGAGCTTCCGGTCTATGCCGAGGAGGGCGTGACTGACGCTGTCGGTATCGCAAAGCGAGGACTTGAACACGCACTTCAGCACTCAAACGATGTGCTGATTATAGATACCGCAGGCCGTCTGCATATAGACGAGGAGCTTATGGATGAGCTCAAGCAGATTGTCTCTGAGGTCAGCCCGACCGAGATTTTGCTCGTTGTTGACGCAATGACGGGTCAGGATGCGGTTAACGTCGCTGATACGTTTAATAAGGAACTTGAGATTTCGGGCGTTGTACTGACAAAGCTCGACGGTGACACCAGAGGCGGTGCGGCGCTGTCAGTAAGGGCGGTAACTGAGAAGCCGATTAAGTTTGTCGGTATGGGCGAGAAGCTGACCGATCTTGAGCAATTCCATCCCGACCGTATGGCATCGAGAATTCTCGGTATGGGCGATATGCTGAGCCTTATTGAAAAGGCTGAGCAGGCGCTTGATATGAAGAAGGCGGAGGAGCTTGAGAAAAAGCTGAGAACACAGCGTTTTACCTTCACCGACTTTTTGGACCAAATGGAGCAGATGAAGAATATGGGCCCGATACAGAACGTTCTCGGTATGATTCCGGGCGTTAATTCAAAGGCGCTTAAAAACGTAAATGTCGATGACAAAAAAATGGCGCACATTGAGGCTATAATCACTTCTATGACGCAGGATGAGCGCGATCTTAAAGATAAGCTCACGCCGTCGCGTAAGGAGCGAATTGCAAAGGGCAGCGGTACGTCGATTGTTGAGGTCAACGCGCTGCTTAAACAGTTTGAACAAATGCAGAAGATGATGAAGCAGTTAACGGGCGGCAATGCCAAGGCTATGAGCCGAAAGATGAAGCGCGGCGGCTTTGGCGGAATGATGGGCGGAGGCGGATTTCCGTTCTGATAACTTAAGAAAAATAATTAACATTTAACTTATATTAATTCGGAGGATGAGAAAAAATGGCAGTAAAAATTCGTTTAAAGAGAATGGGCGCTAAGAGAGCACCTTTTTATCGTGTAGTCGTGGCTGACTCGAGATTTCCGAGAGACGGCAGATTTATTGAGCAGGTTGGCACATACAACCCGATGGTTGAGCCGGCAGACGTTCAGTTTGACGCTGAAAAAATTCAGCAGTGGATTAAGAACGGCGCACAGCCGACAGACACGGTTAAGAGACTTTTAAAGAACAAGGGAATTATCGGCTAAGAGCCAAATTCTTCCTTGAGCGGAGGATGAAAATATGAAGGAATTGCTTGAGTTTATAGCAAAATCAATGGTTTCGGATCCCGACAGTGTTGAAGTCAATGTTGTCGAAAAGGACACGCTGACGGTGTTTAAGCTCCACGTTGCCGAAGACGATATGGGTAAGGTGATAGGCAAGCAGGGCAGAATAGCCAAAGCTATCCGTACAGTAATGAAAAGCGCCGGCAACCGTGAGAATAAACGCGTAGTTGTGGATATAATATAATCAAAGCCCCGCCGCATTTTGCGGTGGGGGCTTTTTCATTAATGGCGTTATTGCATATCACGCTGAAAAGGGGTTTATCATTTGCGGTTCAGTCTATCAAGATTTTCTTTAGCTGACCGCAAATATAACCGACACATTCACCGATGCCCGTGTTGTTGGCAGCAACATATAATGAGGACGGCACCATTGATGTTATGAATGCCGCTTGGGGTACAAGAGGCAACTATTTCGGAGTGATTTCCGGCAATGATACAAAGGACAAATTTGAAAAAAGCGGTCTCACTGCCGCAAAATCAGAAAATGTAGATGCGCCGATTATAAATGAGTTTCCGCTTTGTATGGAGTGTGAATTTATTGAATATCAAAGCGATGAATACGGATGCGGAGTAATAGCAAAGGCAGTAAATGTAACGGCAGACGAAAGCGTTATGAAGGATGACAAAGTGGATATTGAATTAGTCAATGCTATTGCATTCGATCCATATACTCATGGCTATTATAAAGTGACAGAGCGTGTTGGAAATGCTTTTAAGGACGGATTTCAGTTAAAATATTATTTATTTTAATCGGAATTTATGTCAAAATAAAAAACCGCGCCGGGAATTATCCCGGCGCTCGGGTTCGGCGAGCGCAACAGGGTCTGGCATCGCTATCTGCAATTCTAATTGCAAAAAGCACTTCTTCGGCGCGGTTTATGTTGTGATACAATATAATTTATTACGCAAGCTGCTCGGCGAGTTTATATATCATTTGCTCCGTTGCTTGCCAGCCGAGGCAGGGGTCAGTGATTGATTTGCCGTATACTTGGCTGTCGCTTATCGGCTGATTGCCTTCTTCTATATAGCTCTCTACCATAAAGCCTTTAATCAGCTTTCTTAAAATCGATTCATAGCCCATACTGTGTATGACCTCTGAGGCAATTCTCGGCTGCTGTGCGTATTGTTTTGCGGAATTGTTGTGGTTGGTGTCAATTATTATTGCAGGGTTTTTAAAGCCTTTTTTGTCATATTCGTTCGCTATGCGCAGAAGATCCTCGTAGTGGTAGTTCGGGATATTTCTGCCGCGCTCGTCTATGCCGCCGCGCAGTATCGCGTGTGCGTACGGGTTACCGTCTGTTGTGACCTCGTGACTCTGATAGATAAAGTCGTGACCGTGCTGCGCTGCGTGTATCGCGTTAAACATTACGCCCGTATCGCCGCCGGTACCGTTTTTCATCCCGATAGGCATATCAAGGCCGCTCGCCACAAGTCTGTGCTGTTGGTTTTCAACTGAACGCGCGCCGACTGCGACATAGCCCAAAATATCGTCAAGGTACGGATGATTACCCGGATAGAGCATCTCGTCCGCCGATACAAAGCCTGTCTCGCGCAGTACGCGCAGGTGCATTTTTCTTATTGCCTTTATTCCCTCAAACGCGTTAGGCGCTTCGTTCGGGTCGGGCTGGTGCATCATACCCTTGTATCCGTCGCCTGTAGTCCTCGGCTTGTTGGTGTACACCCTCGGCACGATTAAAATTTTGTCGCTGACCTTCTCCTGTATTTCACGGAGGCGGGATACGTAGTCACATACCGAGTCTTCGTTATCCGCCGAACACGGACCGATAATCAAAAGAATTTTGTCGTTCCTGCCCGAGAGTACATTCTCAATTTCGGTTATTCTTTTCTGTCTCGCTTCCACACAGTCTTTGGAAACCGGCAAAAGCTCCTTTAAGTGTTCCGCTGACGGAACCTCTCTTTTGTAATTAAATCCCATATTTTAAGCTCCTTAAACTATATTATTCGATTGTTTGGCAGCGATGAAGTATCGCTGCCGTTTCGGCACGGGTCATTTCAGACTGCGGCGCAAAGCCGCCATCGTCATTGCCCTGCATTATTCCCTTCATAGTACAATACATTACACCTTCTACCGCCCAGTCGCTGATTTGGTCAAGGTCGGTGTAATCAAGACGTATTGCCCACTGACCGACAGATCCTTTGCCCTGCGTCTTTTCATAATTCAGTATGATTTTTGCTGCCTGCTCGCGGGTCGCCGGAGCGTTCGGCCCGAACAGTCCGGCGCCGTAGCCGTCAACTATTCCGTTCTCTGCTCATCGTTGGTTGACATAATTGCGTAGCCCTGCTCCGTGCATTCGTTTCGTATAAATATCGGAACGTTCTTGCCGTTAATCGCCTGAACGCCCTCGGTAAGTCCGGCTTTGATTAATGTACCGTTATCGTTGCCGCTGTTTGATACATAATCGTTAAACAGCTTGTTAATGTTATAGTACATAAGGTCTGTGCCGTCGCTCCATGTCAGAAGAGTAACATCGCCGAATTCGTCCGTGCTGCTTGTGACGAACTTGGGATTTGCTGCCGAGGACAGTCCACGGCATATCTGAATCGGCAGTGAGATTGTTACATTCTCACGGTCAGAATTGATAATCGCAATGCATACTGCTCGGTCATTGCAGCTTGAGTAGTCGCCGTCCGCAGCGGCAATGTAAGAGATAAGCACTCTTTCACTGCCGCCGTATTCTATGCGGCGTACGTCGAAGCTGTCGCTCACGGGATAATATACCTTGCCGTTATCTGTGACAAGATTTATGTCAACTAATCTCTGACCGTACCAGTCGTTTCCGTCGTTTATGCCGTCGATTGAGGGCGGGTAATCCTCAAGCCACTCGCCGTTTTCGTAAACCCTGTACATCATTTAACTTTTTTACAGTCTGAATTTTTATTATATTTCATAATTACTGTGCGTCGATAAGTGTCTTTATGCGCTGCATAAAGAGAGCAACCTCAACGCGCGTCGCATTGCCCTTGGGACGGATTGTATAGTCTCCGTAGCCGCTCATAAGTCCGCTTTCTACACACGCCGCAACTGCGTCTCTTGCATAAAAATCAATATCCATCCAGTCATCAAATCCGTTAAGCGCTCTTGCGGTGTTCGGTATAGCTGTCATAATTTGACGCTCTTTAAGCACGCGGTAGGCAAGGGTTGCCATATCCTGACGAAGCATTTTGCCTTCCGGGTCGAACAGGTTATCGCCTATTCCCCACGCGACGCCGCTTGCACGCGCCTGACCGATTTCGTCATAATAGTATTTGTTTTTATAAACATCATCAAAGTTTTCAGTAAAGCTGACGTCGCCCTGTTTTAGTATGCGATAGAGCAGCACTGTTGCGTCTGCACGGCTGATATCGATATCGGGTCCGAATTCCGTCTCGCTTATTCCGTTAACTATGCCTGCGTCAACAAGCTCGCTGATATACGGCATAGCCCAGTCATATTCACCCATATCGGTAAATTTATCGGAACTGCCCGAATTTTGCGGCGGGCTTGTCTGCTGAGGCTCGTCCTGTGGCGGTTCGGGCTCTGAATTAGGCTCGTCCGTAACCGCCGGCTGAGCGGGAGGCTCAGCGGCAATCTCGTCAAGTGTCGGCGGGTCTGCATAGTCGGGCTGCAATTCCTTGATTAGATTATAAAGCGATGAATTGCCTGTAAATGACGAGTATTCAAACATACTGTATCCGCCTATATACGAGCTCTGGCGGCACATCTGAACCTGAGTGCGCAGCTCGTTTAATCCACTTTCGCCCTTCCACGCGCTCTCGGAGCCTGAGGCTGCCTTGTATGCCGCTTCACCTATGTAAAGCTTAACGTTGGTCGGCGCACAAACGCCCGCCCACCAGTTAATAAGCGTGTTGTAGTCTGCCGCCGAATGACCGTTGTGCCAATAAATCTGCGGCATTATGTAATCCAAATATTCGCGCTCAACCCAGAGCTTGGTATCGGCGTAAAGGCTGTGATACGAGCTTGAGCCGTTCGTGTTGCTGCCGCCCGGAGTGTCGCTGTTCGCCCATATACCGCTCGGGCTGACGCCGAACATACAGTTAGGCTTAATATCCTTGACCGCATCCTTTGCACACGCTATAAGTGTTGTAACCATACTGCGGCGCCATTCTGCTTTGTCCGGATATTGGTCTTGATACTTGTAGTATGCCGCCGAGTCGTCAAAACCGCTGCTCGGGTAGAAATAGTCGTCAAGGTGAATACCGTCCACGTCGTAATACTGAACTATCTCACGAATTCCTTCCAATATAATATCAATCGAGTCCGCCTCACCCGGATTCAAGTACATCTTGCCGGTGCTGTCGGTCAGTACAAGGTCGGGGCGAATAACCGCGGGATTGTTTGCCGCAAGTCTGTCGTTATCGCTTGATGTATTGGTCACGCGATATGGGTTTATCCAGGCGTGAAGCTGTATTCCGCGCTTGTGCGCCTCTTCAATCGCATACGCGAGCGGGTCAAAACCGTCGCTCGGAGCAACGCCCTGCGTTCCGGTTAAATACCGCGACCACGGATATACGTTTGACTTATATAGCGCATCGCCCGAGGGACGCACCTGAAAGAAAATGGTGTTAAATCCCATATCCGCACAGTTTTCTATAACCTCATCAAGCTGAGTGCGGAGCTCCCACGCGTCGGTTGTCGCCTCTTTGGGATAGTCGAGGTTTGCAACCGTTGCGACCCAAACGCCGCGCAGTTCGGTATCCGCCGCCGTGACATTGTTACTGCCTGAGGGCGTATAGAAAAATCCGACTGCAATCGCAGTACAAACCGCAAGAACAATCATTTTTAGACAAAAGTCGTGCTTTCTCATTATGTATTCCTCCTATATTTCCTCCCTATGTTTTTGTAAAAAACTTGTCTCCTTAAATTATATGAAATAATTCTGAATTATACCACAAAACGGCGGTTTTGTCAACGCGCACGGCTAAATACGGGGAACTGCGGTGTTGACATTTTTACCTTATAATGATATTATATTATAATTAAGTAGTAAATTCAATTTTGGAGGAAAGATTTATGTCAAATTATTCAAATTCGGACAAGGTACTCGACATTCTTCACAATAACTGCAAATTATCGCTTGAGGAAATAGCTACAATGATAGGCATTACCGCAGGAGAAGTCGCCGCCATAATTGATGAACTTGAAAAAGACGGCACAATATTGGGCTACGGCGCAAAAGTCAACTGGGATAAGGCATCGGGACCGGAGGCTGTTACGGCGTATATCGAACTTCGCGTAACACCCCAGCGCAATCAGGGCTTTGACCGTATTGCAGAGCGTATATATCAGTATCCCGAGGTTAAGGCGGTTAACTTAATGAGCGGAGCGTATGACTTCGGAATTACGGTAGAGGGCGCTAATATAAAAGAAATATCGCTCTTTGTATCGGAGCATTTGGCGCCGATGGAGTCGGTTGTCGGCACGGCAACGCACTTTGTGCTGAAGCGCTATAAGTTTGACGGCGTTATCTGCGCAAAACCTGAGCCTGATGATAGGGAGGTTATTTCACTATGAGTTTTAGCCCGGAAAGTATGATAAACAAGACAGTGAGCGCTATGCCGCCGTCCGGAATACGAAAATTCTTCGACGTTGCCGCCGAGATGGAGGACTGTATATCACTCGGCGTCGGCGAGCCGGACTTTGTTACGCCGTGGCATATTCGCGATGAGGGTATATATTCTCTTGAGAAGGGACACACGCACTATACTTCAAATGCGGGTCTTAAAGAGCTCAGACAAGAAATCTGCAATTATATGCTGCGCCGCTTTGAGCTTAAATATGACCCGCTGAGTCAGGTAGTGGTGACAGTGGGCGGCAGCGAGGCGATTGATTTGTTTTTGCGCTCAATAATAGAACCGGGAGATGAAGTTCTTGTCTGCGAGCCGAGCTTTGTATGCTATAAGCCGCTTGTCTTGCTTGCAGGCGGCGTTCCGGTTGTTATCGAGACAAAGGCGGAGAACGAGTTTCGCTT
>UQOT01000038.1 GCA_900542675.1 uncultured Eubacteriales bacterium | reverse complement strand
TACTTGGGGACTTCCGCAGATGGTACATAAGTTTTACACGATAAAGGACGGCAAGTCGGTCAAGCAGGCGGCAATTATATCCACATTTTTTGCGCTGCTTATAGGCGGAGGCGCGTACTTTATCGGCGCATTTGCACGTTTGTTCTTAAATAACAAGCTGCCTGAGGGTGGATATGACGCTGTTATGCCGGCAATGCTAAACTCTGCGCTGCCGACTGTTATGATGGGTGTTCTTTTGGTACTTATTCTGTCAGCGTCGATGTCAACGCTTTCATCGGTGGTTATTACATCGAGCAGTTCGATTTCGATTGACCTTGTAAAGGGCAAGGTTGCACCGAATATGAGCGATAAGGACACTGTCGGACTGATGCGCATACTCTGCGTTGTGTTTGTAGGCCTTTCGTTTGCGATTGCGGCGTTTAAGCCGAAGGAAATTATCACGCTTATGTCATTCTCGTGGGGTACGCTTGCAGGTACATTCCTCGGCCCGTATGTTTGGGGGCTGTATTCAAAGGGAACGACGCGTGTCGGCGCTTGGGCAGGTATGATATGTGGATTTTTAACGTCTATTGTTCCGGCAATTGTTTCGGGATTTAATCAGATGTACGCCCCGACATTCGGTATGATTGCGATGATTGTATCACTCGTTATCACACCGCTCGTCAGCCGTTGTACACCGAAATATGACTCAGAATTTTTAAAGGGGATTTTTGACTGATGGTAAAGATTTGGAATAAAGAGATTGAGTGTGAAAGCGATCATAAAAAAATTGAGGAAATTCAGCTTCAAAGACTCAAACATATGGTGGAAAAGGCATATAATAATGTGCCGTTTTATAAAAAGAGACTTGACGAGGCAGGCGTAAAGCCTGAAATGATAAAGTCGCTTGATGACCTTAGAAACATTCCGTTTACTACAAAGGACGATATGCGTGACAATTATCCGTTTGGTCTGTTTGCAGAGCCTAAGGATAAAATCGTGCGAGTACACGCGTCATCGGGTACAACGGGTAAGCCGGTTGTTGCGGGATATACGCGTGAGGATCTTGACGTATGGTCTGAGGCTATTGCGAGAATAGTTACGGCCGGCGGTCTTGATGAGACAGACACGGTTCAGATCGCGTTTGGCTATGGCTTGTTCACAGGCGGATTTGGTCTTCATTACGGAGCTGAAAAGGTCGGCGCGACAATAGTTCCGATGTCGAGCGGAAACACTCAGAAGCAGCTTATGCTTATGCAGGATTTTGGCACAACTGCGCTTGTTGCAACGCCGTCGTATGCCGTATATCTTTCGGAGGTAATCAAAGAAAAACAGATACCGCGTGAGAATTTTAAACTGAAATACGGATTTTTTGGCTCGGAGGGTATGAGTGAGAAGATGCGTGCTAAGCTTGAAGAGGACCTTGGTATTCTCGTCACATCGAATTACGGACTGACCGAGGTTATGGGGCCGGGCGTATCGGGAGAGTGTATTTATAAGTGCGGCGAGCATATTAATGAGGATATGTTTATCGTTGAAATCATTGACCCGATGACGGGTGAGGTTTTACCGTATGGTGAAAAGGGCGAGGTTGTTATAACAACGCTGACCAAAGAGGCTATGCCGGTTCTGCGGTATAGAACGCGCGACATATCGTATCTTATTCCTGAACCGTGTAAGTGCGGCAGAACGTCGATGAGACTTGCGTCAATTCAGGGCAGAACGGATGATATGATGATTATCAAAGGCGTCAACCTGTTCCCGTCTCAGATTGAGAGCGTTGTGCTTGAATTCCCGCAGGTAAGCCCGAACTATCAGCTTATTTTAAGACGTGAAAATATGCTGGATAATCTTGAAATTGTGGTTGAACTCACTGACGGAAGTCTGCTTGAAAATTACGCCGGTGTTAAACAGCTTGAGCAAACGATAAGAGAACGGCTGCACAGTGTACTCGGACTTAAGTGCAAATTAAGACTTGCCGAGCCGAAGTCCATTGAGCGGACAACCGGAAAATCAAAGAGGATTGTTGACCTTCGCGGTGAATAGCCTGCGGAGAATTCATACAGGAGGTATTACATAATGGAAAAGAAACTTATGCTCGGAAACGAGGCGGCAGCCCGCGGACTGTATGAGAATTGTGTGTGTGTTTCGTCTGCATATCCGGGTACTCCGAGTACAGAGATTTCGGAGTATGCAGCAAAATATGATGAGATTTACGCCGAATGGGCGCCGAATGAAAAGGTTGCGCTTGAGGTTGCTCTGGGCGCATCGGTCGGCGGTGCGAGAGCGTTTTGCGCAATGAAGCATGTTGGACTTAACGTGGCGGCTGACCCGCTGTTTACCGCGTCGTACACCGGCGTTAATGCGGGTTTGGTTATCGGCGTTGCGGATGACCCGAGTATGTTCTCATCGCAGAATGAACAGGACAGCCGAAACTACGCTAAGGCTTCAAAGGTTCCGATGATTGAGCCTGCCGACAGCGGCGAGTGCAGGGATTTTATTAAAACGGCGTATGAAATGAGTGAGGAATTTGATACACCTGTTATATTCAGGCTGTCAACAAGAGTTGCACACTCGCAGAGTATAGTTGAACTCGGCGAGAGACAGGAAGTTCCCGTAAAGCCTTATACGGCGGATATCCAGAAGTACGTGATGATGCCGGGTAATGCCATAAAGAAGCATCCAAAGGTTGAAAAACGAATAGAAAATCTTCGTGAGTATGCTGAGACTACGCCGCTTAACAGAGTTGAGTACGGTGATAAAAAAATCGGCATTATTACAAGCGGAATGTGCTATAATTATGTCAAAGAAGCATTCGGTGACAGCGTTTCGGTTCTTAAACTCGGTATGACATATCCGCTGCCGGTTAAGTTAATCCGTGACTTTGCAGACAACGTTGAAAAGCTTTATGTAATTGAAGAGCTCGACCCATTTATTGAGGAGCATTGCAGAAATATCGGAGTCAATGTTATAGGCAAGGATTTATTCCCGATGTGCTATGAATTTTCGACAGGGCTTATAAAGGAGCTTATAACAGGCGAAAAGGCTGCCGAATTTGACGAGCCGGATGAGGAAGTTCCGGTAAGACCGCCGGTATTATGTCCCGGATGTCCGCACAGAGGTATATTCTATGTGCTCAAAAAGATGGGCGTTAATGTCTGCGGTGACATAGGCTGCTATACGCTCGGCGCGGTCGCTCCGCTTCAGGCTATACACTCGGTTGTGTGTATGGGCGCTAGCATTGGTATGTCTTTCGGTATGTCGCTTGCACGCGGCAGTGAGTTTGCCAAAAACACGGTTGCGGTTCTCGGCGACTCTACGTTTATCCACAGCGGAATTACCGGTCTTATTGAGGTTGTGTATAATAAGGGAATTAATACGGTTCTTATTTTAGATAACTCAATTACCGGTATGACTGGGCATCAGGATAATCCGACAACCGGCAAGACCTTAAAGGGCGAGGCGACAAGACAGGTTGACCTTGAGCTTTTGGGTAAAGCAGTCGGAATTGACAGAGTGAGAATTGTTGACCCGTTTGACTTAAAGGGCTGTGAGGAGGCGCTTAAAGAGGAACTCGCAGCTGATGAGCCGTCGCTTGTTATTGTACAGAGACCGTGCGCACTGTTAAAGTCAGTTAAGTTCCCGGGACCTATAAAAATAGATAACGAAAAGTGCAAAAAGTGCAAGATGTGTATGAAGCTCGGCTGTCCCGCGATTGTTGACCGCGGCGATCACGTTGAAATTGATGAAACGCTTTGTGTCGGCTGCGGATTGTGCCAAAATGTATGTCCGTTTGACGCAATCGGCGGCAACGAATAGGAGGGGACTTATTATGGATAATAAAAGTGTTATGATTGTCGGCGTAGGCGGACAGGGCACCCTTCTCGCAAGCCGAATTTTAGGCAATCTTTATATGGGTGAAGGCTTTGACGTAAAGGTATCAGAGGTTCACGGAATGTCGCAGCGAGGCGGCAGCGTGGTTACATATGTTAAGTTTGGTGATAAGGTTCAGTCGCCGATTATTGACAAGGGCGAGGCGGATATAATTTTAGCCTTTGAAGAGCTTGAGGCGTATCGTTATCTGCCATATCTTAAAAAGGGCGGAAAGATAGTGTGCAATTCACAAAATATTGACCCTATGCCGGTAATCACGGGTGCTAAAAAATACCCTGAGAATATAATAGAAAAATTAAACTCTAAAAACATAAGTGTAATTTCCGTTAAGGCTGATGAGCTTGCAATGCGTGCGGGAAATATCAAGACCGTAAACGTTGTATTGCTCGGCGTGCTCTCAAAATACACCGATATCAGCGAGGACACGTGGATTAAGTATGTAAGAGAAACAGTTCCGGCTAAAGTGGCAGACGTTAATGCAGAGGCATTTAAGCTGGGCAGAAATATATAAATGTATATAAAAGTAGGAGGAATAAAAGATGTTGGTTAAGCAAATTTCGGTGTTTATGGAAAACCGTCCGGGCAGACTGGCAGAGATTACCAAAATACTTTCGGATAATGGTATTGATATCAGAGCGATTAATATCGCGGACACAACTGATTTTGGTATCCTCAGAATGATAGTTAATGATGAGGTTAAGGCAGAGAAGGTTCTGCGAGACAATCAGATGACAGCAAATATTTCGGATGTTATCGCAATTTCAATATCAGATTCGGTAGGCGCGTTCAGCAGAGTTATACAGCTATTAAAGGATAAGGACATAAGCATTGATTATATTTATTCGTTCATAGGCGAAAAGTCTACAAGAGCGGTTATTGTCTTAAAGACAAGCGATCTTGAGCTGTCGTCGGAAATTCTGACGAAAAATGATGTTAAGGTGCTTTCAAAAGAGGATGTGAACAATCTCGATTATGCAGAGTAGTTTTGAAAATAAGAACCAATCGCTCAGTTATCTGAGCGATTGGTTCGGTGTGAGAAAAAAAACGATTGAACTTTATATTAAGGCTGAAAGTGAGCTTAAAGAGAGGTTCAATGAAATTGACGATGTCGCAGCGTATAATCAGCTAAAAGTCTTAAAGGCGTTTCAGAATAACCGCATATCTTACGCGCATTTCGGCGAGACGACGGGCTATGGCTATGACGATATGGGCAGAGATGCGCTTGATAAGGTCTATGCCGAAATTGTCGGTGCTGAGGACGCTATGGTGCGCCATAATATTGTGTCGGGAACACAAGCAATATCCGCGTGTTTGTTCGGTGTGCTGCGTCCGGGCGATATTCTCGCTTCGGTAGTTGGTGCGCCGTATGACACAATGGAGGAGGTTATCGGTATAAGAGATGGTGAATACCCCGATACCGGTTCGCTCAAAGACTTCGGCGTGGATTACAGACAGGTTGACTTAATCGGCGGCGAACAAATCGATTATAAGGGAATAGAAAAATTAGTCAGCGAGAATAAGATTAAGGCGGTGCTTATTCAGCGTTCGCGCGGTTATGATTGGCGCAGCTCGCTTACGGTAAGCGAGATAGGCAGAATAATTAAAACCGTTAAGGATATAAGCCCCGAAACTTTGTGTATTGTCGATAACTGCTACGGTATTTTTGTCGAAAAAGAAGAACCGACGGAGTACGGTGCAGATTTAATTGTGGGATCGCTTATAAAAAATGCTGGCGGAAGTCTTGCGCTCAGCGGAGGGTATATCGCAGGTACCGAAGAGTGCGTTCGCAAGGTTGGATATCGTTTGACCGCACCGGGACTCGGTAAGCACGTCGGTGCAAGCCTCGGTATGAACAGAAATATGTACCAGGGTCTTTTTATGGCGCCGAATGTGGTGTCAGAGAGTGTTAAGACAGCTGTGCTGTGCGCCGCTATGTTTGAAAAGCTCGGATTTGACGTGTGTCCGTGCGTAAATTCTGCACGCAGCGATATTATTCAAGCAGTTAAGCTTAATACGCCCGAAAACGTGATAAAGTTCTGTCAGGCGATACAGAAGGGCTCGCCTATAGACAGTTATGTTACACCTGAGCCGTGGGATATGCCGGGCTATGAATCGCAGGTTATTATGGCTGCCGGTGCGTTTGTGCAGGGCGCGTCGATTGAGCTTTCGGCCGATGCGCCGATTGAGCCGCCGTATACCGCTTATATGCAGGGCGGAGTAATATATAACAGCGCTAAGATAGGCATACTTAAAGCTGCCGATGAATTTATTGAAAATATTAAAGGGTGATTGATATGCCGAAGCAATGTGTTTTATATGACAGGATTTGCAATGACTGCGGAGAGTGCGATTACTGCGACTTAAATCCGGTCAAATTATGCGATAACTGCGGCAAGTGTTTGGATTTGGAAAAGGAATATCGTGAGATTAAAATTGACGGTGTAATTCTGCCGCACGAGCATCATCACGACTGTGACTGCGGCTGTGACCATAATCATAATGAGAAATAAATCAGACAAAGGGGAGAGCATCGACGCTTTCCCCTTTGTCCATTGGCTTAAAAATTAATCAAAAAGTAATTAGCCCTGCTGATTAGCAGCGTCCTGCTCATACTTCTCGATCATTTTCTTCACCATCTGGCCCCCTATGCTACCGGCCTGTCTTGAAGTAAGATCACCGTTGTAACCCTTGTTAAGTGTTACGCCGACCTCTGATGCAGCTTCCATCTTGAACTGATCCATAGCTGCCTTAGCCTGCGGTACAACTAACTTATTGCTGTTATTTGAATTTGCCATTTTGTTTTCACTCCTTAATTTTTTTGTGTTGCAAGTCTATTTTGTGATTTTTATTAGATGTTTATTCAAGTAATTTTTGCCTTTTTCGACCTAGTGTAATTAATTTAAAAGACACATTGTCAATATTTGTATAATAAAAACAAAAATCAATCTAAAAAAACATCTCAGATATAATAATGCCCAAAAAATTTTAAAATATTTTTCTTAATAGGTATTGCACAAATTTTACTACTATGGTAAAATGAAATAGCAAACGCCCAATCTATAGGTTTTGTAGAGATATTTAAAAATAATTTACTACCAATTTACTACTTTTGAAACGAGCATTGACAATAATGTTTTCTTTTTACTTATAAGTATATTATATTGAATAGTATAATACAGTTATAAATAAAAAGAATATTTGTATAAAACTTGCATTTGATAAACAGAAAAAGAAAGCGATCTGTCTTTCGACAAACTCGCTTAAACTTTATACGAGCGTGTGAGAAAGAGTCTGTAAATATTATTCCTTCTATGATAGAATATAATAATATCATAGAAGGAATTTTTTATGGGAAGGCGAAGAAAAGAAAGAATGAGTGAAGGAAAGCGGAGTATCATATCTGGACTGATACAAGAGTATGATGTCAAAACAGCAGCAGATATTGAAGACGCTCTCAAAGATTTGCTCGGCGGAACTATTCAGGAAATGATGGAAGCCGAGCTTGATGAACATCAGGGTTACACGGAATAGCATCAAAGGAGATAGCAGTAACTGTAACAGGCACGGCAAATCCTGAATTGCCTGATAATTTACCGTTGACAATATTTTTGAGTCGTACAGCAACGTGACAAGAGGTATGTTTGTAACCGTTCTCGGATGCTTAGACGGAGTAGAGCCCGAAAATACAGACACCGGGTATACCGACCTTAAAAGGCGGTTCTTTTGTATTATGTATAAAAAATAGATTGGAAGCAGGATTTGGTATTCATTCTTTGAATTTTTCCCTTTACAAAATAATAAAATAGTGTTATCATTATACTTAAATTGAATTTAAAACAAGGAGTTAAGTGTATGAACGCAGTACTTACCGTTATGGGCGCGGACAAGCCCGGAATAATAGCAAAGACAAGCGGATTGTTATACGAGAACGATATTAATATTCTTGATATCACTCAGACAATAATGCAGGATATCTTCACAATGATTATGTTTGTTGATGTTAGCCGCGTCGGCTCGGGCTTCGGTGAGCTTTCGGAAAAACTTGCAAAGCTCGGTGATGAGCTCGGCGTCGAAATACGTATACAGCACGAGGATATTTTTAATTCAATGCACAGAATTTAGCTGTATTTAAATAATTATGTAATTGTTTGAAAGGATAAAATATATGATTAACCTTAACACAAAAGAGATTACCGAAACTATCACGATGATAAGGGATGAGCATCTCGATATTCGTACGATAACTATGGGTATTTCTCTGCTCGACTGCGCAGATGAGAACCCGGATAAGGCGTGCCGAAAGATATACGACAAAATCACGCGCTGCGCAAAGGATTTGGTTAAGACAGGCGAGACAATAAGCAAACGTTACGGCATACCGATTATACATAAGCGTATTTCGGTTACGCCGATTTCACTTGTCGCGGCGGCGAGTAATACAGATGATTATGTTCCTTTTGCAAAGACGCTTGACAGGGCAGCTGCCGACCTCGGTATAAACTTTATCGGCGGGTATTCCGCTCTTGTTTACAAGGGATATTCCGACAGCGACAGAAAGCTAATAAAGTCCATCCCCGAAGCGCTCAGTTCAACCGACTTTGTGTGTTCTTCGGTTGCCGTAGCCTCGACAAAGGCGGGCATAAATATGGACGCTGTCAAAGAAATGGGTGAAATAATCGTAAAGATGTCAAAGATGTCTGAAGACAACGATTCACTCGGCTGTGCAAAATTTGTTGTATTTTCAAATCCGGTTGAGGACAATCCGTTTATGGCGGGTGCGTTTCACGGGGTAGGCGAGAGTGAGACTGTTATTAATGTAGGAGTAAGCGGACCGGGCGTTGTAAAGTGCGCACTTGAGCAGGTTAAAGGCGGCGACTTTGAAGCTGTTGCTGAAACTATTAAGAAAACCGCATTTAAAATCACGCGTATGGGTCAGCTTGTTGCACACGAAGCATCAAAAATGCTCGGCGTAAACGCGGGTATTGTGGATTTATCGCTCGCACCGACACCCGAAGTCGGCGACAGTGTGGCGCATATTTTGGAAGAAATGGGACTTGAGAAGTGTGGCGGTCACGGAACGACAGCGGCTCTCGCACTTTTAAACGACGCGGTTAAAAAGGGCGGCGTTATGGCGTCAAGCTACGTCGGCGGACTCAGCGGCGCATTTATTCCGGTCAGTGAGGACGCGGGAATGATTGCTTCGGCTGAATGCGGCGCACTCACACTTGATAAGCTTGAGGCGATGACCTGCGTTTGCTCGGTCGGTCTTGATATGATTGCTGTGCCGGGCGATACTACTGCGTCAACAATTTCGGCTATAATTGCAGACGAAATGGCGATAGGAATGATTAACCAAAAAACAACGGCTGTAAGAATTATTCCGGCAGCAGGCAAAACAGTCGGTGACAGCCTTGAGTTCGGCGGGCTTCTGGGCGCGGCACCGGTAATGCCCGTGCATCCGTATTCCGCTGAAAGATTTATAAACCGCGGCGGAAGAATTCCCGCACCGATTAACAGCCTTAAAAATTAATTTTTTATACAAACAGTTTAGATGCACGTTTTAGGAGCTGCATCGCATTATTCAATGAGGCAGCTCCTTTGACAAAATAAGCAAAAAATTTTTTAAAAAAGTATTGACAAGCTTTTGCACTTTTGGTATAATATTTGATGTTGTCGCGGTAATTGATTTACAAAGCGCATATGGCGGTATAGCTCAGTTGGCTAGAGCATACGGTTCATACCCGTAGTGTCACTGGTTCAAATCCAGTTACCGCTACCACCTTTTGGCTCCTTGGTCAAGCGGTTAAGACTCCGGCCTCTCACGCCGGCTACAGGGGTTCGAATCCCCTAGGAGTCACCAAAAGCGGACTGCAAAGTTCCGAAAATGTGAAAAGGATCTCGTAATTGAGGTCCTTTTTGTTTTATTTTTAATTAAGTTATTAGTTCAGAATTGCAATGCCGATGTTTAAATAGAGAGCGAACAGCAGCCATATTATATATGGAAGCATCAGCTTGCCTGCTGTGGAATTAACACGCCAAAATACAAATATATTTGCGGCAACAATCAGAATTAGAGCTACGAGCCATACGGCTGAGAATGTGTAAAGCCCGAACACAAAGAAAAACAGCGTCCACAAGAAGTTGAACACAAGCTGAATTCCGTACAGCGTATATCCAAGGCTTTTTTGCTGCTGCGGCGCTTTGGAGTTTGCGACCATATACAGCGCAATGCTCATTAATAGATAGAGTATCGGCCATACTACCGAGAAAACCCACGACGGCGGAGCGAGAGGCGGCTGTACCAAATTTGCATAGTCCTGCATTGCGTCACGCGAGAAAAAGTACCCGAGCGCCGCCGCGCCGAAGGTTACAAGCAAGGAAATGCCGAGCTTTTTTAAATTCAGCGTCTTAAACATAAAATACACCCTTTCCGAATCTTTGAAATTATACTTTGTATTATTTTATGTTCAGATAAGCCGAATTATTCGTTTCTATATGAGTCCGTATTTCTTAAGCGCTTTTGTCACACCCTCGTTTATAACGGTGTCGGTCACATATTCGGCAATTCCGTCGAGTTTTTCGGAGTGCAGCCCCATCGCAATGCCGTGCCCGACTGACGACAGCATCTCATAATCATTCTCGCCGTCACCGAAGGCGTAGGTATCTGCGATATCCAGCCCGAATACGTCAATTACCTTTTGTATTCCGCCCGCCTTTGTAATACCTTTTATCCCAAGATCTCCCGACGGGTCGTGTCTGTGTTTTGTCATATAGTATTTATCCGAAAACTCGCCGCGGAGTTTTTCAAGAGCGCTTTCGTCGTCATATGTAAACATCATTTTGTTGGCTTTTATATTGCTGTCTGCAGGCATCGGACTGAAGCAGACCATTGAGATATTGAATTTATTAATCATTTCCTCAAATTGGTCGTAATTTGCAGTGCTGTAGAAGCATTGCTCCTGATTTTCGGTCATATATCCCATATTGTTTTCAGCGAAGAATTTAAACAGCGTTTTAAGCTCATCTGCGCCGAATACCTCATCGGCTATTATTTTATCATCAACTGCAGCATATGCGCCGTTTGATGTGACATAACAGTCAAAGTCAATTCCCGTTTCGGGAACATAGCATTTTGCCCGGCCTGTCGCAAGCCCGACCATATAACCGTTTAGCTTAAGCCGCTCTATCGAATTCTTTGTCGCGTCTGTCGGAATGTAGAGCTTTTCGCGTTCATCAACAAGCGTTCCGTCAAAATCAAAAAACACCGCACCTTTATATTCCTTCATATTATCATCCTTTTACTTAAAAATTCTACAATGTATTTTACTACAAAACATTTGTACTTTCAAGCCGTAAAGACAAATATTTATTGCATTTTATGTAAGAAAATGTTAGAATTATAAAAAGTTATTATTTTGAGGAGAATGGATATGAAGAACAAAATTAATATTGCTGTGTGCGATGATGAAGAAATGATATTAAATTCAGAGTTTGAGATGTTAAAGTCTGTACTTGATAAGAAATCAATTGTGTATGAAATCAAAAAGTTTAATAACCCTTTGGATATGTCAAATTCCGATGTTGCATACGATATGGTGTTTTTGGACATTGAAATGGATAATATGAACGGAATTGATCTTGCGCGGAAGGTCTTGGAGAAGAATAAGGAATGTTTGTTGTTTTTTGTTACAAATTTTCAGGTTTATTTAGACAGCGCCTTTGATGTCAATGCGTTTAGATTTTTGCCTAAGCCATTGGAAATTGACAGACTTGAAAGAGGAATTAACAGCGGATTAATGAAAATTAAAGAGCGTACTTTGGTTTTGCATACAACGGAGCTTCAAACTAAAGTTCCGGTCGAAATACCCATAACGTCTATTATGTATTTGGAAAATAGCAATCGTCATACGCATATTGTTACGACAAATCGTGATTTTGTTGCCAGAGAACCGTTTTCGGTACTTAAAAATAAAATACTGAGCGAAACAAACTATTTTGCCGAGTCAAATCAAAGTGTTTTTTTAAACTTGAAATATGTAACATATTTTGATAGGTTAAGTGTTGTTGTTTCATACGGCAACAAGAAACACGAATTATATATGTCAAGGAGGAAATTTAAAAACTTCGATACAAAAATGTTTGAAATAGCGAGGGATTTGTAGTGAATATATCAAATATTGTTTCAGTTACAATTTCTGTAATGCTCAGTTGTATAACATTAATGTATTATACCAAAGGAGTATTAACTTACAGATATACAAAGATATACAGTTTGTTTATAATAATTTGTGGATATTTTGTATTATGCCTTATTTCATATTTTCAAATACCGATATTAAATATAGTCGGTTTTTTTGCAATTAATATAGTTATTCTGTATGCGGGATTCAGTGACAGTATAGGCTCTGTTATTATGAGAGTTATTATTTTGCTTGTTCTTATGATGTTCGGTGAATTGATAATGTCGTTTATACTTCGGGTTACTATAGAAAGTGAGACTTATAAAAACTTATCAATTTTGGAAAACTACATATATTCAGTATCCTGTAAGCTTATTTATTTTATTGAGGTAGTGCTGCTCAGAAACGTTTCACACACCAGAAACAAAACATATAGGTCAAAGGAAATATTTTGGTCATTAATATTGCCGGTTTCGACAATTATGTATTTGGTTTTGGTAAATAAGATTTTCTTGGAGGCTAACACAGAATATCGCATTCTCTTTACGATTATTAGCATTATGCTTATATTATCAAATTTTATTGTTTATTTTGCGTGGGATAAAATAATTGATAAAAATATTCAGATACAGGCTCTTCAAAATATTGAACGAAAAAAGGAAATAGATTATAAAAGCTACGAACTGATTAAAGAAAAGTATGATGAACTCAGAATCGTAATACACGATATTGAGAAATACTGCAATAATATTGAAGCAATGCTCTCAGTTGATCAGCGGGAGGCTCTTGCTCAAATTCGGTATTTAAAGAACAAGAATAAAGAATTTTTGCTTGTAGAATATACAAACAATAAAGCTTTGAATGTACTTCTGTCTCAGAAAATGCAGGAATGCAACAAAAATGAAATTAATTTTCAGATTTACATTAAAAATATTGACTTATCTTTTTTGAAAGAACCGGATATTATTTCAATATTTGCGAACTTAATTGACAACGCAATAGAAAGTTGTAAAGCTTCAAGTGAAAAGAAAATGTTGTTGAGTATCGATACTATGAATGAAGTATTTGTGATAATACATATGAATAACAGTTCAGAATGTGAGCCGACCGTTATTAACGGACGCCTGCAGACACACAAAATGCGAAAAAATATCCACGGAATAGGAATGCTTAGCATTGAAAAAGCTTTAAAAAACTATAACGGTAATTTAAAATGGGAATATGATGCTAAGGCACATACTTTCAGAACAATTATGTTGATAAATAAAAATACCTTAAATAATTGACCGATTTTGTAGTTTAACGACCGATTTTGTAATTTTTATTGATTTTCGGCAAATATTAAGCTATTGTTATTACTGTGAAAAATATTTTTTGGAGGTTAATTATTATGAAGAAACTTGACAAACTATGCGGCAGAGCATTAAAGCTTATACCGGTATGCGCATCGCATATGATGGTAACAACAGTAAATTCAACTTCTACATGGATTAAGGGTCAGGAAAAGCTTCCTGAAGGAGCAAAGAAATATCGCAAATTCTGATAAAATATGTTTAATTGTCTTTCAAAAAAGCTTGTGTATTCTGCGGCACGCAGAGATATAATTAAAGATGATGAAATTGATGAAATTATATTCGGTCTCAACTCGTTTTTAACTGTAATACTGAATATTGTTTCTGCGCTAATAATCGGATTTATGTTACATACAGTTTTTGAAATTGTTATGTTTATAACGATATATATGATGCTTAGAAAATACGTCGGTGGAAGCCATTCGAAGACTTCCTTACGCTGCTATTTTTCATCGTGTATCTTATATTGTGTAGTTCCGATGGTAATTAAGTACTATCCTTTTTCAAGCGTATTTACGGTATGTATAACAATCTTGTCGTCTTTAATAATGATAATACTTGCACCGGTAGATGCCGAAAACAAGCCTCTTGACGATGTCGAGAGAAGGGTATTTAGATTTCGTGCCCGCAGAAATGTTTGCATATGTCTTGGGATATTTCTCGTTTTACACTATGCGGATTTTTTGGATTCGACATATTATTTGTCAGTCATTTTTACAGTCAGTATGGCTGTGGTTGCTCTTTTTGCGGTAACCGGAAAATTAAGATTGATTAGTTCTAAATAGCTTTTTGGGGGACCGTCTCCGTACGGTCCTTTTTCTTCCGAATTAACCGAATTTGTATTAATTCGACCGTTTTTGTAATTAACGTTGACATACAAATAAATGCGTTTATAATGAAGCTGTAAACAATTTGGCGCTAAAGTTTGTTTATAATTTTATTATATGAACGAAAGAGGAGGAATTAAAAATGAAAAAAGTTAAAAATTTGGTTGCTATGTGTTTAGCAGCAGTTATGGTATTGTCAATAGGAAGTGTTAGTGTTTTTGCGGAAACAGAATTTACCGACAATTCTTTTAAAGCAATAAATGAAGTTGATTTCAATATTTCACCACGTATTGCGCAATATGTGTGGGTCGATACGGACACTTTAAATTTTCGCTCAGGACCGGGTACGCAGTATAGTGTGTTAGGGCAAGTATACCGTAATCAACGTCTTTGGATTACATACGCTGAATATGACTCGAACGGAGTAGATTGGTATAAATGTAATGACATCGGAGGATGGGTATGTTCTCTTTATGTTAGATATTCAGAGTAAACATATCAACAATTGTTGACAATAAAGTCTTTTTTGTAAAGGGTGTCACTCATTTATAAAAGCAAAAGTGGCACCCGGTGAGTTATAATTCAAATAAATTATGATAAAAAAACAAAAAGTTTTAATAAAAATGCTTTTATTATTCCTGTTAGTCTTAATTATACCATCGTGCAATGCACAACAAACATTAGAGTCAGCAGATATAACTGCACATAATGTATCTGAAGAAAATGCAATATTAAGTATATCAAAGGATAATATGTTAAAAACGATTAAGGATATATCCACATCGCCACATCCGATTAATTCTGAACAAATAAAAGAAACAGAATTATATATTAAAAATTGTTTTATGGATTTTGGCTATGACAATATAGAGAGTCAAATTTTTGAATACAATGATGAAAATAATGAATATGCTATACGACGTTCGTCACAGCTTGATATTTATTTGGCTCCCACTGCTGATCAAACGAATGTAGATGGTGTAGGCAGTAACATAATTGCAACCAAAAAAGCGGAGAAAGATACAAAGAAAACATTAATTGTAAGTGCACATTATGATAGCACAGAGAATTCCTATGGGGCTAATGATAATGGTTCGGGTGTAGCTATTGTGCTTGAATTGGCGAGAATTACTGAAAGTACAAATTTACCATATAATATTACATTCGTTCTGTTTTCTGGCGAGGAAAAATTTATGTTGGGTTCAAGATGGTACGTAAATGCATTATCAGAGGAAGAAAGGCAAAATACAATTGGATTAATTAACATAGATAGTGTGGCGGAGAAGAGTGATTTGGGATATTTAATTATGTTATATGGTGATAATAAAGCTGTAAATATAGAATATACACCGGAAAATTATGATAAATTAACGGAGTTATATAGAAATAATATCTCAAATTTGTTTATAGATGATAGATTTGAATTAACCATGGCAATAAATAGCGACCATTATCCATTTGCACGCGTTTATATCCCTGCAATTTCTATTGTGCAAGATTGGCAAGAGGGATTAAACGCAAACTCTGATAATGATATCATTCAAAACATTGATGCCAATAGGCTTGTTGAAGTTGCATCAAAGATAATACATGCAGTTTATAATGTTTCATACTAAATATATAATATTTTATTGACAGTATGCACTATCACAATAGGAGGATGGAATATATGAAAAAAACAATATTTATTGTAATGTCTGTCCTCCTATGTATTGCTGCGGTTGGAGTGATTGGCAAAATGTATAATAACACCAATGATGCGGAAAGCAATAAAATAACAACAAATGTAGATGATAGAATAGATAACACCGAAAAAACCATAATTGACGTAACCGGTCTGATGCCGTACAGGTCGGAAAGCGAAATGATTTTATATTCCGACATAATAATTTGCGGACATGTTTCAGAAATAAAGGAAAGCAACTGGAGTAATCCGGATTATGTTCGGGGCGGAAATGTGCGAAATATTCTTCAGACAGATATCGTTGTTGACATTGACAGCAATATGTACGGATACACAGACAGCAAAAGTGTTGTTGTAAGAATTAATAAAGGTGAAGATGAGAATACAGTATTTTGCGATGAAAATACCCCTGATTTTACGTTAGGTGAAAATGTGTTGTTATTTCTCGCAAGAGATGACAGTGATGTAAAAACAGACGAAGACTATTATGTACTAGTAGCTAAAAAGCAAAGTAAGTATGTTTTGCCTGATAATGAAGCGATGACATATGCATATTCTTATGATAATCAAACAATAGATTTAACATCACTGCAGCAAAAAATAATTGACGAAAAAATTGCAAATCCTGGTTTTAAACAAAAGTAAGAGATAGAGTATCAGTGGTTTTTGTTGAGTAAAATTGATGATTTTTTATGAAATACAAAAATTTTTATAAAATTGGGAACATTTTCCGAAATTTTTCGTCTAAGTTAGTGTAAGGCGCTTGATAGGTGAATGGATTATACGTTCAAGCTGCCGGCTGTCCGCGTGTGTCGGACAGCCTTTTTTATTTTTCTTCTGTTTTTTAGCGCAAAGATTTGACATATATCCGGTTAAAATGTTATAATACATCTATGAATGAATTTTTGCCTATTTCAAAAAAAGATATGGATAGAAGGGGGATTGAGAGGCTCGATTTTGTGTATGTAATCGGGGACGCTTATGTTGACCACCCGAGCTTTGGGCACGCGATAATCTCGCGCGTGCTTGAGCATAACGGTTATACAGTCGGGATTATTCCTCAGCCGGACTGGCACAGCTGCGAGGATTTTAAGCGGCTCGGCAGACCGAGGCTTGGGTTTATTGTGATGTCGGGTAATATTGACCCAATGGTCAATCATTATACTGCGGCAAAAAAGGTCAGGAATACCGATTTGTATTCTCCGGGCGGAAAATCGGGCTTTAGACCTGACAGGGCGGATATTGTATACTGCAACCGCATAAGGGAAGCATACGGCGACGTACCGATTATAATCGGCGGAATTGAGGCAAGTCTGCGCAGATTTGCGCACTATGATTATTGGAGCAATAAGGTTCGCCGCAGCATACTTATTGACAGCGGAGCGGACTTGCTTATATTCGGTATGGGCGAGAGGCAGATTGTTGAAGCTGCCGAGCTGTTAAATGCAGGCGTGCCAATCGGTGAAATCAAAGGCGTTATGGGAACGATGTACATAGAGAGCGACAAGGATCTGCTCCCGTATGACGGAATTATGCTCCCGAGCTTTAACGAGGTTTCGGAGGATAAGGAAAAGTACGCCATAGCGACCCGTATAGAGTACGAGGAGCAGGATGCAGTGCGCGGCAAGCCGCTCATTCAGCTTGACCGCGACAGGTATATTGTTCAAAATCCTCCGTCGGCGCCGCTTAATACCGAGGAGCTTGACGATGTATACGAATTGCCGTATACAAGAACGTACCACCCGATATATAAAAAGCAGGGCAGCATACCGGCGATTAAAGAGGTGGAGTTTTCGATAACCTCGTGCCGCGGCTGTTTCGGCGACTGTAACTTTTGTGCTCTTACGTATCATCAGGGCAGAACCGTTACGGCGCGGAGCCACGAGTCAATTCTGCGCGAAGCGAAGCTTCTTACAACGCAAAAGAATTTTAAGGGATACATTCACGATGTAGGGGGGCCTACCGCAAATTTCCGGCGCAGCGCGTGCGATTTTCAGGCGAAGCGCGGCGTTTGCAAGACGCGGCAGTGTTTATTTCCCAAGCCGTGCCGAAATCTTATTGTTGACCACAGCGACTATCTTGAGCTGCTTAAAAAACTGCGGCAGCTGCCTAAGGTTAAAAAGGTTTTCGTGCGCAGCGGCATAAGATATGACTATTTGATATATGACAGGGACGACAGCTTTTTCTACGAGCTGTCAAAGTATCACATCAGCGGTCAGCTCAAGGTTGCGCCCGAACACATTTCCGATAGCGTATTAAAGTATATGGGTAAGCCCGGTTTTGATGTATACAGCAAATTCTGCCGCAAGTTTGAGCAGGTGAACAGTGAACTTAATATGGAGCAATACACAGTGCCTTATCTAATGTCGTCACACCCCGGAAGTACGCTGTCTGATGCGGTGAAGCTAGCGGAATACTTGCGCGATACGGGGCATAATCCCGAGCAGGTTCAGGACTTTTATCCCACGCCCGGCAGTATTTCGACTTGTATGTATTACACCGGCATTGACCCAAGGACAATGGAAAAGGTATATGTTCCGAGAAGCTATGAGGAGAAACAAATGCAAAGGGCGCTGCTTCAGTACAGAAATCCGAAGAATTACAGACTTGTTCTGAAGGCTCTTAAAAAGGCGGGCCGCGAGGACTTAATCGGTTACGGTGAAAAATGCCTTATAAGACCGCCGAAGCCCGATAAAAAGATAAATAAACAAGATTATAATAAACAAAGGAGACGTTAAAATGGCAAAGCTGCTCAGCGGAAAGGTTGTTTCCGCGCGTGTTAAACAGGAATTAAAGGCAGAGGTTGAAAAGCTCAAAAAAGAGGGCAAGGAGACAGGA
>UQOT01000037.1 GCA_900542675.1 uncultured Eubacteriales bacterium | reverse complement strand
TTCTAAAGCCCGCTCTTACAAGAGGTGAGATACAGATTGTCGGCGCGACGACGCTGGACGAATACAGAAAGCATATCGAGAAGGACGCGGCGCTTGAGAGGCGTTTCCAGCCGATAACGCTTGACGAGCCGTCGCCCGAGGACGCGCTGCTCATATTAAAGGGCGTGCGCGACAAGTACGAAGCGCATCACAGAGTCAAGATTTCGGACGAAGCGCTTGACGCGGCGGTAAAGCTGTCGGTCAGATATATCTCAGACAGGTTTTTGCCCGATAAGGCGATAGATTTAATAGATGAGGCGGCGTCAAGGCTCAAGCTAAAGAATATGACAGCCCCGCCCGATGTGCGCGAGATAGAGTCAAAAATCGAGGCGTTAAAGGCAGAGAAAGAAGCCGCTATCACCACGCAGGAATACGAGAAGGCGGCAAAGCTCAGAGATGAGGAAAAATCGCTCAGAGAGAACCTTAAAAAGACCAAGACCGAGTGGACAAACGACAGCGAGAACGCAAATTTAACAGTGACCGAAAAGGAGATTGCGGAAATTGTTTCGCTTTGGACGGGAATTCCGCTTAAGACCCTTGAGGAGAGCGAGAGCGAACGTCTCTTAAAGCTTGAGGAAATTCTGCACAAGCGCGTTGTTGGACAGGACGAGGCGGTAACCGCTGTCGCGAAGGCAATCCGCCGCGGCAGAGTGGGGCTTAAAGACCCGAAGCGGCCGATAGGCTCGTTTATATTCTTAGGTCCGACGGGTGTCGGCAAGACCGAGCTTTCAAAGGCGCTGGCTGAAGCGATGTTCGGCGATGAGGACTCAATAATCCGCGTAGATATGTCGGAATTTATGGAGAAGCACTCGGTGTCGCGTCTTGTAGGTTCGCCTCCGGGATATGTCGGATATGACGAGGGTGGACAGCTCACCGACAAGGTGCGCACGAAGCCGTATTCGGTTATTCTGTTTGACGAGATTGAAAAGGCGCACCCCGATGTGTTCAATATTCTGCTTCAAATTCTTGAGGACGGAATACTCACCGACTCACAGGGCAGACGCGTAGACTTCAGAAATACGGTTATAATTATGACGAGCAACCTCGGCGCAAGACTTATAACCGGCGGAGGAAGCAAGGCGCTCGGATTTGCAGCGGGCGATGATGAGGACAAGGAAGCCGAGCGTGACTACGCTCAGATAAAGGACGATGTAATGGGCGAGCTTAAAAAGGCGTTCAAGCCCGAGTTCTTAAACAGGATTGACGAAATAATCGTGTTCCGCAAGCTCAGCCGCGAAAACATCAAGGAAATTGCGGGAAAAATGCTTGAGTCGGTTAAAGACCGTCTTGCCGCAAACGGCATAACGGCAGAGTTCACCGATGCGGCGATTGAAAAAATTGCCGAGAACGGCTTTGACGAGAATTACGGCGCAAGACCTCTTCGCCGCGCGATCCAGAGCGATATCGAAGATATGATAGCCGAAAAAATGCTCGAAGGAAAAATAAAAGAAGAAACCACCGTAACAATAGACGTAAAAGATGGTGAATTTAACGTAGAATAGCGCAAAGGCGCAAAATAAAAAAGGCGCCCCGACGGGGAGCTGGCTGTGGCCACACATCTTTGATGTGTGACGGCAGGAATTAGCAGCTCACCGCCGCAGTATGCAATGCCTTTAAGTTGAATATGTAAATAGCCGAAAGGCTGACTGAGGGGGTTCAGAATGCGGCAACGGGCGGATAATATCCGCCCGAACGTAGGGGTTTATATTTGCTCAAAATAGTATTTGTCTATTATGTCGTCCATTTCAAGCTTGATTTTGTAGATGTCGTCGTATTTCAGGTCGTCTCGGCTTATTAGCTCAGCCATACGCTGCTTTAGTTTTAGTATATCCTGTTCCATTATTTTGCACCTCTCTTTTTAATTCGCCCTGCGGTGATTGCCGCAGCGCCTAAGAATACCGAAATCAGCGCGACTATCTGCGATATGCGCAGTGCTCCTAAGTAGAGCGAATCTGTGCGCAGTCCCTCAATCCAAAACCTGCCGAGACCGTACCAGAGTATGTAAGCGCAGAATACTTCGCCGTTGAATTTTTTGTGCTTTTTATAAAGCAGCAGAACAACGATGCCGAGCGCATCCCAGAGTGACTCATACAGAAAGGTGGGATGTACCGAGTCGGCGTATGTAATACCGCCCTCTTTGATTGTCATTGCCCACGGCAGATTTGTCGCTGTGCCGAACGCTTCGCCGTTGACAAAATTGCCCCAGCGTCCTATAGCTTGTCCTATGAGAAAGCCGACGGCGAGTACGTCAAGTACTTCGCCGAGGCTTAGTTTTTTTATATAGCAGTAAATCGTAACAACCGCGCCTGCGCCTATTAGACTGCCATAAACAGCAATTCCGCCGCTGCGTATGTCAAATATGGCGGCAAGGTCGCCCCTATAACTGTCAAAGCTGAATATTACATAGTAAAGTCTTGCGCATATTATCGCGACAGGTACAGAAATTAAGAACATATTTAAGAGGTCGTCCTGCTTCATACCGCGTCTTTTGAATTCCCGCGAGCCGTATATAAATGCAAGTATCATACCCGCGGCAATGATAATTCCGTACCAATATATGTTTATGCCGAGTATTGTAAACGCCGCACGGTTTATCTTAAGGTCAATCCTGAGGTTTGGAAATGAAATTTCGTTTACCATAGCCTATTTCTCCCCGTTAATCGGCAGAATTGTAGACAGTACGCAATTGTCTGTGTCAAAGTGCGTGCGAAGACGCTCGTCTATATATTCTTTTGTTATACTGTCTGCCGCCTGAGCGTAATCAAGCGGGTTTATTCCCTTCATCAGGAGGCGTATAAAGCTGTTGCCCATACCTTCGACGCTGTTAAAGAGCTTAACTGCCGCCGCCTTTTCAATTTTTTTGGCGCGAGAAATTTTTTCCTCGTCTATGCCGGTTTTTTGAGCCTTTTTAATTTCGGCTTTAGCGCGGCGGTAGACCTCCTCGGGGTCTTTTGACTCGCCGCCGATAAGCGTGAAGCCGTAGCGTTTTTCAAGCTCCGCTTCACCGCCGAAGCCCGGGTCAATCAGCCCTTCGCTGTAGAGCTCCATATAAAAATCGCTGCTCCTGCCAAACAGGCTTTCGATAATAATATCCGTAGCAATCTCGCGCTTTAAAAGCTCCGCACCTGTGGTATAGGGAATGGTTTCCTTAAAGCCTATCTGGAAAAGCGGCTGTGATACCATAAGACGCTGCGTTTTGTATTCGGTTACGCGCGTAATCGGCTCTTTAATATCGGGTCGGGTAATTTCGCCGAGAGCTCGGCTTTGGTCGATATGCTTATCCACGCGGCTTAAAACCTCGTCCATATCGATGTCGCCGACGAGAACAAGCATCATATTGTTCGGATTATAGAAGGTGTTGTAGCATTTATAAAGTATATCCTTGTCGATTTTCGCTATGCTCTCCACCGTGCCCGCAATGTCGATTTTGACCGGGTTATTGTGAAACAGCGCGGTCAAAGTGTTAAAGAACACCCGCCACGACGGGTCGTCGTCGTACATCTTGATTTCCTGCCCGATTATGCCCTGCTCCTTTTGAACGTTCTCGTCCGTGAAGTAGGGCTTGTTTACAAAATCCAAAAGTATATCAAGGTTTTCATAAAATTTATCCGTGCAGCTAAAGAGGTACGCCGTAAGGTCAAAGCTCGTGAAGGCGTTGCTCGACGCACCGGTCAGGGCGAAGCTGTCAAAAGCGTTTGTCTCGTCCGGCTGCTCAAACATTTTGTGCTCTAAGTAGTGAGCAATTCCGTCGGGCACGACTGTCGCGGTATTTTCGCCCGGAACGGTAAACTCCCTGTCGGTTGAGCCGTAATCCGTGCCGTAGATTGCGTAGTACTTGCTAAATCCCTTTTTCGGGAAAACATATATTTTAAGCCCGCTCGGATGTACTGCCGATAGCATAGTTTCGCCGAGTGTCTCGTTTGTGTATGATTTTATTTCTGTGCCCATTATTCGTCACCTCCCGCACCTTTTAAGAAGTAAATCGTGTCAAATTCAAGCTTGTTAAAGGCGGCGACAACCTCGTCCTTGGTGGTTTTGCCTATCCGCTCGATAAGGTCGTCAATTACGCCCGGATTGTCCATAATCGCCTGTGAGAGGTAGTAGTCCTCCATAGTTCTGAGTCCGTCCTTCATCGAGTTAAATCCGTTGATTAGATAGAGCTTTGAGTTCTCAAGCTCGCTGTCGCTTATATCGCCGCTGCGCATCTTGTTAAACTGTACTGTAATCTCGTCCATAGCCGCCTGATAGTTCTTTGTTTCGATGCCGCAGCTTATGAACATAGCGCTTTTAAACCGCTCTGTCCGCGATACAGCGTAATATGCAAGGCTGAGCTTTTCGCGCACGTTGTTAAACAGCTTGGAAAATGGGCTTGCGCCGAACACGCAGCCGCCGAGCAGCAGACCGTAGTATTCGTGAGACGTCGGGTCGATGCCGCATCTTAAGCCGATACATAGCTTGCTTTGCACGACAGGAATTTCCTCAGCGATTTTTTGCGCGGGCTTGCCGGTCGGATATGCGATTTCGGTCTTGATGTATTCCGCATTTCGCGGCTCAAACGCATCGCAAAGCTCGGTCTTTATAAGGCTCAGTGCTTCATCGTCAAAGTCGCCGCTTACAAACACGTCGATTTTGGCGTTTTTTAGCACGTCTTGATAAAAATTATAAAGGCTTTTTGAGGTAATGCCGGGCAAGTCCTCGGCAAAGCCCGCCTCGTACATTCCGTAGCCCTCGCCGCTGAACATAGCCTCGCGGCATTTAAATTCGGTGTACTCGCGCTTGTCGTTTATAAGCCCCTCAATCGCGTTTTTGAGGTTGATTTTCTCGCTCTCAAGGTATTCCTCCAAAAAGCCGTTTTCGTCTGTCAGAGGGCAAAAAATGAACTCTTTAAGTATATCTATGATTTTTTGCGTTAAGTTCTCGCCGATAAACCTGTCGCGGATATAGTCGGCGGTGAAGTAAATCACCTCGCCGTCGCCCTTGCTGCGCACGCCCGCACGCAGCGACGCGCTGTACAAATCGCAGAGGTAGCGCGTGAGGTCGGTCATAGTCCTGTGCTTTTCCGTTCCGCGCTTCATAACCGCAGGGAGCAGCGCCGCCTGTGTGACGGTCTCGCGCCTTAGCGGAATATTTAAGAATACGCTTATCATATTTGTCTTGAACTTTTCGGCTTTTATAAACCTAAAGTCAACACCGCTTTTTATATGCTCCATATTTCAAAATCCTTTCTGACTCATCTGCTAATTAGGTATAATTATAACACGTTTTCAAGAAAAATGCGGATTTTATTCATTTTGTAATATATTGTTAACGGAAAATTAGGATTTTATACAACATAGGGACCGGGTACTACGCGGGAACGCACGACTACAATAGGCTCCCCGACGGGCGTGGCTTTTGCGGTTGTCATCTTTTGACATTACCCTCTGTCATTATTCTCCTTCGGGTGTAATTCAAGATAGCCGATATGGGTGTTGCCGCCTAAGGTTTTGGCTTTATTGAGACCTTCGAGCGACATTTCTATGAGGTGCTTATAGTCGTCGCACTCGCACTCCATTACGTCGGCATAGCCTGCGCTGAGCGTGACTGTTCCGGCGGGCGTGCCATTAAATTCAATATCAAGCCCGCGGATTAGGGCAAGAATTCCCTTGCTGACGCGCTCGATACCGCTATAGTCGTGAACGAGGCTGACCGCCGCAAATCCCGTGCCGCCGTAGCGGTATATAATAAGCTCGCCCGGGTCGGAAATCCTCTGAAGGCACGCGCCTATCTTTTTGAGGCACTTATCGCCCGCCTGACGTCCGTATTTTTCGTTGTAATCTTTAAAATTATCTATCTCGAGTATGGAAAGACTGCACAGAGACTGTGCGATGCTGCTGTCGTTTTTGCCCGACAGGTCGTTGGCGAATTTTTCGTAATTCATAAGCCCGGTTACCGAATCAATCTCGGTGCTGCGGGCGAGTATTCGGCTGTTGTTGATTGCGCTTATCCGCGCCTTAAATACAAGTCTGTTGTTAAGTATGCCGAATATAAGCGCGACAGAGGCGGAAATCACGTCCGCAATCGCAGAGTTGTGCTCTTTAAGTATAAGTGATGCTACGCAAAAGGCGAGCCATACAAAAACGGTGTACGCAATGACGTGCGTTTGCTTGTCAATAATTTGCATCGGCAGCATAGCAAGGACAATCATAAACAGAGCCTCGGTGCCCGAAGTCGGCTCGACAATCCCGACGAATGTCGCAAAGGCTGCAAAAATAAGCGTAAAGAAGTACACAAGAACTGTGCTGTATGGGATAAGATGATTAAATAAAACGTAAGTCAGGGCGAAAATTATCGCTGAGAGCATCATAAAAGCAAAGTATATATGCTGATTTATAATAAGCCCCTGATGAACATAGTTGCCGAGAAACAGCACGAGAATAAGCGCGCCCGACAGCAGCGTAATCTGACGAAGCAGGCGCAGATTGTACTTTTGTATCGCCTGTGCGTTTTTTTCAAAAACAGAATTATCAAGTGTAAGATTAAGCTTTTTCGCCAAAATATAACCGATTTTTTTAACAGCGCCGTTCATATTACCGTCCTCCGCCAATTAAATATATTTACAGTATATCATAATTCGGGCGCATATTCAAGGAAAAAATCAGCGCAGTCACTTACCGAGCAGCTCTGCGATTTTGAAGCGGATTTTTACACTTTGCTTCTCGCTGTCCGTTATCAGCTCGTATTCGGACTGACTCAGCTCACTTTGCAGCATATCGTTTGTTTCGTCGCTAATCGATGCGACTCCGTTTACAAAGCACAGAGGGGGATACATTACGCACCACCAGTTTTGACCCTCGGCGTTTCCGAGACAAATGTTTACGGCGGAATATTCGCCGCGCGGCAGAGACACGCCGCCTGATGCGCTTTTGTACGTTTTGGTCGGGAACGAGCATTTACCGATACGGCACTCGGCAGTGTAGTCAAAGCCGTTTTCGCGGATAACGCGGTCGGCGGTCTTAGTGATAAACTCAATATTTTCCTCGGCTGCCACCTGTGCCTGCTGTGCGCTTTTGCAGCCTTTAAAGAGCGGTGAGCACCTTTTTATAACCTCGTCGCGCACTTTAAGTTTGAGGCGCTGGTCGGCGGCGCTGTCGCTGTTTGCAACAATGTGAAGGCGCAGCACGCTTTCGGAGATATCCTTAACCTCGTGCGCGGTGTAAGCACACACCAAAGATGCGCAAACAGCAAGCCCAAGCAGCGCAATTATTAAATTTCGTATACTTATCCTCGGCATTTTATCTTCCTCCGTTTAATATATTGATAACAGGATTTTTAACAAAATGTAATTGTTTATACATATTTTTATAGATTATACCTATTGATATTTTAAAAAAGTGTGGTAAAATTAGAAATTAGGGAGTAGGGAACGACACGCAGGCCGTTCCCTGCGAACCTGCCGTAGGGGCGGATATTATCCGCCCGCATACTGTCAAAAAGATATATTTTCTATTTATTATGAAAGGAAAGAATTATGGCAAATTCAAGTAAGCTCAGTGTGTGTGTTGTGTTCGGCGGCAAGTCGAGTGAGCACGATATAAGCAAAATATCGGCAAAGACAGTAATTGCCGCTTTAGATACCGATAAATACGATATACATAAGATTTTTATAACCAAAGACGGAGATTGGTATTACTTTGACGGCAGCGCGGACGATATCAAAAATATCCCCGATGGAAGTCTCATCGGCGCTTTTGACAGAGCCGTTATATCACCGTCGCGCGCTGACGGCGGAATAATAAGATTTCGCGAAGGCGGGGCGGAGTTTATAAGAATTGACGCCGCCGTGCCCGTGCTTCACGGTAAGAACGGCGAGGACGGCACAATTCAGGGACTGTTTGAGCTTGCGGGAATTCCGTACGTTGGATCCGGAGTTTTGGGCAGCGCGGTGTGTATGGATAAGTGCCTCGCAAAAATCCTGTTTAAAGAGGCGGGTATTCCGCAGGCGGACTGGGTGACAGTCAAGTACGGCGATGACGTCGATGTTAAAGAGATAGAGGATAAACTCGGTTATCCCTGCTTTATAAAGCCGTCAAATGCAGGCTCGTCGGTCGGGATAAGCAAGGCGCACAATCGTGAGGAGCTTTTGGGCGGAATAAAGCTTGCGTTTGAGAACGATTACAAGGTACTGATTGAGGAATATATAGAAGCGAGCGAGGTTGAGAGCGCGGTAATAGGCAATTTTGAGCCGTCCGTCGCGCCGAATATCGGTGAGATTGCGCCCGCGAATGAGTTTTACGACTTTGACGCGAAGTATAAGGACGATAACTCAAAGCTCACAATCCCCGCAAATATCGACAAGGCTCTTGAAGAAATGCTTAAGGAATACGCGCTTAAAGCATATAAAATCTGCGAGTGCAGAGGACTTTCGAGAGTTGACTTTTTTGTGAACAAAAAGACCGGTGATATAAGGCTCAACGAGATAAATACCCTGCCGGGCTTTACTTCAATAAGTATGTATCCCAAGATGTGGGAGGTTAGCGGAGTTAATAACACAGAGCTTTTAGACAGGCTTATAGGTTACGCACTCGCGCTCAAGGATTTTATGTAAAAGACCGGAGGGGCTTACGATGGACAACAGACCGATTGGTATATTTGACTCGGGTCTCGGGGGGCTGACGTGTGTCCGCGAGGTTATGAATATAATGCCGAATGAGGACATAATATACTTCGGCGACACGGGACGCGTACCCTACGGTACACGCAGTTCGGCGACTATTGTAAAGTATGTGCGTCAGGATATCAATTTCCTGCGCAGGTTTGATATAAAGTTTATAGTAATTGCGTGCGGAACAGCGTCAAGCGCCGCTCTGCCGCATATTACGACTGAGTACGACACCGACATAATCGGCGTGGTTGACCCCGCGTCAAAGCTTGCGGCTGAGACCACCAAAAACGGCGTTATAGGCGTGCTCGGTACAAAAGGAACTATAAACAGCGGAAAATATTCCGAGAAAATCGGGAACTTAAATCCCGATATTAAAGTCATATCTAATGCGTGCCCTATGTTTGTGCCTGTTGTTGAAAACGGCTATGCAGACAGCGAGATAGCGTATATCCTTGCGCGGGAATATTTAAAGCCATTAATTGACGGCGGCGTTGATACAATTATTCTCGGCTGTACGCATTATCCGCTGCTTAAAAAAACCATTCAGGATATTGTGGGCGACAGCGTAACGCTTATCGACTCGGGCAGCAGCGCGGCGTTTGAGGCAAAACGCCGAATGACGGAGGAAGGGCTGCTCACCGAAAGCACTGAGCCGGGCAGAGTGAGATATTACGTCAGTGACACGGTTCACGGATTTGAGGAGCTCGGAAGCCTGTTTCTATCAAAAAAAATTGTGGGCGACGTCTCCAAAATTGATATAGAAAAATTTTAAGGAGCGATAGTCTTGGAAAATAATGCGATGATTTCTATCCGCACGAAGCAGGATATCGGCGGGGAGAGCGAGACAATAGAGCTTGCTACTGCGGGCAAGTTCGCCATAAGAAACGATAAGATTTACATTATATACAAAGAAAGCGAAATGACGGGCTACGAGGACACGACGACCACAATTAAGGTCGCAGACGGCAGTGTGTCGGTATCGCGCACGGGACGTTATCCGTCAAAGATGAATTATACTCTCGGCGAGACGGGACTGTGTATAGTCAATACGCCATACGGTCAGATAGGCGCGGCAGTCACCACCGATAAAATGGATTTCGACTTCAGCAAGGACGGCGGCGTATTGAAAATGGACTATACCCTCGACCCGGACAACCATACATACATAAAGAATAATATGACGATTAACGTAGTGACTAAGGACTAGGGAATACGCGGTGTTAATTTGTGTATACAATGTGCCCGCAAACTTAGGGTGTTCATGATGCGCAGCTGCATATAATTTGGCGCCAATTCCTATGATATTTACCAAATTGTTCGTAGGGAGCGTCGATGAGCGTATTCATATGAAAGGCATTGCAAACCAAAGTGCACAATCGTAAATTCTGCCGTCACACATAGGAGATGTGTGGTCACAAATCGCTAACAAAGGAGAAACACTATGACAATAACTGACAAAATCAAGAATGAGATTATAATCAAAATTGACTCTGCGCTTAAGGCGGCGTTTGAAAGCGGCGCACTGAGCGCGCCTGAGGGCGATATCGACATCACCGCAGCCGTTAAGCTTGAGGTGCCTAAGGACAAGGCTCACGGTGATTTTGCGTGCAATATCGCTATGGTACTTGCAAAGCAGCTGCACACCGCGCCGAGAATGATTGCCGATGCAATTGTAAGCGGTATCGAAATCGGCGGCAACATCAAAAAGATAGAGGTTGCCGGAGCGGGATTTATTAATTTTTACTTAAGTCCGATGTGGCTTTATGAAACTATGAATGCTATAGAGCAGCAGGGTGAAAATTACGGCAGAATTGACATAGGAAAAGGCAAAAAGGTTATGGTCGAGTTTGTCAGTGCAAATCCGACGGGACCGATGCATATGGGCAATGCCCGCGGCGGCGCACTCGGCGACTGCCTTGCTTCGGTGCTTGAATACGCGGGCTACGATGTGACGCGTGAGTTTTACATCAACGATGCGGGTAATCAGATTGAGAAGTTCGGTAAGTCGCTCAGCGCAAGGTATATTCAGGAGCTTAAAGGCGAGGACGCGGCGGAGTTCCCCGAGGACGGTTACCACGGTGACGACATCAGGGAGCACGCTAAGGCGTTTATCAAGATAAACGGCGATAAATATTTAAGTACGAGCGAGGAGGAGCGCAATCAGGCGCTTGTTGACTATGCACTGCAAAAAAATATTGACGCGCTCAAGACCGACCTCCAAAAATACAGAATTATATATGACGTATGGTTTAAAGAGAGCTCTCTGCACGAGAGCGGAGCGGTCAGAGCGGCTATAGACAGGCTCAGCGAAAAGGGATATACTTACGAAGAGGATGGTGCAGTTTGGCTCAATTGCGAGAAGATGGGGCTTGAAAAGAACGAGGTTCTTGTCCGCAATAACGGTATTCCGACCTACTTCGCGGCAGATATTGCTTACCATATAAATAAGCTTGAAACGCGCGGCTATGATATTGCGATTAACGTTTGGGGCGCAGACCACCACGGTCACGTGGCGAGAATGCAGAAGGCGCTCACGGCGGCAGGAGTTGACGGAGAAAGACTCCGCGTTGTACTGATGCAGCTTGTGCGTCTTATGCAGGACGGCGAGATTGTGAGAATGTCAAAGCGCACGGGAAAGGCGATTACATTAAACGATTTGCTCGAGGACGTCAGCATAGACGCCGCAAGGTTCTTCTTTAATATGCGCGGCGCGGGCAGTCATTTGGATTTTGATTTGGGGCTTGCCAAGGAGCAGAGCAACGATAATCCCGTATTCTATGTGCAGTACGCACACGCGAGAATATGCGGAATTTTACGCCTTCTTAAAGAGGAGGGCGTTGCTGTGCCCGAATACAGTGACATTAATCCGCTGCTTCTTACCGAAGAGGCTGAGCTTGACCTTCTTAAAAAGCTCAGCGATTTGCCGGAGGAGATAAAAACTGCGGCTGAGACGTTTGAACCGGCAAAGCTGACGCGCTACGTTACTGAGCTTGCGACCTGCTTCCATGCGTTCTATAACGCCTGCCGCGTCAATGTTGATGATACGGAATTGAGAAAAGCCAGAGTAAAATTAATCGACTGCACAAGAAGCGTTATCGCGGGCGTACTGAAAATGCTGAAAATCACCGCCCCCGAAAAGATGTAAACGAACGTAGGGATTAGCGATTAGCGAATAGCGAATACGCGGAAATGCGAAAGCGTATCATTTCCGCCCGCAAAAGGCGCCCCTGCGGTGTGCTGTCTGTGGCCGCGCCCGTTGGGGAGGCTTACCGGCGAACCTACATTTCTATACTGGAGATTATATTATGCGAAACAAAGTATTTTTGAAAATCATCTGTCTTACGGCGGCGTTGGTGCTGCTGACGGGATTTTCCGCGTTTGCGGACGATAATATACCGACTATTACCGATGTTTCGGGTTATACGGCAGAGCTTTACCTGTCCGATTGGGCGGACGGCGGCGTTGTGCTTAAGAATGTAAAGCCTATTGCCGAAACACCTGAGACTGCCGCCGTTGCCGCTCAGCTTGAATACAGTGAGGTGTCGGTTTTCGAGGGTAATATTTACTCAAAGACCGGTGCGGAGCTTGACTTATCATCGCTTGCGTGGTATCTTGATATGAACGTCAAGTTTGTCGCGGCGCATCTGTCAAACGGCGGCTACAGGATAATATATCTTGTAACGCAATAAATTAATAGGAGATGTTTTATATGAACAGAAATAAATTAAGAAGATTTATCGCGGCCGGTCTTGCCGGCTGCGTTATGATATGCGGCGGTTTAACAAGCTTTGCCGCGGAGGAACGCGAAAAGTCAATATCCGAAATCCGTCAGGTTATGCCGGACGAGCCCGAATACGGCGAATTTATCGCCGACTACGTAAGGCGCATTATTGATTATCTCTCGGTATACGCAAAGGAGGGCGCGACTCAGGCGTCGTTCTACCGTGCCGCTCTGCTTGAAGTGCTTGAGCAGCACCCCGAGCTTTACGAGGAGGTTATGACCGCTGTGCTCAGCTCGATTGACGAGCATTCGGTATTCTATACGGGCGGAGAATTTAATGAGTTTATAAGCGCCCTTGAAAGCTCTGTCGGCGGCGTGGGAATAACCGTCAGCGAGGACGGCGATAAGCTTTATGCCGCGAGCGTTTTGGAAAACACACCCGCAGCACGTGCGGGCATTTTGGCGGGTGATATTTTATACAGCGCAGACGGCGTGCCGCTTGAGGGTATGGATATAGACGCAGCCCTCGGTAAAATCCGCGGTCAGGTCGGTTCATCTCTCGTGCTCGGCGTAATCCGCGAGGGCGAGCCGGAGGTTCTTTATTTCACCTTGGTTCGTGAGGAGATAGGACAGAAGGAGTCCGTTACTTATAAAATATTCCCGAGTAACGGTACGCAGAATGAAAACGTCGGGAATAACGATATTATATACATAAAGATTTATACCTTTATGGATAATACCGCTGAGCTATTTAAAGACGCGATGAAGGCGGCAGACGATAAAAAGATAAATAATATTATAATAGACGTGCGCGACAACGGCGGCGGATATATAAATCAGGCGGCGGAGATTGCGAATTACTTTGTGCCCGAGGGCAAGACCATTGTCACCGAGGACCACAAGGTTGACCTTTTTGACATTGTTTACAGGTCGGATAACAAGCGCACGCAGAAGAACGATGTGGTAGTGCTGGTTAACGGCAACTCTGCGAGCGCATCGGAAATTTTGACAGCCGCGCTTACCGAAAACGAAGTTGCTGTCGCTATAGGTGAAAAGACCTACGGTAAGGGCACGGTTCAAAGTATGATGGCGCTAAAAGACGATGAGGCGATGAAGTACACAAGCGCGTATTACTTAACGCCGCTCGGCAATAACATTGACGGCGTTGGTATAACGCCTGCGGCAGAGGTGAAAAACGGCAGCGTGCCGTTTGACCTCACAGATTACCCCGATTTTGCTTATACGGGAATTTACAGCCGCGGTGACAGCTCGGCGGAGGTCGCCAAGGCAAAGAAAATTCTGAGCGTTTGGGCAATGTACGCCGGCGATATAACAAATCCCGAATTTGATATGCGCCTTGAGCAGGCAGTCGCAAGATTTCAGGCACAGGAGGGGCTGTTTGCTTACGGTGTGCTCGACTATACCACCCAGCGCAGAATATACGAAGCCCTCGCCGAAACAAAAGTTATGACCGACGACCAAATGGAGGCAGCGTTCAACCATTTCGGCGAGACATATTTAAATCGAGATAAGTAGTAGATAAAAATTTATGCGGCGCCTTTTGCGCCGCATTTGTGTTTAAAAAGTTAATTTTGCACAAACGTGTGTAGGGAGCGACGACCTCGTCGCTCCCTACGAATGGTTTGGTGAATCAATAGGCATTGGCGATAAAATATTTTCTTTGCTGCGCTTTTTTATTTGGTTATAATAACGCTTTGCGTGCTTTCGTCCCAGTCAACGTCTGCGCCCAATATTGTTGCTACGGCGCGGACAGGCACCATTGTTCGGTTGTTTATCAGTTTCGCCGGAACATCAATTTCTGTTATTGGAATGTTGCCGTCGCCGCGAATTGTTTTGTCGCCGATGGTCAGATAAAAGTTTTTGCCGTCTTTTGTTATTGTAACCGTCTGAGTGTTTTCGTTCCAGTTAACCGATGCGTCCAAATTCTCGGATATTACGCGAAGCGGAACAAGGGTGCGGTTGTTTTCAAGAACAGGCGCTGTGTCGGTCACGATTGTCTTGTCGTTAATAATCAACGTTATATCCGCATTTTTCACAAAGGTATAGTTTCGGCTGCTCTCACCTGCCGTTACGGTTAAGGTATGAGTTCCCGCTGACAGATTTGATATGTCAAGGCTTTGGTTGTATGGCAGAACAGATGCGCCGCCCGCCCATAAACCGTCTATGAAGTAATTTACAGACGGCTCGTCCGTTTTGTATATGTGCGCATATACCGAAACATTCAGTTTAGAACCAGAGGCTTCAAAACCGTTGTACAATTCCTTGTATATAGACTTCGGCGTACTGCCGTAGCTCCCGTGAATTAATGTCGGAAGCGATACAGTGAGCGAGTTAAGTGTGTTCGTTAATGCGGAATTTGATGAAAGGGCATAGTCGTTTGCTTCATTTGCCATAACCACGTCAAAATATGCTATAAGTTTAATCTCAGGGTATACCATAGGCAGATAGGTGTATATCTGTCTGAGTTTTGTCTGAGCCCAAGCGGTTGCATCCTCGCCGAGTGTGCGTATATTGTGTGATGTGCCGCATTCGGCAATCATAATCGGTTTTCTGCCGGAGAATTTCTCTGTTACTTCTTGAACCATTTTAACGGGGTCGGCTCCGCTGCCGGCACAGAATACAACTTCATTGAATTTCTGCTCATCCGGCCATATCTGACCTAAGAAATATTTATTGGCGTACAGCGAGATGCCTACCCAGTCGACATACTCATCACCGGGATAGTAATTGTCTATGTTTTTATCCCACGATGAGGAGTGACCGACACTCCATACCGTTGCAGCATTGGGACATTTCGTATGCGCTGCAGTCGATAAGCTTCTGAACGCTGCGATGTATTCGCTCGGTTCGGCGGGAATTGTCCATACGTTCATTTCTGCGCCGATGCGCAGGTATACAGGCACGTTGGGGTGAGCGGCGATAACACTGAGTACGTTGTCTATGTGCTCAGAGTTATATTGAAGGCCGCTGAGTCCTGTGCCTTCTCCGGGAAAGTTCCAAGCGACTTCTGCCGCTATTTTGTTGATTTCAGCTTCGTTTAATACAGCGTTTAGCCAATTAAGTCCGCTGTTATCGCCGAATTCTACATATACAAGCGCCAAAGACTCATCGCTGTGCGATGCTTTGCCGAGGTTAGTGTATGTGCTGCCATAGAGCATCCCCTTTTCGGGCTCGTTTTTTGCACCGTAGAATTTTTGCGTTTCATTTGTTTCGGTGTAGAGTCTTATATCGGGCGTGTAGTGTTTAATTTTTGCCTCGGCAATTTTTACTCCGTCAGCCCAATTCAGTTTTTGCGCATACGGAATATATTCTTTATATGCATATGCCGCTTCCTCATATTTACCGATGTGCTCATATGCCAGACCTATTTTGTCAAGGCGTGATGCCATAATGTTTGTTATCTGTTCTGTTTCGGGATATTCGCTGAGGAGTTTTATTGCCTGAGCGCCGTATTCAACAGTGCCGTAATAGTCTCCGCTTTCAACAGCGGCATTATATGCATCGTCAATCGCCCAGAATGCGTGCGGCAGTTCGCTTGCAAAAACCGACGAAGGGCAGATAAAGAGTGCGGTAAGAACAATAGTGAGCGCGCGTATATAAATCTTTTTCATTAAAATACCTTCTTTCTTACATATACTTATATTTTTTACGCATTGTTATAAAGAATATTATTGTTACGGTAAGCGCGAGTATTTCGGCGGCGGAGACAGACAGCCATATTCCGTCTACGCCGAGAAGTACGGGCAGGGTAAGAATAATTATCACCTGAAATACCAGTGTACGCATAAAAGATATCGCCGCCGATACCGTGCCGTTGTTAAGCGCCGTAAAGAACGACGAGCCGAATATGTTAAATCCACATATCAAAAACGACAGCGAGTACAGCCTAAATCCGCGGAGAGTGAGTGCATAAAGCTCAGCGTCATAGCCGACAAATATTTTGGAAAGCGTCTTGGCAAGCAGTTCCGCCGCACCTGTCAAAAGAATAGCGGATATACCGATAAACACAAGACTTTTTTTTAACAGGTTTTTAAGCTCGCCGTGGTTTTCGGCGCCGTAGTGATATCCGATTATCGGCGCACTGCCTATTGAGTAGCCGAAGAATATCGCAAGGAATATGAAGTTGACGTACATCAGCACTCCGTATGCCGCAACGCCGTCCTCACCGATGAAGTGCATAAGCTGAAGATTATACAGCGTTGCAGCGACAGACGAGGATATGTTGGTAACAAGCTCGGATGAGCCGTTTAAGCATACCTTGAGCATTGCGCGTACGCTGAATGTCGGCTTTGTCAAGCGGAGTGTGCTTGAATTGGGCTTTAGAAAGTATATAAGAGGCACAATCCCGCCCACGCACTGACTTATAACCGTTGCAAACGCCGCGCCCGCAATGCCGAATTTAAACACCGCGACAAACAGCGCGTCAAGCAGGATATTGCTGAGCCCCGCAATTACGGTCATAATAAGACCGAGTTTAGGCTTTTCGGCAACCGAGAAGAAGCTTTGAAACATTCCCTGAAGCATTGCCGCGGTCTGAAACGACAGCATTATCCTCCCGTACGTCATACAGTATTCGAGCATATCTTCGGTTGCACCGAACAAAAGCATTATAGGGCGAAGGAAAATAAGCGATAAAGCAGTAAGCACGGCGCCGCCTATTATCACCGCGCACACCAGCATAGAAAAGTAGCGCCTTGCAAGGTGCGGATTGCCCTCGCCGAGCGTTTTTGACACAAGAGCGCAGCCGCCCGTGCCTATCATAAAACCAAAGGCGCTGAGACCCATAATCAGCGGCCATACAAGATTAATCGCCGCAAACGGTATCTTGCCGACAAAGTTCGATATAAAAAGCCCGTCAACCACGCTGTAAATCGACATAAAAATCATCATCGCGATTGACGGCGTGACAAATCTTAAAAGCTTTTTGTATGTGAAGTGTTCGGATAGTTGTATTTGCATAAAATTCTCCTAAATTTACTTAAACCATGCGTTCGCGTACTGCGCGATTAGCGGGATTATCTTCTCTGTAGCAATGTTTGTAGTATTGATGCAAAGGTCGTAGTTTTCCTTCGCGCCCCATTTTTCGCCCGCGATTATATCGTGCTGCCGCGCTCTTTCGTTGTCTATCTGCTTAATTCTGCGCTTTAGCGCGCTGTCGCTTAGCTTTGCTTCATTGCCCTCGGCGCGGGAGCGGCAGCGCGACAGCTTTGCGCTCATATCCGCGTAGATAAAGATGTTAAGCGGCGAATACTGCCTCAGTATATTGTTTGCGCTTCTGCCGACGATTACACAGTCGCCGTGCTCGGGCAGCCGCTCTATTATTCTGCGCTGGGCGACAAGGATTTTCGTCGCGCTGTTTTGAACGTATGACGGGTAGGTCAGCGTTCTGCCGTAAGTCAGCGGAAAGCTGCCGCCCGCGCCTTTTTCGAGAATATGCGATACATAGTTCTCATCAAGCGCGTTTTCCTCGGCAATTGCCGAAATTATTTCGCGGTCATAGTAATTAAAGCTAAGTATCTCGGCAAGACGCCTTCCTATCTCTCTGCCGCCGCTGCCGAACTCACGGCTTATTGTTATTATCTTTGCCGACATATTAATCCTCCTTGCTCAGTTTGCTGATATTGCTCCTATACTCCTGCGGCGAACAGCCGTACACTGCGCGGAACATACGGTTGAACGTCCGCTGACTCTCAAAACCGGAGAGCTGAGATATCATAGTAAAATTTTCGCTTGTGGTTCGTATCAGGTTTGCCGCGTATTCTGCCCGCACCATACCCAAGTAATTCCTAAGGTTCACCTTAAACTTTTGCGCGAACAGACGCGATATGTAGCATTCACTGACGCTGAATTGCTTTGCGAGTGTTTCCCGCGTTATCGGCTCGGTGAAGTTTTCCTCTATATATTTAATAATTTTATATGCAATGTCGCTTACCGGCGATGCCGCCTGCTGTTTGAGCGTCAGTGCACTTAAAATATACGACACAATTACGCACGCCCACGAGAACCTTATTTCAAACGGCTGCTGAGGTTCAATCTGATCAGCAGCTGCCACAAGACCGGCGGGTACGTCGTTTGCTGCAAGATACGGCGTTTCGGACTTTATGTTTTCAAGGCTCGGGAAGAGCTTTCCAAATATTTTGGGACTTGCCATAAGTATCAGGACTTCCGAATACTTTTTGTCTAAGCTGTAGAACGAGTGAACCGTCTCGGGGAAGATTGCGGCGGCGCAACCTTCGGTCAGCTCATACTCGGCATTTTCTATTTTAATATGCTGAACACCCTTATAGACATATACAATTTCTATATATTTGTGCATATGCTCGGGATAAGTCAGCTCATAATTGTTATGTTTGACGGTTAAGTCACTTTTTCGTATTTCATATACAGGAAGCATTTTACATTTCTCCCACTAAAATAAATTTGTATACTTTTTGGCTGATAATCAACACTTTGTGACTTTCATTATATCATCAAAAGTGGTATATTGCAAGTAGATAATTATTTATTAATATATTAGGAGGAAATTTATATGAAAATGCATAAGATTTTGTCTGCATGCACGGCAGCGGCATTGCTTGCGACGACTGTTCCGGCTGTGACATTTGCGGCTCAATCGGACGTG
>UQOT01000036.1 GCA_900542675.1 uncultured Eubacteriales bacterium | reverse complement strand
TTTGTAATCTCTACATTCTCGGTGTACTGAAATGAGTATTTGCCTCTCATTTTAAGACCGTCTATCTTTAAGTTTCGGCAACTAAAGAATGGATATTCGGAAATAAGCTCAGTATCCCTTATTTCTGTGCCGCGGCAAATCCAGCCGAACTCGGTTGAGTTTATTTTACATTTTTCTACGTAAGTATTATCGCACTCGCGAAGAGCTTTTATGCCGCCGAGCTCAGAATTTTTAATCTTTAGGCTATTATCATACCAAAGGGCGGCACGGCAGGTATCGGTCATTGTACAGCCTGAAATCTCCGCACCGTTTAGATGCCACATTGGATATCTGAGACGGAAATCACAATTTATAATCTGCAAATCTGAGCACTCTTTAAGCGCTGACTCACCGTCTGCGGGTCCGTCAAACACGCAATTTTCAATACGCGCGTCGTGTAGATTATAAAGCGCGCGCTCTTCATCAAACGTCATATTTATATATTTATCAGCCATAATATCACCATATTGGATTATTTGCGCAGAGCGCTTAATATATTATATAGATTTTGAAAGAATTTGTCAATATATTAATACGGGTAGAAATCCGATGTAAATCCATAAAACCTCCGCACATTTTCGGTGCGGAGGGATATCTATATGTTCTCGATGATATATCCGTTGTTTAGTACGACCCAATTCTGAGGGAATTCGCGCATAGAGTTCCAGTATCCGAGTCCCGCAAGATTATAGTTTTCGGCGAGGTTTAGTTTTGCCGTTATGCTTCGCGCGTCCTCAAACCATACCTCGTGAAGCTGACCTAAGTCGTTTGTATATCTGAACCACGGTGTTTGTGCCGTTGTGTCATACTGAATTTCCGCTCCGTATCTTGCAGCACGGCGTACGGCTTCCACGGGAGAAAGTGACTCGGCTTTTGTAACGCCTTTCTCATACGGTAAAAGCCAATCGTAGCCGTAGGTCGGTATGCCCATAAGGATTTTTGATGACGAAATCCGCGACAGACCGTACTTTATTACATTTTCAACGTTATTGATGGGCGCTACAGCCATAGGCTGACTGTAGGTATATCCCCACTCATATGTCATAAGCAGTACCTTATCAACCGCCGACGCAATTCCGTTGTAGTCGTGTCCTTCATACAGAACACCGCGCTGCGTGTCGCTTGTTTTGGGCGCAAGTGCGCTGAAAAGCGGATATCCGAGCGGGTTTATGCGAGAGTATACATTTTGGAGGAACATAATATAGTCAAATCTGTCTTCGGGATAGATGAACTCAAAATCTATGTCGAGTCCCTTATAATTCTTCGCCTGCATATTGGCAATTATTTCGTTTATAAGCTTTTCCTGAAAATTAGGACTTCTGAATATGTCATTTGCACGGTCACTGCTGAAGTTCCCGCCCTCGGTCAGGGTGGAGAGATGCATCAGTGACTGAGTCGAGTATTCGCCCGCCATTGCGATTATCCACTCGTCGTCTTCCAAATTAACAAGTCCGCCCTCTGAGTTAATGCCGTAGGTAAACGGCGTTATGTAGGTGAGAAACGGCATCTGCTCGCGCATCAGATTACGGTTTATGTACGGATATGCATAACTGTTGGTGATAAATGATTTTGTTTTATTTTGATTTTTGTATGTGATTATAAGCTGCTGCCCGGGGCTTAAATTCGTATTCCCCTTTAGGTAATAGTTGTTTCTGAGTATACTGAGCGGCGTAGCTCCGTAGTTTTGAGCGACCGAATAAAGTGTTTCGCCCTCACGGACGGTGTGAATAATATCGGGCTCTGCGATTACGAGAGCCATACCGACTACTGCGGGAAGAGATGTATCAAGCCCGTTGTCGGCAAGCAGAATTTGAAGCGGTATGCCGTAGTTTTGCGCAATCCCGGAAAGCGTCTCGCCGCGTGATATTATGTGTATAAGCATAGTGTTTACCTCCGATGTTTAAGAAATTGTGAACCTGCCAATATGTAAAACGCTGACTGTAGAATTATATGCAAAATATGTGTTTAATATTAAAGCTTTGTGTTGACCTTTTGTAAGCGCAGTGGTATAATTTACTCAAAATATTATTTAAGGAATATAAAAATGGCACAGTATAGTTTTGAAAAGACAGAGCCTGAGAAAGCAGGCGTAAATTCACTGAGAATAATTAATTTTATTCGTCGGCTTGAAAGATGCGGATTGGATATGCACAGCGTGCTTCTGCTTAAGGATAAAAGGCTGATTTTTGAAGGGTATTACGCACCGTTTGAGCGTGACACGCTTCACCGTATGTTTTCAATCACAAAGAGCTTTGTATCGCTCGCTGTCGGAATACTCGCAGGCAGGGGTGAAATAGATTTGGATGCATCGATCACCGAATACTTTCCGGAGTACGAGCCTAAGGACGGTTTTCACCCGTATCTTAAAGAGACGACAATAAGGGATATGCTAAGTATGACAACACCGCATAACGGAACAACGTTTGATAAGCTTTCCCGAAGCGGCTGGACAGAGTCATATTTTAAGAAAGCGCCGACACATCGTCCGGGAACGATATTTTCATATGATACATCTGCGTCGCATACGCTTGCCGCGCTTGTTGAAAAGCTGAGCGGAAAGCCGTTGCTTGACTTTTTAAGGGACAGCGGCTTTAGAGAAAAAGGCTTTTCGGAGGAGGCGTATTGTTTGACTGACGGAGCGGGTGTCAGTCGGGGCGGCTCGGGGCTTATGGCAAAGCCGATTGATATTCTTTTAGCGGCGGATATCGTGTTTAGCGGCGGCAAAGGCATAGTGCCGAAAAGTTACATAGATGAGGCTGTGGCATATCATGTTCCTAATTTTGTCAAGGGCAGCTTTATTGAGGAGAAGCAGGGCTACGGCTACCAGTTTTGGCGCGTGCGGCACGGCGGATATATGATGTACGGTATGGCGGGTCAGCTTGCCGTTTGTATGCCGGATAAAAACCTGATACTCGTCACGACTGCCGACTTAACCGACAGAAAGGACGGTATGCAGCTATTGTTTGAGGCTTTTTGGGATGAGCTGTATCTGCATATCGGCGAGGATATATTTAGCAGACCCGGAAAAGATGAACTAAAGGAACTTTTAAACGGTCTTGAGATTAAGCCGCTTGAGTCTAAGCTTACGCGTACGATTAACGGAGAATATGAGTTTAAGGACGAAAATCCACTTGGTCTTACGAAACTTAAAATAAGCATCAGCGAAAGCTTTGGCGAAGCTGTGCTCGTCCGCGGCGGAGATATCCAGAAGATTGTATTTGGTATAGGCTCAATGCAGCGCGGTGTGTTTAATCGGTATAATTGTCCGTATACAGCAAGCGGAATGTGGGCGGATAATGATACTTTTGCAGTCAGGGCAAACCTGATAGGTGAGTGTATCGGTAAAGTGATTATGCAGTTCTCATTTAAAAAGGAGAATGCGGTCACTGTATTTTCGCGAAAGACCGAGGAAACACTGTTTCGTGAGTACGCAGGTTTTTGCTCAGGGGTCGAAATGCGGCTGTGCTACTAAAGACTTGACTTTTTAAACATATACGGCTATAATTTAATAGGTAATTTTCGGAAAATAACGAGGAATTATTTATGAAGAAGATACAGATACTTTTATGCGCAGCTTTGTGTACGACTCTGTTGCTGTGTGGCTGTGGGAAAAAGGCGTCTGCGCCGAGGCGTGCGGAAAGTGCTGGTGAGGCATCGGCGTCGGTCGCACCGACGGCCTGGCAGCAGACGGAAAGCGAAAACGGCGATGTCATAGCGACGGTCAATGGTGAGCAGATATTGCGCAGCGATATAGGGTATTATATATACAATAATGCGGTTATTGAGCTTGGAAAGGCGCAAGGCGGCAGCACGGACGCTGTCAGCGGCATATCGGCGTTTGATTGGGATGCAGAGAAGTCAAGCGGCATGACTTATAAAGAGAGCGTTATGACCGCAGCAGTCGATGACGCGATTAATGACCTTGTGTTCAGAATGACGGCTGAGAGCAAGGGCTACGACGTTGTTACGGCTGAGAATGAGTCGTCAAAGACAATAGACAGCGCGATAGAAGCAAGCGGTGAAGGAAAAATACTCGGCAACATTCGCCTGCTCGGCATAAGCGATATTGATGAGTACAAGAAGGTTTATACAAATATTTCAATTTTTGAGGGCGTAGCGAAGGAATTTTCAGAAAATCCGAATAAGTATATAGATGATATAGATGTACTGTCTGAATTTACAGGAACAAAAGGTGCGTCGGTTCAGAGTATACTTATTCCGGGTGATGCCGAGAATGCTGACGTTACTGCTGCGGCGGCTGCTGAAAGAGCAAAGTCGAGCGAGGATTTTGCTCGGCTTATGAAGGAGTATAACAAGGACAGCGGAGAAACCGAGGCAGGATATACCTTCCCCGAAGGCGAGGTTGAGGCAGATTTTGAGAAGGCGGCTTTTGCGCTTAAAATCGGAGAAGTCAGTGATGTTGTGACAGCCGACGGCGGATATTATATAATAAAGCGCATCGCAGGCGCGTATGAACTGCAAAACTACTGGCGTTCGCTTTCAGATGTTACAATTTCCGAAAATGCGTACGACACTGCCGCGTTTGATGAAGTTGTCCGGGGAATTGACGCGGCTTTAGAATAAGAAAAGGAGAATAATTATGACAAACAAAGTTTTGGTTGAGATGAAAAGCGGAGAGACATTCACAATTGAGCTGTACCCCGAGCACGCGCCCAAGACGGTAGAGAACTTTAAAAATTTGGTTGACAAAGGCTTTTATAACGGTCTTACCTTTCATAGAGTAATTGACGATTTTATGGCTCAGGGCGGCTGTCCCAAGGGTAACGGCACGGGCGGCAGCGGCACAAATATTGTCGGTGAGTTTTTGATGAACGGTATTCAAAATGACTTAAAGCATACGCGCGGAGTAGTCTCAATGGCGAGAGCGATGGATCCGAACTCGGCGAGCAGTCAGTTCTTTATTTGCTATAAGGATGTTCCGTTCCTTGACGGACAGTATGCTGCATTCGGAAAGGTTATAGAAGGAATGAATACAGTTGATAACTTCCTTATGACAAAGCGTTTAGGCCCCGAGGGCGGTACACCTGTGACGCCTATTGTCATTCAGCGAATGAGCTTTATATAAGATGCAGTTATTTGATATCCCCGGCGAAGCTGCATTTGTATTAGAACGACTTCAAAGCGCCGAATACGCGGCGTATGTTGTCGGCGGATGTGTGCGCGACACTATTTTAGGCGATAAACCTAAGGATTGGGATGTTACAACATCGGCTCTACCAGATGAGGTTAAGCTTGTGTTCCAAGACCTTCCTGTGGTTGAGACCGGAATTAGGCACGGTACGGTCACTGTCCTTGCGGGGGAGAAGCGTATGCCGATTGAGGTCACAACTTTTCGCACCGAATTTGGGTATTCGGACAACAGACGCCCCGACAAAGTGAAGTTTGTTGCGGATATAAAAGAGGATTTGTCACGGCGTGACTTTACTATAAACGCTCTTGCATTTAACGGGAAAGATGAAATAATTGATTTATTCGGCGGAAGATATGATATAAAAGAGCGGCTTATCAGATGTGTCGGCGACCCTGAACTTAGGTTTGACGAGGATGCGCTGAGAATACTGCGTGCACTTAGGTTTTCGGCAGTTCTGGGATTTGAGATTGAGAAGAATACCGCTTCGGCAATACATAGTAAGCGCGGCCTTCTTAAAAATATAGCAGCGGAGCGGATTTTCAGTGAGTTTAAACAGCTTTTATGCGGCAAAGACGCAGCAAGGGTTCTGTGCGGATTTTGCGATGTGATTGCGGAATTCTTGCCTGAAACGGAGCCGATTGATAACCGTACATTGCGTGCTGTTGCCGCTGCAGGGCAAAGCGCTGAGCTAAGAGCGGCAATACTGCTGCGCGGCAGAAAAATAAGTGATGCGGAAGCGGCGCTGAGACGGCTCAAACCCGACAATAAATTTGTGAATAACGTGGCGGCGCTGATTGAGCGTTGCGGCGGTGAGCTGCCGGACACGGACGGCGGTATACGCAGACGTCTGTGTGAGTGCGGAGCAGATATGTTTTTGAGGCTTTTGGATATGCGGCGCGCATATGCGATTGCTGACGCAGATGAATTTGAACTTTGCAGAATAGACAGCGTGATGAGAGCTGTGCAGGAAACAATCGACAGCGGCGAGTGCTTTGCTCTTAAAGATTTGGCAATCGGCGGCGGTGATTGTATCGCATTGGGTCTTAAAGGCAGAGAGATAGGCAGAGCGTTAAACGATGCACTTTTAGCCGTAATGGACGGAAAGCTTGAAAATAATAAATGCGAATTAATAAGATATATTGAAGATAAACGAAATATGGACAATCAGACAACATAATTGTACAGGCAGAAAAGGAGATAATTTTATGAAGAAATATTCAATAGGTGTGGATTTCGGTTCACTTTCAGGCAGGGCGGTACTTGTTGAGACAGCAACGGGTCTTGAAGTCGCGGCGGCAACATATGAGTACCCTCACGCAGTAATGTATGAGTATCTGCCTGACGGCGTTACAAAACTCGGCGTCGACTGGGCGCTTCAGCATCCGCAGGATTATTTGGACGTGCTGTCAAACACTATTCCGGCTGTTCTGCGCGAGAGCGGAGTTTCGGCGAAGGACGTAATAGGTGTTGGAATTGACTTTACAGCCTGCACTGTTCTGCCGGTTAAGAGCGACGGCACGCCGTTGTGTTTTTTGGATGAATATAAGTCAAATCCCCACGCATATGTAAAGCTGTGGAAGCACCACGCCGCACAGAAGTATGCGAATAAGCTGAACGAGATTGCGGCGGATAAGTGCCCGGATATACTAAAGCGTTACGGCGGCAAGATATCATCGGAATGGATGATTCCCAAGGCGTGGCAGATAGCGGAGGAAGCACCCGAAATTTACGATGGAATGGATAAGTTTATCGAGGCGGCGGATTGGGTTATTTGGTGTCTAACGGGCATAGAGACGCGAAACAGCTGTACAGCGGGATATAAGGCGATGTGGAGCAAGGAGGAGGGCTTTCCTCCGAATGAATTTTTTAAGTCGCTAAACCCGAAGCTTGAGAATTTTGTCGATGAAAAGATTGGCTGTGCAATTTCGCCCATAGGAAGCAAGGCGGGTGAGATTACGAATGAGGCGGCAAGGCTCACCGGGCTTGAACCGGGAACGGCAGTTGCTGTCGCGAATGTTGACGCGCACGTTGCACTGCCGGCTGTGGGGGTAACCTCACCGGGAAAGATGCTGATGATTATCGGAACATCGACGTGCGACGTACTTCTCGGCGAGAGCGAGGAAATTGTTCCGGGTATGTGCGGAGTTGTGCGTGACGGAATTATCCCGGGCTATCCGGGCTACGAGGCGGGACAGTCGTGTGTCGGCGACCATTTCGATTGGTTTGTGAAGAACTGCGTACCGGAGAGCTATTACCGCGAGGCGAAGGCGAAAGATATGAATATTCACCAACTCCTGCGCAGCAGGGCGGAGCAGCAGAAGCCCGGCGAGAGCGGACTTCTCGCGCTTGATTGGTGGAACGGCAACAGGAGCGTTTTGGTCGATGTTGATTTAACGGGCGTGATGCTCGGTATGAACCTTTTAACCAGACCCGAGGAGGTATACAGAGCGTTGATTGAGGCGACTGCATACGGCACCCGCAAGATAATTGACACATTCCAAAAAAGCGGAGTTAAGATTGATGAGCTGTATGCCGCGGGCGGAATTGCCGAAAAAGATGCATTTATGATGCAGATTTATGCGGACGTGACTAACCGTGAAATCAGGATTTCGGCATCGGCTCAGACACCTGCGCTCGGCAGCGCGATGTTCGGCGCAGTTGCGGCGGGCAGCAAAAACGGCGGCTACGACAGCATAGAGGATTGTGCAAAGGTTATGGGTAAGGTCAAGGCTCATTATTATAAGCCGATACCCGAAAATGTTCAGATTTACGACAAGCTCTACGCTGAATACGAAATGCTTCACGACTATTTCGGTAAGGGCGGCAACGACGTAATGAAGAGGCTTAAAGCGCTTCGCAGTAATTAGAAATTAATAATCGAGGTTAGTATTATGCTTGAAGAATTAAAACAAAAAGTATATGAGGCAAATATGATGCTTCCGAAGTACGGGCTTGTCACATTCACGTGGGGAAACGTATCGGGTATCGACAGAGAGAAAAATCTTATGGTAATAAAGCCGTCGGGCGTGGATTACGAAAAGCTTATGCCCGACAAGATGGTTGTTGTGGATATAGCGACGGGTGAGACTGTCGAAGGCGGATTAAATCCATCGTCAGACACGCCGACGCATATTGAGCTGTATAAAGCGTTCCCAAACATCGGCGGAGCGGTTCATACACATTCGTCATATGCGACGTCGTGGGCACAGGCGTGCAGGTCAATTACCGCATACGGTACGACACACGCTGACTATTTCTACGGCGATATTCCGTGTACGCGTGAGCTTAGTAAGGCGGAAATTGAGAATGAGTACGAGAAGAACACCGGCAAAGTCATAATTGAGACATTTGAAAATCTTGACGAGGACGCAATGCCCGGAGTTCTTGTTGCAAATCACGGACCGTTCACGTGGGGAACCGACCCGAGCAATGCGGTTCATAATGCCGTTGTGCTTGATGAGGTTGCAAAGATGGCGATGCGCTGTGAAAAAATAAATCCAAACATTACGCGTATGAGCAAATATATTTTGGACAAGCACTACAGCCGTAAGCACGGCGCGAACGCGTACTACGGACAGAAATAAAAGGCACGGTGAGCGATATGGGTAAATTTATTGTATTTGAAGGTCTTGACGGCTCGGGCAAAAGCTCACAGGTGAAGCTGCTTGCGGAGTATTTAAAGGATAGGGGCGAGAAGGTCTATGTCACCGCCGAACCGTCCGACACCGAGACCGGCAGATACCTGCGCCGAATTTTATCGGGCAGCCTTAAGAAGGATATGCACCTTCAGGCGGCGTTGTTTTTAGCAGATAGGATTGAGCATATCACCGACCCGCAGCGTGGAATTAAGCAGTATTTAGACCACGGCTATACCGTGATATGCGACAGGTATTACTATTCCTCGCTTGCGTATCAGGGAATGAGCGGTGAGTGCAGCCTTGATTGGGTGCTGGGGCTGAATTTGAACTGTGAAAAGCTTATAAAGCCCGACGTGTGCATATTTTTAGACGTAAACCCCGATACCTGCCGCGCGCGTATCGAAAATTCACGTGAAAGCGTTGAGCTTTATGAAAAGAGCGCCGAGCTGATGAGACAGACGCGTGACGGATTTATAAAGGTGCTGAGTTTGCTCGAAAGCGAGTACGGACATAATATAATCCGCATTGACGCTAACAATGATATGGATATTATTTCAAAGGAGATTATAAAGTATGTATAGAAGACTATTTACATCAGAATCCGTAACGGAAGGACATCCCGACAAGATTTCGGATTTAATTTCGGACGCAATTTTGGACGCGATTTTAGTCGACGACCCGAATGCACGTGTGGCTGTGGAGGTCACGGTCACGACCGGTCTTGTATTGGTTGTCGGTGAGGTCACAACCTCAACATATGTTGATATTAAGAAAATTGCGCGTGAAACTATACGAGAAGTCGGTTATGACAGGGCGAAGTATGGTTTTGACTGCGATACCTGCGCGGTTCTTGTTGCGCTGGACGAGCAGTCGCCCGATATCGCTATGGGCGTTAACGTGGACGGTGCGGGCGATCAGGGAATGATGTTCGGCTTTGCCTGCAACGAGACTGACGAGTATATGCCTATGCCGATTTATCTCGCACACAAGCTCACAAGAAAGCTTACAGAGGTTCGCAAGGACGGTACGCTTAAATATCTGTGCCCGGACGGTAAGTCGCAGGTTACGGTTGAGTATAACACAGACGGCAGCGTAAAGCGTGTTGATACCGTTGTTGTATCGACACAGCACGATGAGCAGGTGACGCAGCAGCAGCTCCGCGCAGATATAATAAAATACGTTATAAATCCCGTTATCGGCAGCAAGCTGATGGACGATAAAACAATAATCTATACCAATCCCACAGGCCGCTTTGTTGTCGGAGGGCCGCAGGGCGACAGCGGTCATACGGGGCGTAAGATTATTGTTGATACTTACGGCGGTTACGCAAGCCACGGCGGCGGTGCGTTCTCGGGCAAGGACCCGACAAAGGTTGACAGAAGCGCGGCATACGCGGCGAGATACGTTGCAAAGAATGTTGTCGCTGCAGGTCTTGCAAAAGCGTGTGAGGTTCAGCTTGCATATGCTATCGGTATAGACAAGCCTGTTTCTCTTAGGATAGATACAAGAGCCACCGGAGTAATCGATGACCTTGAGATTGCCGACAGAGTTATGAAGGTGTTTGATTTAACACCAAAGGGAATAATAGAAAGCTTAGATCTTCGCCGTCCGATTTACAAGCAGACGGCTGCATACGGTCATTTCGGCAGAGACGACTTAAACCTTCCGTGGGAGCGTATCGACAAAGCTGAACAACTCAAAAAACAGCAGTAAATGTATAGAGACGCCCCAACGGGGCGCCCCTTGTTTTTTATTTCTAAAACCCACTAAATACTATTTTGCCTGACTCACTGAGGTTGTCATCGGTCCAGACCGAGTTCGGGTCGGTGCCCGGATTTAGGGCAGCTGAGGTCTCGGCTTTGTCACATAGCGACCAGTTGACGCGGCTTATTCCGCGCGAGTTAAGAAAAGCCATCCATTCTCGGGTTTCAGCCTCAAAAACACCGCCGCTTCCATCAGCCGCACTGGTTCCCCACTCGCTGACAAAAATTGGTGCGCCTTTTGAAAGCGCGTAGTTAATCTTATCTCGCAGCCGGTTTCCGTGCGTTCCCGCATAGAAGTGACAGGTATACATTATATTGTGGAAGTCAAGCGGATTATCCGCCGCGGCGTCCACGTCCTGACTCCAAGTGGGCGAGCCCACTAAAATTATCGCATCGGTGTTTGCGCGGATAATCGGAATAATGCGCTCCGCGTACGGCTTAACATTGTTTTCCCAGCTTATATTTCCGTTCGGTTCGTTGCAAATTTCATAAATCACGTTCGGCGAGTTCGCGTATTTTAGAGACGCTTCGGCAAAAAACTCAGCCGCTGCGTCGATATGCGTCATTGGGTCGCCGTCGCTTAAAATATGCCAGTCGAGTATGACGTACATATCGTTTGCAATTGCATTATCTACCGCCGCGTACGCTGCCTGCTTGACGGAGGCGGGATTTTCGATATATCCGCCCTCTGCGGTATACATTGCGGCTCTGAATACGTTTGCGCCGCGCTCGGCTGTGTTCTTTATTGCCCTTGCTGATGTGAAGTTTGAATACCACTGCAAACCGTGGCTGCTCATTCCGCGTAGGACAATTGGCTCTCCGTTTTGGTTTACAAGCTGCGTTTTTAAGACGCTCAGTTTTCCGTTTTGGCTCGCCCCGCCCGAAGTATAATTCGGTTCTGCCGTTGATGCCGCTGACGGTATAGGTGAAGCGGAGGAGTTTCCGTTTGCACGCATAATTATTGCACAGGCTTCGGCGCGTGTAAGATTGCTTAGCGGATTAAAGCGTCCGTTTTCATCACCGGTCAATATTCCGTTGTTAAAGGCGCGCACAACGAGATATGCGTATCTACCCGGAATGTCATTAAAGTCGGTTATTGTCATCATATAATGGTAGTACGCGTTATTCTCTTGCTCATTTTTCGGCACGGCAAATGCGAGAGTTGTTATTTTGACCGCAATTTGCCGAGTAATCGGCTTATCAAAATCACTGCTAAATATTTCATCATAGTCATACCAGTGATTGTTGTAAGCATACTGCATATTCCCCGCCGCCCAGTGTGCGTCATAAGTAATTTCATCGCGTCCGGTGACGCAGCGTTTAACTATGCTGATAAACTCGGCGTATGATATTGTGTTATCGGGTCTGAAGCTTCCGTCCTCATAACCCTTAATTAGTCCGAGATTTGACATCTGAGTAACGTTTTCCGCATACCATTCCTGCGGTGCAACGTCCGTGTAAGCATAGCCGCAGCACGACAGAGCAACAAACGCAATAAGCGCCGCAGCAATAAGCCTTTTACATTGTATGATTTTCATAATATGCCCTCCGAATATTAATTAAATCTATTTTATCACATACTTGTTTAATTGACAATATAATAATTTTGTGATAAGATTAATTCATATAGGAATACTATGAATTGAATATTTTTTGGGGGAATAAAAATGAAGATATCAACCAAGGGCAGATATGCATTGCGTCTTATGCTTGATGCGGCACATAATTATGAGGTTGGAAGCGTTTCTTTGAAAGATGTATCCGAGCGTCAAGAGATATCGGTATAATATTTGGAACAGATTGTCGGTCAGCTCAGCCGGGCGGGATTATTAAAAAACCCCCCCCGCGCCGCAAAATGTAAAACCCTGAAATTCTGGACCGGATTATACGACGTAATAAATCAATATATAGACTGCACAACCGTTTCTTTTGACAAGGACAAAAGAAATGGGTCTGAGGTGAAATTTTGTACAATTCCATAACACAAAATTCGTAAAAATGTTACAAGTTTGTAACATTTTTTATTTTTGGGGTTGACAAAGGCGAGAGAGGGAGTTATAATCTTGATAACAAAACAGACGGTTTGCGCGTTTACGTTTGAGCGTGAATTTTAAGTCTAAAAAATTAAATATCGGCTATATCTAAGAAGGGGGATTTATTATGAAGCTTAGATTTAGTTATCGTTCAATAAATGAGCGAAAAATCGTAAACGGGGGGGGTATTTTAACTAAACACCCCTCATTTAAGAGAATATCGTGTTTGTTGGTGGCATTTACGCTTATAATGTCACTCTTTGTTGTGCCTGAAATTACTGTTTCGGCAACTTCATATTATCCTTCAATGTTTTCGATAACGGAATCCAGTAAAGTTGTTACGTACACACCGGGCGCTGTAGGTGAAGCGCCTTTGGGTTTTGTTTATGTCTCCGAAGATGATACGTCTGTAACACTTGATTGTACTGTTAATAAGAGTAAGCATTCAAGTATATATATTAGTCAAGTTAAGAGCTTTGGGAGTAGTAGTTCAAGCGTCCCGCCCTACATATTTACAGGTAAGACTTATTCTATAGGTGGTGCTGTAAATACTAATGTTGTGCTTCCGTCATATACTACCACAACTATGTATTATAATAGAGATACATCAGGTTTTGATATATATAAAGCTGTGCGTTTAGATATAAAAGGCACCGGTACCGTTTCGTTGACGATTAGTACAACGGAGTTGGAGTGGAGTAGTTGTGTTTCAAGGGCGTGTACTCTTCACCTTAATCTTACGGTTGTGGAAGATCCGACATTTTCCAATATATCAAAAACTGTAACCTATGGAAGCGGATCATTTAAGATACCTACAACGGTAAATTCCGGAGGAACGCTGACTTACGGATCAAGCAGTAATTCAAGCGTTGCGACATGTGATTCATCAGGTATTGTTACAATACATGGTGTAGGTACTGCGACATTTAAGGTATCTGCGGCGGCAAAAGGAAATTATTGTGCCGACAGTACGACTTTTACGTTGACGGTCAACAAAGCATCACCGACCTTCTCAGGAAGCACAAGCTTTAGTAAGACGTACGGTAACGGAGCATTTTCGCTTGGTCAGAGTGTAAACTCAGGCGGAACGCTGTCGTATTCGTCTAACAACACAGGTGCAGCAACGGTAAACAGCAGCGGAACTGTTACGATTGTTGGCGCAGGTACGGCAACAATAACAGTGACGGCAGCGGCAACATCAAATTACAATTCAGGCAGCAGACAGGTAACTGTTACAGTAGGCAAGGCAACGCCGACGTTTAGCGGAAGCACAAGCTTTAGTAAGCCATATGGAACGGCCTTTACTCTTGGGCAGAGTATAAATTCAGGCGGAACGCTGTCATATTCAAGCAACAATACAGGAGTTGCGACAGTAAATTCAAGCGGTATAGTAACTCCGGTCAGCGCAGGTACAGCAACAATTACAGTAAGTGCGGCGGCAACAGGGAATTACAACGCGGCAAGCCGTGATGTAACAGTGACAATAACGTCAAGCAATCCAAGTGAGCCCCAAAACTTTACTGCCCAAAGCGGACAGGACAGAAAGATAACGCTAACCTGGCTTGCACCGAGCAGTAACGGCGGAAAGAATATAACGGGATACATAATCCAGCGTTCAACAGACGGGGAAAACTTCTTTGAGATAGCAACGGTAAGCGGTTCGACATTTGCGTATGTTGATAACAAGGATGACGATTCAGAAGACGGTAAACTCATAAACGGCAAGACATATATCTACAAGATATTTGCAAAGAATGCGGATTATGAGAGTGCCCAACCTGCAACAGCAACAGCAAAGCCATTTATACCGCCGACAGAAGTGCAGAATTTAAAGCAGACGGACGCGGAGACTGACAGCATAACTCTTGCGTGGGATAAGCCTGCAAGCGACGGAGGAGACGCACTGCAGACAGCGAAGGTAAGAGTATACAGTGACGCTGAGTATAAGAATGAAATAACAAGCAGCGTAACAGTAAATGTAAACGCAGACAACCTCGGCGCAGTGATAAGCGGCTTAGAGGTTAGCAAGAAGTATTACATAGAAGTCGAGAGCGTGAACAATGCGGTAAAGGACGATATACACGGCGGAATAGCGAAAATAGAGGCAAAGACGTTTACTGTACCGGATGCGCCGCAGAATGTTGACGCGAAGGCGAATAGCAAAAATTCCGTGAAGGTAACGTGGGAGGAGCCTGCGTATGACGGCGGAACGGAAGTTACGGGATATATACTCTCATATAAGTTAAAGTCAGATGAGGAATGGACAGAGGTAAAAGATATTGCGGCAGAGGCACGCGAATATACAGTCGAAGGTCTGGCGCAGGGAGTTACGTATGAGTTTAAGGTTCGCGCAGTAAATATAGCGGACGTTAGCGGCGGAGCCGACAGCGAACAGGTAGAGATGATACCGGCGGAAGCGCCGGCAGCGCCTGTGCTTGGTGAGCTTGAAAGTAAGAACGGCGGAATATTAATTTATACAATAACAAATACCGACAACCACGGCGACAAGGTAAAGGGCTACAATGTATATTACCGCATAAGTGGAGCAGAAGCGTGGAGCGACGCGGTATACTACGAAGCAAATGACGGCGAGAACGCGAAGGAAATCCTTGTAGAAAACCTTGAAAATATCAAGAACTATGAGGTAATGGTAAAGGCTGTAAACGAATACGGCGAGGGAGCCGAGAGCAATATCAAAACAAAGACGGTCGGAATGCCGACAATCCCGCAGAATGTAACGGTAACGCCGCAGGACAATCAGATGATGCTGATAACCTTCAATCCGTCCGATGGACAGGGCAATGATATAACAAAGTATGTCATTAGCATAGGCGGAACGGTAGCAGGCGAGGAAGCAGAGCTTGTAACGGTCAGCAATGAGAGAGATGAAAAAGGCAATGTAGCGACGTCATTTACCTACAATGCGGGAACACGCTGGAACGGAGACGTAATCACGGCAAAGGTAGTGGCGTGGAATGCGGCAGGCTGCAGCGCGGAGAGCGATATGGGCGTGGCATACGTAGGAGCGCCGGGAGCGCCGCAGCTGACAGGTCTTACGACGGACGAAAACGGAATTGACTTAAGCTGGACAGCATCAGAGGCGCACGGTAATGCGCTTAAAGAATACACAGTATATATCTGTGATAAGGACGGAAAAGAATTGACGCATTTCTCGACAGGCAAGCCGAGTGTTCATAATATGCGCATAGATAAGCCTCAGGAAGCAGCAGAGCCTGAGGAGTCGACAGAGCCTGAAGCATCGGCAGCAGCGCTGTCAGAGTATCAGTTTAAGTTTGAGCCCAAGACAAAATACACAGTCAAGGTAACGTGTACCAACTTTGCGGGTGAAGGTGTGGCGTCAAATGTTAAGACGTTCACGTTCGGAACGCCGGAGGTACCGGTGGTAGAGGAGCCGATACGCGGCGATAAGGAGATAACGGTTAAGTGGTCGAAGCCGTCAGAGAACGGCGGAAGTGAAATCACGGGATATAACATCTACTTAAACGATGAAACCGACCCGACGATGCTTGTAGACTGGACGAAGCCGGAGGGCAGCGATAAGTATCAGCTGTATATAACGGACTACAGAAACGACAATGGCAGAGTTACGTACGGAGACGGACAGGAGACGCTCGATAGTTTTGAGGTAGTAATAAAAGGGCTGGCAAACGGTTCGTCATATAACGTGCGAGTAACGGCGATAAATGCAAACGGCGAAGGCGGAGAAAATTCGATTAAAAATCCGATAACGCCTGCGATCAATGCAGGAGCGCCGAGAGATATAATAGCGGAAGCGACAAGCGGCACGACAGCCGATATCAGCTGGACAAAACCGACGAATAACGGCGGTGCGGCTGTAACGGATTATTCAGTAGCGGTATACAAGGTCGGAGTAAAGAACATAGCAACGGGTGAGTATGACGCGGTCGAAAAGGGCAATGCGGCATTCTCCGGCACGACTAAGGGCGCGATGAATATATCAATCGCAAACCTTGAACCGGGATATAAGTATGAAGTGAACATATGCGCGATAAACGCAGCAGGATCCGGCGAGACAGGCACGGCGGAGCTGTACACAAACTCAAAGCCGGGCAAGCCGGTAATAACCGAGCTTGAGTCGGGAGTGGGAACAGAGGCAACACTGCCGCTCAGAGTAGTATGGACAGCGCCGAAGGACGACGGAGATACACCGATAATCGGATATGACGTGTACATAAACGGAACGTATAAGATGAATTTAACGGGAATGCTTCCGCCTGACGCGACAGAATATACAATAAACGACATAAGAATAAAGAACGGAACAAATTATGATATAACGGTAGTAGCGTACAACGCGGTAACGGGAACGGACTACGAGAGCGGAACGAGCTCGGATCCGAAGAGTATAACGCTTGGAACGATCAAGCCGCCGAAGGGAGTAACGGCGGTAGGAAACATAAACGGTGACCTCACTGTAACATGGCCGATGGAGCAGTACACCGATGAGGTAAAGCAGTACATAGACAGGTTTATGATATACCAGGACGGAGTTAGCGTAAGCTCTGTAGAAGGAACGGAGAATACGAATACGTTAACCCTGCGGCCGATGGGTCAGCCGCTGACAATTCAGGTGGCGGTGCTGAGCACGTTCGGTCAGCTGGGAAATCTCTCCGACCCGGTGACAATAACAATAGGAGCGCCTGCGGACGTGACAAATGTAAAGGCGTCGGCGAGAAAGAACGGAGCATACATAACATGGAGCTATGCGTCGACAAGCGCAAATTTTGATCCGTCAGAGTTCAGAGTGTTCTTAAACGGCTCGGAGGAACCTGCAAAGACAATTACAGTTTCAGACAATGATATAGAGTCAGCCTCGAGTGCGCTCATAGAAGGCCTGAGCGGCGGCAAGGAGTACAGCATAACTGTACTCGCGCACAACAGGCACGGCGACAGCGCACTGAGCGAAGCTGTCAAGGTAACCCCGTTTTCAGAGCCGGACGCACCGAAGATAGTGAGCATAACGCCGGGAGTAGGAGAGTTCACGTTTGAATTTACCAAGCCAAACGGCAACGGCGCGGGAATAACGGAGTATGAAGTATACTTAGACGGAGAAAAAGTCGATGCTGAGATAAACGGAACGACGGCGACGGTTAAGAACGTAACAGACGGAGCGCCTGCACACGAGTTCTATATAGTAGCGTTAAACGCAGAAGGACTAAAGAGCGCAGTACCCGAAAAGGGATACGAGATAATGACGGGAGTTCCGGCAGCGCCCGAGAACGTAAGTATCAAGGCGGGAGTAGGCAGCGCAGAGATAAGTTTCTCGGCGTCGGCAGACGTGAGCGAGACCTACAAGACAACGAGCTATGAGATATACCGCGCAGCGGCGTCGGGCTATACGCTTGATACGATAGTTACAGCGGTAGAAGGCAAGGAAACATATACACAGAAGATAGAAGGACTGACAGACGGAACACCGTATACTTTCGTGGTTAAGGCGGCAAACGCACTGGGAACAAGTCTTGAAAGCGAGACGGTAACAGTAACGCCGGGAACGCCGCAGGCGCCCGAGATAACGGGTATGGTATCTGGCAGCGGAACGCTGACGCTTGAGTGGACGGAGCCTGAGAAGAATGCGGGAAAGATAACGCTCTATACCGTCTACATATATGACGCAGAGAGCGGAAAGTATGAGTCGGTATTCGACAGAAATACAACCAATGCGACAATAGAGAATTTGGATAACGGCAAGCCGTATTTGGTAGCGGTAACAGCGCGGAACTACGTAGGCGAGGGAGCAATGTCCGCACCGATGTCGGGAACGCCGGGAACAACATCAGAGGAAGTAACGAATATCGAGGTAAAGCCGGGCTATACGGACGGCGGCTGCAATCTGGTAATCACGTGGACTGCGCCGGCGGATGACAAGACAGGCGGACTGCCGATACTGAGCTATAAAGTAGCGGGAGTCGGAACAAACGCTGTAAGCGAAGAGAACATAAAGGTCGACAGCGCGAACAGAACGGCGATAGTAAGCGGACTTGAGAGCAATACGGAGTATGAGTTCAGCATAACGCCGGTAAACAGCGCAGGAGATGGAAGAACCGCGTCAACGGGGCTTGTAAAGACCTTATCGGTACCGAAGGCAGTGAACTTGTTTGGAGCAGACGGAGCCGACAGAGCGATAACGCTTGACTGGTCAAAGCCGACGGATGAAAAGACACCGATAACGGGGTATAAATTACACGCAATACCGTTAGACGGAGGCGAAGAGATAGTAATAGAGCCGCCGATGAGTGAGCTTGAAGTGTCTGACAGCGAGATAAAGGGAAGAATACCCGAAGTGAGCGAAACAACGCCGGGAGTGACGGTAGGAGCAAGATACGATGTATACGTAACGGCGCTTAACGTCCTCGGTGAGAGCGAACCATCGAACAAGACGCGAGTAACGGTTCTTGACGATATGGTAAAGAACAAGCCGTCAGCGCCGAAAAATGTAACACTGGCAGCGGGAGATAAGGCAATCGACGTCAAGTGGAGCGAGCCTGCGGCGGACGGGAACGA